>NZ_QGAA01000003.1:0-455970 GCF_005233485.1 Pseudomonas sp. CFBP13509
TGCTTCCTGAATGAACGCGGCGCCTGTGAGTTTTTCGCGAGCAAGCTCGCTCCTACAAAAAGCCTTAACTGACTGGCATTAGGGCTTGCCCCCTTCCACATCAGGTGCTTATCGAACGCTGCTTTCGAAACGATTCACGCCGGTCAATTCCAACACCAGGTCATCACCCACATTCAATGGGCCCACGCCGGCCGGGGTGCCGGTGAGGATCACGTCGCCGGCCTGCAGCGAGAAGCAGCCGGCCATGTACTGGATCATCGGCACGATCGGGTTGAGCATGCTCGCGCTGTTGCCGTCCTGGCGCACTTCGCCATTGATGGTCAGGCGAATGCCAATATCGGTCACGTCCGCGAAGGTGCTGCCGACCACGAACGGCGCAATCACCGCCGCGCCGTCGAAGGACTTGGCGATTTCCCACGGCAGGCCCTTGGCTTTCAGCTCGGATTGCTTGTCGCGCAGGGTCAGATCCAGGGCCGGGGCGAAACCGGAGATGGCGTCCAGTACCTCTTCACGGCTGGGCTTGTTCGACAGCGGCTTGCCGATCAGCACCGCGATTTCCGCCTCGTAGTGCACCGAACCGCGCTCGGTCGGAATGCTGAAACCGCCTTCCAGCGGGACGACGCAACTGCCCGGCTTGATGAACAGCAACGGCTCGGTCGGCACCGGGTTGTCCAGTTCCTTGGCATGTTCGGCGTAGTTACGCCCAATACACACCACTTTACCGACAGGAAAGTGGATATTGGTGCCGTCGACATACTTGTGCTGGTAGCTCATGAAACGACTCCTTCGGGGGCGGTTAAACCGCGAAAATCTTGCCAGGGTTCATGATCCCGTTCGGGTCGAACACCGCCTTCACTGCTTTCATGTATTCGATCTCAACCGGCGAACGGCTGTAGGTCAGGTAATCACGCTTGGTCATGCCCACGCCGTGTTCGGCGGAGATCGAGCCGTTGTACTTCTGAACGGTTTCGAACACCCACTTGTTCACCGTGGCGCACTTGGCGAAGAACTCATCCTTGCTCAGGTTTTCCGGCTTGAGGATGTTCAGGTGCAGGTTGCCGTCGCCGATATGGCCGAACCAGACAATTTCGAAGTCCGGGTAGTGTTCGCCGACGATAGCGTCAATTTCCTTCAAGAACGCCGGAACTTTGGAGACTGTGACCGAAATATCGTTCTTGTACGGCGTCCAGTGGGAAATGGTCTCGGAGATGTACTCGCGCAGTTTCCACAGGTTATGCAACTGGGTTTCGCTCTGGCTCATCACGCCGTCCAGCACCCAGCCCTGCTCGACGCAGTGCTCGAAGGTTTCCAGGGCGTGGTTGGCGACTTCTTCGGTGGTGGCTTCGAATTCCAGCAGCGCGTAGAACGGGCACTCGGTTTCGAACGGCGCCGGCACATCGCCACGACCGAGGACTTTGGCCAAGGCCTTGTCGGAGAAGAACTCGAAGGCGGTCAGGTCCAGCTTGCCCTGGAAGGCGTGCAGCACCGGCATGATCGAGTCGAAATCGGTGGTGCCGAGCACCATCGCGGTGAGGTTTTTCGGCGCACGGTCCAGGCGCATGGTGGCTTCGACCACAAAGCCCAGGGTGCCTTCGGCGCCGATAAACAGTTGGCGCATGTCATAGCCGGTGGCGTTCTTGATCAGATCGCGGTTCAGCTCCAGCACATCACCCTTGCCGGTGACGACCTTCATGCCAGCCACCCAGTTGCGGGTCATACCGTAGCGAATGACCTTGATCCCGCCGGCATTGGTGCCGATATTGCCGCCAATCTGGCTGGAACCGGACGACGCGAAGTCCACCGGGTAGTACAGGCCTTTTTCTTCGGCGACGTTCTGCAATTGCTTGGTGACCACGCCCGGCTGGCACACGGCGGTGCGGTCGGTGAGGTTCACGTCGAGGATCTGGTTCATATAATCGAACGAGACGACCACTTCGCCATTGGCCGCCACGGCAGCAGCCGACAGGCCGGTACGACCACCGGATGGCACCAGCGCCACCTTGTGCGCATTGGCCCAACGGACGATGGCCTGCACTTGCTCGGTGGTCTTGGGGAACACGATGGCGGTGGGCGCGGGCGCGAAGTGCTTGGTCCAATCCTTGCCGTAAGCCTCCAGGGAGTCGGCGTCGGTCAGCACTTTGCCGGGCTCAACCAGGGTCTTTAGCTCATCAATCAGGGCAGGATGGGTCATCGACAGAACTCTCGAACAATTCATGGTCATCCTGAGAACGCTTCACGTCGCAGGAATAGGTGTTTAGCGGGGCGCGTATGCTAGCATACCGCCCCCGCAGGACAGAGCCCAAGGGCGTTTCTGCGGTGACGGCTTTCCTGCCGTCCGGGTCAGCTCTGTGCCCTGATTTACCAATACGTTTCTGTTTGACGAGTGGCTGTTGTCGTCAGGCAAGACGCCGCGACGACTCATAGCTGGCTATGGGGAGGAGCGGCAACGCAGCATGACGGCAACAGACGCCGTCAAACGGGAACAGTATTGGTGAATCAGGGCACATCCGGCTATTCGATTCCCTGCCATTTTTCTCCGGGATACAGGTTTACGCAGATGAGCAAGACTTCTCTCGATAAGAGCAAGATCAAGTTCCTTCTTTTGGAAGGCGTCCACCCATCGGCTGTCGACGTTCTGAAAGCTGCCGGGTACACCAGCATTGAGTACATCACCAGTTCTCTGCCGGAAGCCCAGCTCAAGGAAAAGATCGCCGATGCACACTTCATCGGCATTCGCTCCCGCACTCAACTGACCGAAGAGATCTTCGATCACGCCAAGAAACTCGTGGCAGTTGGCTGTTTCTGCATCGGCACCAACCAGGTCGACCTCAATGCAGCGCGCGAGCGCGGCATCGCAGTGTTCAATGCCCCGTACTCCAACACCCGTTCCGTCGCGGAGCTGGTGCTGGCCGAGGCCATCCTGCTGTTGCGCGGTATCCCTGAGAAGAACGCCTCCTGCCACCGTGGCGGCTGGATCAAGAGCGCGGCCAACTCCTTCGAAATCCGGGGCAAGAAGCTGGGTATCGTCGGTTACGGTTCGATCGGCACGCAACTGTCGGTACTGGCCGAAGGCCTGGGCATGCAGGTGTTCTTCTACGACACCCTGACCAAGCTGCCATTGGGCAACGCCACCCAGGTGTCGAGCCTGACCGAACTGCTGGGCATGTCCGACATCGTCACCCTGCACGTTCCGGAAACCGCTGAGACCCAGTGGATGATCGGCGAGAAGGAAATCCGCGCCATCAAGAAAGGCGGCATCCTGATCAACGCTGCACGGGGCACCGTGGTCGAGCTGGACGCCCTGGCCGACGCCATCAAGGACAAGCACCTGATCGGCGCCGCAATCGACGTGTTCCCGGTGGAGCCACGCTCCAACGACGACATCTTCGAAAGCCCGCTGCGTGGCCTGGACAACGTGATCCTGACCCCGCACATCGGTGGTTCCACTGCCGAAGCCCAAGCCAACATCGGCCTGGAAGTGTCGGAGAAACTGGTCAAGTACAGCGACAACGGTACCTCGGTATCGTCCGTCAACTTCCCGGAAGTGGCCCTGCCGGCTCACCCTGGCAAGCACCGCCTGCTGCACATCCACCAGAACATCCCTGGGGTGATGATGGAGATCAACAAGGTGTTCGCGGAAAACGGCATCAACATCTCCGGTCAGTTCCTGCAGACCAACGAGAAGGTCGGCTACGTGGTGATCGACGTCGACGCCGAGTACTCGGACCTGGCGCAAGAGAAGCTGCAGCACATCAACGGCACTATCCGTAGCCGCGTGTTGTTCTAACGCTGCACACGCTGCACAAAAAATGGGAGACCCGCAGGGGCCTCCCATTTTTTTGTCTGAACAAATCTTACTTGACGTTAACCGTGATCACTTTCGAGGCTACAGTGGGCTCGAATTGGCGATGCACGTTGTCGCCTGCGACCAGTTGCAGGGTGTGCTTGCCTGGAGCCAGGGTCAGTTCGGTTTCAGTCTGCGCCTTACCGAAGTGAATCGACGTGGCGGTGGCTGGGATGGCCTCATCAGCCTTCAGCGACTGTACATCCTGGTCTACCAGCAGATGATGGTGGCCGGCGTTTGGTACTTGCTTGTCGATCGGCTCAAGGTCCAGGCCCTTGACGCCGAATTTGACGGTGAAGGTTTTGTCGACGGTCGCGCCATCCTTGGGCGAGACGATAAACACCTCAGCCCCCTTGGGCGCGGGGGTACGCGGAACATCGGCGGCATTCGCCAACATCGAGGCACCCAGCAGCAGGCTGGCAATGGTTGCACGGGACAATAGGGCTTTCATTCTCTTCTCCAGTTTTTCCATGAAATCTGTAGGGTTCTGACAACTTCGCGACAAATTGCTGTCCAAGGCACTCACCACCATAGCAAAGCGATGCTGAACGGCGCCTCGCACATTCGAATTCTTTAGGAGTGACCATGCGCTTTTCGCCTGGCCTGTTACTGTTGCTGCCCCTTCTGAGCCCCCTGGCTCATGCCGAACTGATCGACGATGTAAACGATCGCGGCGAACTCCGCATCGCCCTTGAAGCCAACACACCACCGTACAATTTCAAGGAAGGCGACAAACTCACCGGCTTTGAAGTCGAGCTGGGTGAATTGCTGGCAAAGGAAATGGACGTGCGCCCCTCGTTTATCACCACCGACGATGCCGACATGCTGCCGGGGGTCTCAACCGGCAAATACGATGTGGCCATCAACCATGTCGCTATGACTGCCGAGCTTAAGGATCAGTTCGATTTCAGCGAGGCTTATCACGACAAGCCTGAACTGGCGATCCCGTTCCAGAAGGGCAACCCGGCCTTCAAGACCAGCCTGGACGGGGCGTTGAAGCGGGTGAAGGACGATGGCCGATTAAAGGCACTGTCCCAGAAGTGGTTCGAGGACCAGGCCCCTACAGGCGCGCCAACGCCAGTGCCGCCGCAGGCAACTCCAGCTCACTGAACACCTGCACGCCATGGCGCTTGAGCAGCGCCGCCGTGACACCTTCGCCACTGACCTTGACACCGGTGAAAGTGCCGTCATAAGTCAGCAGGTTGCCGCAGGACGGGCTATTGGCCTTGAGAATGGCGATGCGGATGTGATGGCGCTGCACCAACGCCAAGGCTTGCCGGGCGCCGTCGAGGAAGGCGGCGCTGAAGTCTTCGCCCTCGGCCGTCAACACTTGGGCGCGGCCTTCCCACACATCGATGCCCTGCCCACCTGGAATCTCGGCAGAGGGCCTGGGCGTCGGCAGACCGCCCGACACTTCCGGGCAGATCGCAACCACGCGCCCTTCAGCCTGCCACGCCGCCAGTTGATCGAACGGCCCGCTGGCCCCACCGTCGTAGCGCACCTTGTGGCCAAGCAGGCAGCGGCTGATCAGAATCTTTTGCATGGTTAGAACGGCTCGTTGCCGCGCCGACGAAACCAGCCGGTGAGAGACAGGCGCTCGCGCGTAGCCGGCATGACTTCGTGGGGCACTTCGCCCGACAGGAACACCACCAGGCATCCACCGCTGGGCACCACGTCGTATTCGACGCCGTCCTTGAGGTACATACGCAACTGGCCACCGTGCTCGGGCAACCAGGCGTCGTTCAAGTAGATCACCGCCGAAACCATGCGCCGATCATCGTCGCGGAACCGGTCCAGGTGCCTGAGGTAAAACGCGCCGGGGGGATACATCGCGAAGTGGCTTTCGAAATCCTCAAGGCCGAGGAACAAACCACGGTTCATCGCCAGGCGCAGCGTGTCCATCAACGCCATATAGCTGTCACAGACCGCCGCGTCGCCCTCCTCCAGCCACTGGATATGGTCGCCGCGAATACCCTCGCGAATCTCCTGGGCCGGCCCGCGCCCCACTGCCGCCGGGGCCAGTTCACCCTCGGCCGCACGTTTACGGCACTCAGCCGCCAGTTCCAGGGTCAGAGCCTGGGGCAGGAAGCCGTTCTGCTGCGACCAGCCTTTTTCGGCCAGGTCATCGACGATGCGTTGCAGCAGGGGGTGATCGAGGGGTATTTGCATGGCGCGCATAGTATCCATACGCCTGTGAATCCGACAGAGCCGCCGAGCGTCTGAATACACTTTAGTCAGCTGACTGATAGGACTTCTCGACAAATCCTACGCCCGACACGGACAATAGTGGCCGACTGACAGGAGTCCATATGCGTCGTTTGTTTTTTTCCTTGCTGATGTTCTGCGTTTTGCCCGCCTGGGCAGACGGCCATGACCAGTTGTACAAGGTCGCCGGCTGGGCCGAACAACGTGCGCATTTCAATGACGCCCTCAGTGCTGCCCAGCAACGCTACCGTAACAGCCTGCCGCCGGCGGTGTACCAGGCGCTGGTGGACAACAGCAACAAGCGCTTTGCCGCCCAGGCCATGGACCAGCGCGCCGAAGCCCAGTTACGCAAGCACCTGGCGGACCCTGCGCCGGCCCTGGCGTTTTTCCAATCGCCCCTGGGCCGCAAGGTCGTTGCGGCCGAGTTGCTGGCCACGCGCCGCGACCAGTTGGCAAAAAACGCCCAAGGCCTGCCGCACATCGAGGCTGACGCCACTCGCAGCCTGATCATCGGCCACCTGGCCCAGGCCTTGCCCGCCCGCGAAGCCGGGGCGGAAGTGAGCCTGGCGATCGCCGGCGTGGCCGCCGACAGCTTGAGCCAGATGATCCCCGGCCTGCTGGGTGGCGGCCAGGCCCAAGGCATGCTGAATGGCCAGCGTGAGCGGCTGATGCAACAGATTGGCAATGACCTGAACAACACTCTGCTCTACGTCTATCGGGATTTGTCCGACCCGGAGCTGGAAGAGTTCGCGACGTTTGCGGAGTCACCGGAAGGTAAGGCGTATTACCAGGCGGCGCTGGCGGCGATTCGCGCAGGTCTGGCAGTCGGCCAGAGCACTTCAAGCCTGACGCAGTAATAAAATGTGGGGGCTTGCCCCCTCCCACATTTGGACTGCGTTATTTCAGATGGTCCGTCAAATACCGGAAGTACTCTTCGCGAATCTCAGGAATCTCATTCGCCAGGTGATGCCGGCCGCGCGGCAGCATCAACACCTCGGGCTGGTCGAACTTGCCCCGCAGCACCTGCAAGTTGTGCTGCCAATCCACCGTCATGTCTTCCTCACCCTGCACAATCACCGGCCGCCGAGGGCTGCGCGGGGCGGCTTCGATGCGTTTGATCCAGCGCGCCAGGGCACCTACCCAGGCGGTGGGCAGTTGGCGGGGTTGCAGCGGGTCGGCTTCCAGGAACGGCTTGAACGCCGGGTCGTGAGTGTTCTCGCTGAAACGCCGGGCGATGCCTTTGACGAACGGGCGCAGCAGGTAATAGCTGACCTGTGACCATCCCCACGCACGCGGCCGCACCAGCGGTGAGAGCAGGAAGGTCTTGCCCTGGGCGGGGCTGTCGGCCCCCCGGTTGAGCAAGTGATCCACCACCACCGCGCCGCCGGTGCTTTGCCCGAACAAGTGCCAGGGCTGCGGCAATTGCAGCGCTTGGGCCTGGGCGAACAGTGCCTGCACCACATCCTGGTACACGGCAAAATCATCGATGCTGGCGCGCGCGCCGCTGGATAAGCCATGGCCCGGCAAATCGCAGGCGATTACCACAAAGCCCTGGTCCAGGGCCCAGTCCACCACGTGGCGATACAGGCCCATATGGTCGTAGAAGCCGTGGAACATAAACATCGTCGCCACCGGCACGGGCGGCCACCACACCTGGGCGACCACCTCGAACCCAGCCACCTCGAAACGCCCCAGCCGACTCACTGTCGGCACTTTGCGTGCACTCAGGTCCAGTCCGTAGAAACGCTGGTAGACCCGTGCTTCGGCTGAAAGCGGTTGCGCATCCACCAGGGGCCGCAGGCTTTCGCGAAGGTGATCAGGGTCAAAGGTCACAGGCATAAAGGCTTCCAGACTTGCGGCGAAGATGAATATCGAGCTGCGATATTCATCTGTCAGGACAAGCATGGCAAGCTACGCGACCTGCGAGGATAGATCCGAATGCGACAGCCTTACCGTAACGCCCTGTTCACCAGCCTGATCCTGATCATCTGCGCCGGTGTGCTGTGGGCGGCGTATGACTGGTTCCAGGGCCGCTACCTGCGCGCCTTCAGCGAACACACCGCGGTATTCTCCGGCGACGCCCTGCGCCTGCCCGCCGAACTCAGCGGCCCCGGGCCGATCCGCCTGGTGCACTTCTGGGACCCCGCTTGCCCGTGCAACGTCGGCAACCAGCAGCACCTGGGCGAGTTGATCGCGCAATACGCACCCCAGGGCGTCGAGTTCTATGCCCTGCAAAAAGCCGGCAGCCACGGCCAGTTGCCCGATAACCTGCGCAAGATGAAAACCCTCACTGCCCTGCCCGGCGCCGAGCAGGTGCCGGCCAGCCCGGCCGTGGGCATCTGGGACCGAACCGGCAAGCTCGCGTATTTCGGGCCCTACAGCGAAGGGCTGACGTGTAATTCCAATAACAGTTTTATCGAGCCGATCCTGAAAGCCCTTGAAGCCGGCCGAGACGTGAACGCCACGCACACCCTGGCGGTGGGCTGCTATTGTTCGTGGTCGAAAGATGAGTAGCCCGCCACCCCACTCTTGGTAAGGAATGTTCATGAAGCGCGTCCTGCAGGTTCTTGCGGTTCTGCTGGTGCTGATCGCCCTCGGTGCGGGCTGGTACGTCTACAGCAAGCAACCCACCCGCCAGGGCACGGTTGAACTGGCCAACCTACAAGGCTCGGTCACCGTGCGCTACGACGACCGTGGCGTGCCGCATATTCGCGCCGAGAACGAGACCGACCTGTATCGCGCCCTGGGCTACGTGCATGCCCAGGACCGCCTGTTCCAGATGGAGATCATGCGCCGCCTGGCCCGTGGCGAACTGGCCGAGGTGCTCGGACCGAAGCTGCTGGAGACCGACAAGTTGTTCCGCAGCCTGCGCATTCGTGACCGCGCCGCCACCTACGTGGCCCAGCAGGACCATGAGTCGGCGCACTGGAAGGCCCTGCAAGCCTATCTGGACGGGATCAACCAGTATCAGGACAGCCACGCCCGCCCGATGGAGTTCGACGTACTGGGCATCCCCAGGCGCGCGTTTACCGCCGAGGACACCATCAGCGTCGCCGGGTACATGGCCTACAGCTTTGCCGCTGCGTTTCGTACCGAGCCCTTGCTGACTTACGTCCGCGACCAACTGGGCAGCGACTACCTGAACGTCTTCGACCTCGACTGGCAACCCAAGGGCGCCCTCAACCTGGCCGACAGTGACTGGAAAACCCTCGGCGCCCTCGCCGCCCTGAGCGAGCAGGCGTTGGCCGACAACGGCTTGCCGCAATTCGAGGGCAGCAACGCCTGGGCCATCAGTGGCAGTCGCACCAAGAGCGGCAAACCGCTGCTGGCGGGTGACCCGCATATTCGCTTCTCGGTGCCGTCGGTGTGGTACGAGGCGCAGCTGTCGGCGCCGGGCTTCGAGCTGTATGGCTATCACAACGCGCTGGTACCCGTGGCGTTCCTGGGGCACAACCTGGATTTCGGCTGGAGCCTGACCATGTTCCAGAACGACGACCTCGACCTGATCGCCGAAAAGGTCAACCCGGACAACGCCAACCAGGTCTGGTACCACGGCCAGTGGGTCGACATGACCCGCAGCGAGCAACAGATCGCCGTAAAAGGCCAGGCACCGGTCAGCCTCACCCTGCGCCAGTCACCCCACGGCCCGATCGTCAATGACGTGCTCGGCGACAACGGCGGCAAGACGCCGATTGCCATGTGGTGGGCGTTCCTCGACACCCAGAACCCGATCCTCGAAGGTTTCTACCAGCTCAACCGCGCCGACACGTTGGCCAAGGCCCGTACGGCGGCGTCCAAAGTGTCGGCACCGGGGCTGAATATCGTGTGGGCCAATGCCAGGGGCGATATCGGCTGGTGGGCGGCGGCACAGTTGCCGATTCGCCCGGCAGGTGCCAACCCAGGGTTTATCCTCGACGGCAGCACCGCCGAGGCCGACAAGCTGGGCTTCTACCCCTTCAGCGCCAACCCCCAGGAAGAAAACCCGGCGCGTGGCTATGTGGTCTCGGCCAATGCCCAGCCGGCGTCGCCCACCGGCATGGAAATCCCCGGCTATTACAACCTCGCCGACCGGGGCCAGCAGTTGAACGCGCAGTTGAGCGACAAGAGCGTGAAGTGGGATGTGACCAACAGCCAGGCCCTGCAACTGGGCACCACCACCGCCTTCGGCCCGCGCCTGCTGGCGCCGCTGTTGCCGGTGCTGCACGAGGTGGTCACAGACCCGGCGCAGTTGAAGCTGGTGGAACAGCTTGCCGGCTGGAAGGGTGACTACCCGCTGGATTCCACCAGCGCCACGCTGTTCAACCAGTTCCTGTTCAACCTCGCCGACGCGGCCTTCCACCCGAAGCTGGGTGACGGGATGTTCAAGACCCTACTCACCACCCGCGTGATCGACGCCGCCCTGCCCCGCCTGGCTGCCGACCCGGCCTCGCCCTGGTGGGACGGCAAGCGCGCCGACACCGTCAAGCGGGCCTGGGACAACAGCCTCGCGCACCTCAAGACCACCTTCGGCGATGACCCGACGCAATGGCAGTGGGGCAAGGCTCATACCCTGACCCACGGTCATCCGCTGGGCTCACAGAAACCCTTGGACCTGATCGTCAACGTCGGCCCGTTCCCGGCACCCGGCACCCACGAAGTGCCGAACAACCAGTCGGCCGTCATCGGCCCCGCGCCATGGCCAGTGACCTACGGCCCGTCCACTCGCCGCCTGATCGACTTTGCCGACGTGGCCCACGCCCTCACCATCAATCCGGTGGGGCAAAGCGGCGTGCCGTTCGACAAGCACTATGGCGACCAGGCCGAGACCTATATCGAAGGGGGTTATGAGCAGGCGCATTTCAGTGATGAGGAAGTCACGGCCAATACCCGCAGCACGCTGAAACTGCTGCCGGCGCGATAGCCCCTTGGAAATCGGTCAACCTGTGGAAGGGGCTTAGACCGGTGCCGCAAAATTGAGCCGGAACTGTTGCGGCGTCACGCCCAGCCGGCGATTGAACACGCTGCGCATGTGCTGGGCATCGCGAAACCCGCATTGGTAGGCCACGGTCTTCAGCGGCGCATGCGTGCTTTCGAGCATCACCCGCGCCGCATCCACCCGCGCCCGTTCGACAAACTCCGCTGGCGTAATCCTCGCCTCACGGGCAAACACCCGGGAGAAGTTGCGCGCGCTCATGTTGGCGGCCTTGGCCAGGTCGGCGATGGTCAGGTCGCCCGTCAGGTTCGCCAATACGTATAACTGCACCAGCGCCACCGCCGAGTTGGTTTCGGCGTGGGGCGTGAGGAACGGGCTGAACTGCGACTGCCCACCCGAGCGCTGGGTGAACACCACCAGGCGCTTGGCCACGCTCAACGCCACTTCCGGGCCGTGGTCCTGGGCCAGCAGGTACAGCGACAGGTCGATGCCTGCCGTGACGCCCGCCGAGGTGTAGAGATTGCCATCCTGTACGTAGAGGCGGTCGGCTTCGATCTGGGCCGAGGGGCACAGACGCGCCAGGTCGGCGGCGTCGTTCCAATGGGTGGTGACGGTTTTTCCGTCCAGCAATCCGGCGCGCGCCAGCATGAAGGCCCCGTTGCAGATTGAGCCAAACCGTCGCGCCCGGGCGGTGGCGCCACGCAGCCAATCATCGAACGGAGCGCCGAAGTCCTCGAAGGGTAACTGCGGGCCGCCCGCGACCAGCAGCAGGTCATAGGCCTGCAGGGCTTCGCTGTAATGATTATGGGCCTGGAGTGACAGGCCATTGGAAGCCGCCATCGTGCCGTGGCCTAAACCTATCACTTCCAACTGGTAATGATCTTCGGGCACCAGAAAGCGGTTGGCCTCGTAGAACACGTCCATGGGACCGGTCACATCCAGTGACTGGACGCCGGGGAAGATCAGGATCGCGACGGTCTTGTGCATGCTCACAGACACCTTTTTCTAGCGGAATAAAATGCAAACCCTGTGGGAGGGGGTTTGCTCCCGATGGCGCTGTATCAGTCAGCAGATGCAGTGCCTGGTACTCAGCAATCGGGAGCAAGCCCCCTCCCACACTGGGATTTTCGCAGGCTTCCAGAGTGATATCGCCCGCTACACCCTAGTCGATTTCTGCTTGGCACGATGTGTCGGCACATTGGCCGGGATCGCGCCCTCACCGCGATGTTCGCTGCACCGACCAGCGACCAAACTGACTGCTTTCCAGAGGAGAACCACCATGACCACCACCATCGCCGGTATCAAGATCCCGGACAGCGCCCTGGCCAAAGCCACCACCGACTACATCCGCGACATTGAGTCCGACCTGCTCTACCACCACTCCCGCCGGGTGTTCCTGTTCGGCGCATTGAGCGGTGAGCGCAAGCAACTGGCCTACAACCCGGAGCTGCTCTACGTCGGCGCCATGTTCCATGACCTGGGCCTGGTGGCAGGCCATCGCAGTGATGACCAGCGCTTCGAAGTGGACGGCGCCAACGCCGCCGCGGCCTTCCTCAAGCCTTACGGGCTGAGCGACGACGATATCGAACAGGTGTGGCTGTCCATCGCCCTGCACACCACGCCGGGCGTGCCGCAACACCTGCGCCCGACCGTGGCACTGGTGACCGCCGGTGTAGAAATGGACGTGCTGGGCATGGACTACGCCGCGTTCAGCAGCGTGCAGCGCGAAGCCGTGGTGCATGCGCATCCACGCGGTGAAGGGTTCAAGGAGTGCATCATCTGCGCGTTTGCCGACGGCTTGCGCCATCGCCCGCAGACCACGTTCGGCAACGTGAAGACCGATGTGCTGGTGGATCAGGAACCGGGGTTCAAGCCGATGAATTTTGTCGAGGTGATTCGCAAGTCGCCGTGGTTGGCGTAGCGGAGTTGAAATGCGATCAAATGTGGGAAGGGCTTGCCCCCGATAGCTGAGTGTCAGTCACTGCATCTATTGACTGACCCACCGCCATCGGGAGCAGGCCCCCTCCCACATTTAGACCGGCGCTGGAGCCCGACGCTTGTCCGGCTGCTGCCAGCCATCGGCGGCGGCTTCTTCAATCGCCTGCTGGATCGCTTTCTTGCGCATCTCTTCGGCACGTCGGCTGAAGAACCACACCAGGAAGGTCACCAACGACACTGCCAGCAGAATCAGGCTGGCCACGGCGTTGATCTCGGGTTTAACCCCAAGGCGCACGGCCGAGAACACTTCCATCGGCAACGTCGTCGAACCCGGTCCCGAGACGAAGCTGGCCAGTACCAGGTCATCCAGGGACAGTGCGAACGACATCATGCCGCCCGCCGCCAGCGACGGCGCGATCATCGGGATGGTGATCAGGAAGAACACCTTCCACGGCCGTGCACCCAGGTCCATCGCCGCTTCTTCGATCGACAGGTCCAGCTCACGCAGGCGCGCCGATACCACCACCGCCACATAAGCGGCACAGAACGTGGTGTGGGCGATCCAGATGGTGACGATGCCACGCTCCTGGGGCCAGCCGATCATCTGCGCCATGGCCACGAACAGCAGCAGCAGCGACAGACCGGTGATCACTTCCGGCATCACCAACGGCGCGGTCACCAGGCCGCCGAAAAGCGTGCGGCCCTTGAACTGGCTGATGCGCGTCAGCACAAACGCCGCCAACGTACCCAGCGCCACGGCGGCCACCGCCGTGTAGCAGGCGATTTCCAGAGAACGTGCCACCGAGCCCATCAACTGGGTGTTGTCCAGCAGGCCCACGTACCACTTGATCGACCAACCGCCCCACACCGTCACCAGCTTGGATTCGTTGAACGAGTAGATCACCAGGATCAGCATCGGCAGGTAGATGAACAACAACCCCGCCACCAGCATGAAGCTTGAGAAACTGACGCGCTTCATATCTTGCCCTCCATCTCTTTGGCTTGGCTGCGGTTAAACAGAATGATGGGCACGATCAGGATCGCCAGCATCACCACCGCCAGGGCAGACGCCACCGGCCAGTCACGGTTGTTGAAGAATTCTTGCCACAACACTTTACCGATCATCAGGGTTTCCGGGCCGCCGAGCAGTTCCGGGATCACGAACTCGCCCACCACCGGGATAAACACCAGCATGCAGCCGGCGATGATGCCGTTCTTGGACAGCGGCACGGTGATTTTCCAGAAGCTGTTGAAGGTGCTCGAACCCAGGTCCGATGCGGCTTCCAGCAGGCTCTGGTCATGCTTCACCAGGTTGGCGTACAGCGGCAGGATCATGAACGGCAGGTACGAATAGACCACGCCGATATACACCGCGATGTTGGTGTTGAGGATCTGCAGCGGTTCGTTGATCAGCCCCATGGACATCAGGAAGCCATTGAGCAGGCCGTTGTTGCTGAGGATGCCCATCCACGCATACACGCGGATCAGGATCGCGGTCCAGGTCGGCATCATGATCAGCAGCACCAGCACGGTCTGCATCTCTTTGCGCGCGGTGGCAATGGCATAGGCCATCGGATAGCCGATCAGCAGGCACAACAGTGTGCTGAAGAACGCCATCTTCAGCGAGCCCAGGTAAGCCGCGATGTACAGCTCATCACCTGCCAGCAAACTGTAGTTGGCCAGGTTCAGCACCACCTGCAGCTTCTGCTCGACGTAGGTGTAGATCTCGGTGTACGGCGGGATCGCCACGTCGGCTTCGGCGAAGCTGATTTTCAGGACGATGAAAAACGGCAGGGCGAAAAACAGGAACAGCCACAGGAACGGAATCCCGATGACCACCTGCTTGCCGCTGGGGACGATGCGGTGCAAGCGCCGCTTGAGCTTCTTCATGTTCATGTGCGCAGTACCACGCCGCTATCGTCTTCCCACCACACGTACACCTGGTCACCCCAGGTTGGGCGCTGGCCACGGCGTTCGGCGTTGGCGACGAAGGACTGCACCAGCTTGCCGCTTGGCAGCTCGACGTAGAACACCGAGTGGCCGCCCAGGTAGGCGATGTCGTGCACCTTGCCGCTGGACCAGTTGTGTTCGCAGGTCGGCATTTCGGTGGTGACCAGCAGTTTTTCCGGGCGGATGGCGTAGGTCACCGACTTGTCTTCCACCGAGGTGGCGATGCCGTAGCCCACGTAGATGTCACGGTCCAGGTCCGGGCACTTGAGCACCGCGTGACCTTCGGCGTCATCCACCACCTGGGTGTCGAAGATGTTGACGTTACCGATGAATTCGCACACCAGGCGGCTGGTCGGCGTCTCGTAGATGTCGATCGGGCTGCCGATCTGGGCGATCCAGCCCAGGTGCATGATCGCGATGCGCTCGGCCATGGTCATGGCCTCTTCCTGGTCGTGCGTCACCATCACGCAGGTCACGCCGACGCGCTCGATGATCTCCACCAGTTCCAGTTGCATCTGCGAACGCAGCTTCTTGTCGAGGGCGCCCATGGGCTCATCGAGCAGCAGCAGTTTCGGGCGCTTGGCCAGGGAGCGGGCCAGCGCCACCCGCTGACGCTGGCCACCGGACAACTGGTGCGGCTTGCGCTTGGCGTACTGGCTCATCTGGACCAGCTTGAGCATTTCGGCCACGCGGGCATCGACTTCGGCCTTGGGGATCTTGTCCTGTTGCAGGCCGAACGCAATGTTCTGCGCCACGGTCATGTGTGGGAACAAGGCGTAGGACTGGAACATCATGTTGATCGGCCGCTCGTAGGGCGGCATATCGGTGATGTCCACGCCGTCGAGGTAAATCCGACCTTCTGTCGGGCGCTCGAAGCCTGCGAGCATGCGCAGCAGGGTGGACTTGCCCGAACCCGAACCGCCGAGCAAGGCGAAGATCTCGCCTTTCTTGATTTCCAGGGACACATCGTCCACGGCAATCGTCTCGTCGAACTTCTTCGTGACCCGGTCGATTTTGACCAGCACCTTTTTCGGTGTCTGGTCGCCCTCGAGGGCTTTCTTATAGGCGCCGGAGGCAACTGCCATTTACGAAACTCCCAAAAAAAAGAGTGCAGTTCGCCCGAGGCGGGCGAACCTTGGATAGTTTGAGCCTTACTTGCCCGTCTTGACCTTGGTCCAACTACGGGTCATTAAACGTTGCACTTTCGGGGGTAGCTCGAAGTTGACGAATGTCCGGTCGAGAACCGCCTGCGGTGGGTAAACCGCTTCGTCGGTGCGTATCGATTGCTCCATCAGTTTGTCCGCCCCTGGGTTAGGGTTGGCGTAACCGACGGTGTCACTGACCTGGGCGATCACCTCAGATTGCAGTAAATAGTTGATGAAGGCGTGGGCTTCCTTGATGTTGGTGGCGTCCTTGGGAATCGCCAGCACGTCAAACCACAGGTTGCCGCCTTCCTTCGGAATTGCGTAGGCGATGTTCACGCCTTTGCCCGCTTCGCTTGCGCGAGCCTTGGCCTGGAACACGTCGCCGGAGAACCCGGCGGCCACGCAGATGTTGCCGTTGGCCAGGTCCGAGATGTATTTGGAAGAATGGAAATAGGTCACGTAGGGCCGCACTTTGAGCAGCTTTTCCTCGGCCTTCTTGTAGTCTTCAGGGTTGGTGCTGTTAGGGTCCAGGCCCATGTAGTTGAGCACCGCCGGCAGCATTTCATCCGCCGAGTCCATGAACGACACACCACAGGTGGCCAGCTTCTTCATGTTTTCCGGTTCGAACAGCACGGCCCAGGAGTCGATCTTGTCGACACCCAGCACTTCCTTCACTTTGTCGACGTTGTAACCGATGCCGTTGGTACCCCACAGGTACGGCACGGCGTACTGGTTACCCGGGTCGTTCTTCTCCAGGCGCTTGAGCAGCACAGGGTCCAGGTTGGCGTAATGAGTCAGCAGCGACTTATCGAGTTTCTGGAACGCCCCGGCCTTGATCTGCTTGCCAAGGAAGTGGTTGGACGGCACTACCACATCATAGCCGGTACGCCCGGCCAGTAACTTGCCTTCCAGGGTTTCGTTGGAATCAAACACGTCATACACGGGTTTGATGCCGGTGGCCTTTTCGAAGTTGGCCAGGGTGTCGGGACCGATGTAATCCGACCAGTTATAAATATGCACGGTCGGTGCGGCCTGCACGCTGACAGCCAGCGTGAGACCTGCACCTACCAGCAAGGCTTGGCGAAACAAAGAAATTGGCAAGTGGAGGTCCTCTTAAATAGTTGGGCCCAAAGTTGTTGCCCGGCAACAAAACCGGCGCGCAACTTACCCTCGATAAACCGATCCGGCAAAACTTTCTGTCATTTATTTGTTTCATTAACCACCGCGGGGCGCGCGGTGGTTAATGAAGGCCGGTTTATTTACCGGATTTGATCTTGGTCCAGCTGCGTGTCATTTCACGCTGGGTGGCAGCCGGCAAGTCCGCAATGGCGTAGAGCTTGGCTTGCACATCCGCTGGCGGGTAGATGCCCGGGTCATTGGTGATGTCTTTGTCGACCAGTGCGGTGGCCTTCTCGTTACCGTTCGGGAAACGCACGCTGTTGGTGATCGAAGCCATGACTTCCGGCTTGAGCAGGTAGTTCATGAACTTATAAGCGGCGTCGACGTTTTCGGCATCTTTAGGGATGGCGACCATGTCGAAGAAGCTACCGGCACCTTCTTTCGGAATGTCGTAGGCCACCTTGACCTTGCCACCGGCTTCAGCCGCACGGGACTTGGCCTGCTGGATGTCACCCGAGTAACCCACGGCTACGCAGATGTTGCCGTTGGCCAGGTCGGAGATGTACTTGGACGAGTGGAAGTAGCCAATCGAAGGACGGATTTTCAGGAACAGGTCTTCGGCTTGCTTGAGGTCGGCCTTCTTCTGGCTGTCGGTTGGCAGGCCCAGGTAATGCAGCGCGATCGGCAGCATTTCGGTCGGCGAGTCGAGGAAGCTCACGCCGCAGCTTTTGAGCTTGGCGATGTTTTCAGGCTTGAGCAGCACGTCCCACGAATCGATCTTGTCCACGCCCAGCGCGGCCTTGACCTTGTCCGGGTTGTAGCCGATGCCGATCGAACCCCACATGTACGGGAAAGCGTGCTTGTTGTCCGGGTCGCTGACCGACACGGCTTTAAGCAGGGAGGTGTTCAGGTTGCCATAGTTGGACAGCTTGGACTTGTCCAGCTCCTGGTAGACACCGGCCTTGATCTGCTTGGCGAGGAAGTTGTTCGACGGTACGACGATGTCGTAGCCGGACTTGCCTGCCAGCAACTTGGCTTCGAGTGTCTCGTTGCTGTCAAAAACGTCGTACACCACTTTAATGCCCGACTCTTTTTCAAAGTTGGCGATGGTGTCCGGTGCAATGTAGTCGGACCAGTTGTAGACGTGCAGCACTTTATCGTCGGCCTGGACCGCGCCCGCCATTGCGCCCATCAGGGACAAGGCGAGGAGGGTCTTGCCAGCGTTCTTCAAACCTAATGCCTTCATTTGGTGATGCTCCAATTTTTCTTTTTTGGGCCACGTTCTTTTATGTTCAGCGACCCTTCCAGAGGGCAGCAAAACAGGGCGACAGTCTGGCAAGTTCAGGGGCCGGCTTTCAACCAAAGCCCCTGCATTTATAACTGCCCGGTGCGCTGCGCACTGAGCCTAGCACTTAGCCCTGCAATGCCGCCAAAGTCAGGTCCAGGCAATGACGAGCCTTGGTCACCAGCTCGTCGATTTCAGCCTTGCTGATCACCAGAGGCGGCGAAATGATCATGGTGTCGCCCACGGCGCGCATGATCAGGCCATTCTCGAAGCAGAAGGTTCGGCAGATCATGCCGACACCACGGCCCTCGTAACGCTTGCGCGTCGCCTTGTCCTGAACCAGCTCAATTGCACCGAGCATGCCGACACCGCGCACCTCACCCACCAACGGGTGATCCGCCAGCTCCCGCAGACGTTTCTGCAAATACGGTGCCGTTTCGTCGTGGACGCGGTTAACAATTGTTTCATCGCGCATGATGCGGATGTTTTCCAGGGCCACGGCCGCGGCCACCGGGTGACCGGAGTAGGTGAAACCGTGGTTGAAATCACCGCCTTCGTTGAGCACGGCCACCACGTCGTCGCGCACGATCAGGCCGCCCATGGGGATGTAGCCCGAGGTCAGGCCCTTGGCGATGGTCATCATGTGGGGCTTGAGGTCGTAGAAATCGCTACCGAACCACTCACCGGTACGGCCGAAACCGCAAATCACTTCGTCGGCCACAAACAGGATGTCGTACTTGGCGAGGATCTCCTTGATGCGCGGCCAGTAGCTGTCCGGCGGCACGATCACGCCACCGGCGCCCTGGATCGGCTCGGCAATAAAGGCACCGACGTTGTCCACACCCAGTTCCAGGATCTTCTCTTCCAGTTGGTTGGCGGCCCAGACCCCGAACTCTTCGGGGCTCATGTCGCCGCCTTCGCCGAACCAGTACGGCTGGGCGATATGGACGATGCCCGGGATCGGCAAGTCGCCCTGTTCATGCATATAGGTCATGCCGCCCAGGCTGGCGCCAGCCACGGTGGAGCCGTGGTAGCCATTCTTGCGGCTGATGATGGTTTTCTTGTTCGGCTGGCCCTTGATCGCCCAATAGTGGCGGACCATGCGCAACATAGTGTCGTTGCCTTCGGAGCCGGAGCCGGTGAAGAACACGTGGTTCATGCCGGCAGGCGCGATGTCGGAAATCGCCTTGGCCAGCTCCAGCACCGGCGGGTGAGCGGTCTGGAAGAACAGGTTGTAGTACGGCAGTTCTTTCATCTGCTTGGCGGCGGCGTCGGCCAGTTCATCGCGACCGTAACCGATCGCCACGCACCACAGGCCGGCCATGCCGTCGAGGATCTTGTTGCCTTCGCTGTCCCACAAGTACACGCCGTGGGCTTTGGTGATGATCCGTGGGCCTTTCTCTTTCAATTGCTTGAAGTCGCTGAACGGCGCTAGGTGGTGATCACTACTCAGGGCTTGCCATTCGCGGGTTTGCGGGTTGTTGCTGGACATACCAATCTCCTAGACTTTTCAGTGAGGGGCGCGCCGTGTGACGGGCGCGCCCGGCGCATCAGACGGCGAAGAGCAGGAATTCCCGCTCCCACGAACTGATCACGCGCTTGAAGTTTTCATGCTCGGCCCGCTTGACCGCGACATACCCTGTGATGAATTTCTGACCCAGGTATTTTTCGATGGTCTTGCTGTTTTCCATGCGTTCCAGGGCGTCTTCAATGGTCAACGGCAGGCGCAGGTTGCGGCGCTCGTAACCACGACCCACTACCGGGGCGCTGGGGTTATGGCCTTCGACCATGCCGATGTAGCCACACAGCAGGCTGGCGGCAATCGCCAGGTACGGGTTGGCGTCGGCGCCCGGCAGGCGGTTTTCCACGCGACGGTTCTGCGGGCCGGCATCCGGTACGCGCAGGCCGACGGTGCGGTTTTCTTCGCCCCACTCCACGTTCACCGGCGCCGAGGTGTCGGGCAGGAAGCGGCGGAACGAGTTCACGTTGGGGGCAAACAGCGGCAGCAACTCAGGGATGAACTTCTGCAGGCCGCCAATGTGGTTGAGGAACAGCTGGCTCATGGTCCCGTCTTCATTGGAGAAGACGTTCTTGCCGGTGGCGATGTCGATGATGCTCTGGTGCAGGTGCATGGCGCTGCCGGGCTCGCCGGTCATCGGCTTGGCCATGAAGGTGGCCGCCACGTCGTGCTTGAGCGCGGCTTCACGCATGGTGCGCTTGAATACCAGGATCTGGTCGGCCAGGGACAGGGCATCGCCGTGACGGAAGTTGATTTCCATCTGGGCCGTGCCGTCTTCATGGATCAGGGTGTCGAGGTCCAGCTCCTGCAGCTCGCACCAGTCGTAGACGTCTTCGAACAGCGGGTCGAATTCGTTGGCGGCTTCTATAGAGAAGGATTGGCGGCCGGTCTCCGGGCGCCCGGACCGACCGATCGGCGGTTGCAGCGGGAAGTCCGGGTCTTCGCAGCGTTTGGTCAGGTAGAACTCCATCTCCGGCGCCACGATGGGCTGCCAGCCTTTGTCGGCGTAGAGCTTGAGGACTTTCTTGAGCACGTTGCGCGGCGACAGCTCGATCGGGTTGCCTTGCTTGTCGTAGGTGTCGTGGATCACCTGGGCGGTCGGCTCGATGGCCCAGGGCACCAGGAACACCGCGTTCTGGTCGGGGCGGCAGATCATGTCGATGTCTGCCGGGTCGAGCAATTCGTAATAGATGTCGTCTTCGACATAGTCGCCGGTCACGGTCTGCAACAGAACGCTCTCGGGCAGGCGCATGCCTTTTTCGGCGATGAACTTGTTGGTCGGCGAGATCTTGCCCCGGGTGATACCGGTCAGGTCGCCAATCATGCATTCGACTTCTGTGATCTTGTGGTCTTTCAACCAATCGGTGAGCTGGTCGAGGTTGTTACTCATAAATGCCTCTGGGCTGGGTTTCCTGGCATCCATTAAAGGCCAGGCGTTGGTTGACGCAGCATCCGCGTCGTTTTTTCGTTCAGGGTAGGAGCTTACCTGCCATTTGCTGCAGCGTTGCATTCCTCAAGCCAAAGTCGTGCAGAATCATGAGCGGCCGCGCAGAGGGGAGCCGGTCAGTGACAGTCGAGGAGGCAAAAAAGAGAGCGGATGGGCCGTCAAGAATATTGGCCGGTGCGTGGGCATTCACGCGGGACGAACGGACTGCGGACAAAGCCTGGCTGAAGCAGGCTGAGACGCCGAGTGGCGGCAGGCGAGACATGAAGCACCCCGGTATTATTGCTGTTATGGGTTTGAATCGAGCTTAGCCTTGTTCATTTTTTTACACAACACCCCCGTAAAAAATACAACACGGCCCGCTCAAGCCTGCGAGTCCCAAGCCGGTCAAACCGAAAAAACCGCCCCAAAAAGCCCCAAAAGTGCGGTCACGGCGCTTTTTTAGGGCAAAAAAGGCCTCGCTTGACTTCGGCATGCCGTTCGGGTTGACTGAAACCAGAAAAGATCAATGATTGATATTTTTAACAACAAAGGTGTTGCATCATGTCGGTACCCCCGCGTGCCGTTCAGCTTAACGAAGCGAACGCGTTCCTTAAGGATCATCCTGAGGTTCTGTACGTAGACCTTCTAATTGCGGATATGAATGGTGTGGTGCGCGGTAAGCGCATCGAACGCACCAGCCTCCACAAGGTTTACGAGAAGGGCATTAACCTGCCTGCCTCTTTATTTGCCCTGGATATCAATGGCTCGACGGTGGAAAGCACCGGCCTGGGCCTGGACATCGGTGATGCTGACCGAATCTGTTATCCGATCCCTGACACCCTGTGCAATGAACCTTGGCAAAAGCGCCCTACCGCGCAATTGCTGATGACCATGCACGAACTTGAAGGTGAACCTTTCTTCGCCGATCCGCGCGAAGTGCTCCGCCAAGTTGTAAGCAAGTTTGACGACCTCGGTCTGACCATCTGCGCCGCCTTCGAGCTTGAGTTCTACCTGATCGACCAGGAGAACGTGAACGGCCGCCCACAACCGCCCCGCTCGCCGATCTCCGGCAAACGCCCGCACTCGACACAGGTCTACCTGATCGACGACCTCGACGAATACGTCGATTGCCTCCAGGACATCCTGGAAGGTGCCAAAGAGCAAGGCATCCCGGCCGACGCCATCGTCAAGGAAAGTGCCCCGGCGCAGTTCGAAGTGAACTTGCACCACGTGGCCGACCCGATCAAGGCCTGCGACTACGCAGTGTTGCTCAAGCGCCTGATCAAGAACATCGCCTACGACCATGAGATGGACACCACCTTCATGGCCAAGCCTTACCCAGGCCAGGCTGGCAACGGTTTGCACGTACACATCTCGATCCTGGACAAGGACGGCAAGAACATCTTTGCCAGCGAGGATCCCGAGCAGAACGCCGCATTGCGTCACGCGATCGGCGGTGTGCTCGAGACCCTACCCGCCCAAATGGCGTTCCTGTGCCCTAACGTCAACTCCTACCGTCGTTTCGGCGCACAGTTCTACGTGCCGAACTCGCCGTGCTGGGGCCTGGACAACCGCACCGTGGCGATTCGCGTACCGACCGGCTCGTCCGACGCCGTACGTATCGAACACCGTGTGGCCGGTGCCGACGCCAACCCTTACCTGCTGATGGCTTCGGTCCTGGCAGGCGTGCACCACGGCCTGACCAACAAGATCGAACCGGGCGCACCCGTGGAAGGCAACAGCTACGAGCAGAACGAACAGAGCCTGCCGAACAACCTGCGCGATGCCCTGCGCGAGTTGGACGACAGCGAGGTGATGGCCAAGTACATCGATCCTAAATACATCGATATCTTCGTCGCCTGTAAGGAAAGTGAGCTGGAAGAGTTCGAACACTCCATCTCCGACCTTGAGTACAACTGGTACCTGCATACCGTTTAACCGGCTGCATTAAATGTGGTGAGCGGGCTTGCTGTGGTGAGCGGGCTTGTCCCGCGCTGGGTGGCGAAGCCGCCCTAAAACCAGACGCCGCATTCTGCCTGTCAGAATGCGGCGTTTTTATTGGGGCCGCTTCGCAGCCCAGCGCGGGGCAAGCCCGCTCACCACAACAAGCGGTATGGATCATCCCCAGGCTCTGCGTACAATGCCCGCTGCCTTGTAGGAGACTTCCATGCCCACCCGCCCCGCCGCCCCTCGCAAACCCCGCGCCCGCAGCCAGGCACGGATCGACGCGATTCTCGATGCCGCCCGCACCTTGCTGGCCGCCGAAGGCGTGGCGAGTTTGTCGATCTACAGCGTGGCCGAGCGCGCGCAGATTCCGCCGTCGTCGGTGTATCACTTTTTCGCCAGTGTGCCGGCGCTGCTGGAGGCACTGACCGCCGATATACATGCAGCCTTCCGCTGCGCCATCCAGGCCCCCATCGAGCATGTTTCACTCAAGCATTGGCGCGACCTGTCCTACATCGTCGAACAGCGCATGCTGACCATCTACAGCAACGACGCCGCCGCGCGCCAGTTGATCCTGGCCCAGCACGGGCTGACCGAAGTGACCCAGGCGGACCGCCAGCATGATCTGGAGTTGGGGGATTTGATGCTGGAGGTGTTCGACCGCCACTTTGAAGTGCCGAGTTTGCCAACCGATGTGGATGTGTTTGCGCTGGCGTTGGAATTGAGTGATCGCGTGTATGCGCGTTCGGTGCATCAGCATGGGCTGATTACGCCGCGTATGGCGGAGGAAGGGATGCGGGTTTTTGATGCGTATGTGGGGCTGTATTTGCCGGCTTACCTGCCCAAGCGCTGAGTTTTGTTCTGGCCGGACTGGCCTCATCGGGGGCAAGCCCCCGATGACGGCCTCAAGAGCGACGCAAATCACAACTTGGCGATCGACACCTCAGTCGACTTCACAAAGGCAATCACTTCACTGCCAATCACCAGCTCCAGCTCTTTGACGGAGCGCGTGGTGATCACGGAAGTGACGATACCGGAGGCGGTCTGCACATCGATTTCCGACAGCACGTCGCCGACCACGATTTCCTTGATGGTGCCTTTGAACTGGTTACGCACGTTGATGGCTTTGATAGTCATGATGGTGTTCCTCTATGAGTTATTGAGCCCAACGCAGTTGCGTAGGCAGCGGTGAAACAGGTTCGGGTTCCGGCGGTGTGCCGGGCAACGACAGCACACGGTTGAGTACTTGCGCTTCAAGTGCGGCCAGGCGATGTGAGCCTCGGGCCCGTGGGCGCGGCAGATCGACGATCAGGTCGAGGCCGATTTCGCCGTCTTCGATCAGGATCACCCGGTCGGCAATGGCCACGGCTTCGCTGACGTCATGGGTCACCAGCAACACGGTGAAACCGTGTTTTTGCCAGAGGTTTTCGATCAGTTGCTGCATCTCGATACGGGTGAGGGCGTCCAGGGCGCCCAGCGGTTCGTCGAGCAACAGCAGGCGCGGTTGGTGGATCAGCGCGCGGGCCAGGGCAACACGTTGTTTCTGGCCACCGGACAACGCCGCCGGCCATTCATCGGCGCGCTCGGCCAGGCCGACCGCTTCCAGGGCCTCCAGCGCCTTGGGACGCCAGTTGCCTTTAAGGCCCAGACCCACGTTGTCGATGATCTTTTTCCAGGGCAGCAAACGTGCTTCCTGGAACATCAGCCGCGTGTCTTCAATCGCTTCGCTCAGCGGTGCGGAACCGGCCAGCAGCTCGCCGCCGCTGGCCTTGTCCAGACCGGCCAGCAGACGCAGCAAGGTACTTTTGCCGCAACCGCTGCGACCCACCACGGCGACGAACTGGCCCGCCGGAATGTGCAGGTCAATCTCTTTGAGCACTTCCCGTGCGCCAAAGGATTTGCGCAATTTGCGCACCGCCAGGGGAATCCCCTTCAGCAGGCGCGGAGGTTGTTGAGCCGTCATGCCGCACCGCCTTTATTCACTTGATACGCCGGATGCCAGCGCAGCCAAACCCGCTCCAGGCCACGCGCAGCCAGGTCGGCCAGTTTGCCGAGGATGGCGTACATCACGATGGCCAACACCACCACGTCGGTTTGCAGGAATTCGCGGGCGTTCATCGCCAGGTAACCAATGCCGGAGCTGGCAGAGATGGTTTCCGCCACGATCAGCGTCAGCCACATAAAGCCCAGGGCAAAGCGCACGCCCACCAAGATCGATGGCAGCGCGCCCGGCAGGATCACTTGCCAGAACAGGCTGAAACCGGACAAGCCATAGCTGCGCGACATTTCTACCAGCGCCGGGTCGACGTTGCGGATGCCGTGGTAGGTGTTGAGGTAGATCGGGAACAGCGTGCCGAGGGCGACCAGGAAAATCTTCGCGGTCTCGTCGATGCCAAACCATAGGATCACCAGCGGAATCAGCGCCAGGTGCGGCACGTTGCGGATCATCTGCACCGAGCTGTCCAGCAGGCGTTCGCCCCACGTCGACAGGCCGGTGATAAACCCCAGCGCCAGGCCGATGCTGCCACCGATCACAAAGCCCAGGCCGGCACGCCAGCCACTGATGGCCAGGTGCGTCCAGATTTCGCCGCTGCGCACCAGGTTGACCCCAGCCTCAATCACCGCACTGGGCGCCGGCAGGATGCGTGTCGACAACCAGCCCGCCGACACCGACAACTGCCACACCGCCAGCAATAGAATCGGCAGCACCCAGGGCGCCACGCGATGGCTCAATTTTTCAAAAGTCATGGCGCCGCCTCAGCTCTGTGACGCAGCTTTTGGAAGGATGTCGTTGGCGACCATCTCACCGAACGGGCTCACGTAACCGGCGCTTTTCGGCAACTCCGGACGTTCGATATCCAGGTGCGGGAACAGCAGCTCGGCGACCCGATAGGACTCTTCCAGGTGTGGATAACCGGAGAAGATAAAGGTGTCGATGCCCAGCGCGGCGTACTCCTTGACCCGTTCTGCAACCGTCGGGCCATCGCCCACCAGCGCGGTGCCCGCACCGCCACGCACCAGGCCGACGCCGGCCCACAGGTTGGGGCTGACTTCCAGGTTGTCGCGGTTGCCGCCATGCAAGGCCGCCATGCGCTGCTGGCCGACGGAATCGAAGCGCGCCAGGGAAGCCTGGGCACGGGCGATGGTGTCGTCGTCGAGATGGGAGATCAGTTTGTCGGCGGCTTTCCAGGCTTCTTCGTTGGTTTCGCGCACGATCACATGCAGACGAATGCCGAAGCGCACGGTGCGCCCGAGTTTCGCTGCCTTGGCCCGCACCTGCTCGATCTTCTCGGCGACCGCGGCCGGTGGCTCGCCCCAGGTCAGCACCATCTCCACTTGTTCGGCGGCGAGTTCCTGGGCCGCTTCGGAGGATCCGCCGAAGTACAGCGGCGGGCGCGGTTGCTGGATCGGCGGGTAGAGCAACTTGGCGCCTTTGACGCTGATGTGCTCGCCGTCGTAATCCACGGTTTCGCCTTCCAGCACGCGGCGCCAGATGCGGGTGAATTCCACGGACGCCTGGTAGCGCTCTTCGTGGCTGAGGAACAAGCCATCGCCAGCCAGCTCTTCCGGGTCACCACCGGTCACCAGGTTGAACAACGCACGGCCGCCGGACAGGCGATCCAGGGTCGCGGCCTGGCGCGCGGCCACCGTCGGGGAAATGATCCCGGGGCGCAGCGCGACAAGGAATTTCAAACGCTGGGTCACCGGGATCAGCGAGGCGGCCACCAGCCACGAGTCTTCGCAGGAGCGACCGGTGGGGATCAGCACCCCGCCGAATCCCAGGCGGTCAGCGGCCTGGGCCACTTGCTGCAGATAACCGTGATCAACGGCGCGAGCGCCTTCGGCGGTGCCAAGGTAATGGCCGTCGCCGTGGGTAGGCAGGAACCAGAAAATAGTGAGGCTCATGGAGTTGTCTCCTGAAGAAATCGGATTACGGCGCTTTAGCCACGGCAGCCGGTGGCGTCCAGATCACGTCCTTGATGTTCAAGGGCTTGGGGATCAATTTGAGTTGGTAGAAGCTATCGGCGATTTTCTGCTGGGCCGCCACCACTTCCGGGGTCAGGAACAGCGCGCCGTAGCCCTGGCGTTTTACCGAGGTCAGGGTGATGTCTGCCGGCAGGCCCAGCAGCGGCGCGACCTGTTCGGTCACTTCCTGGGGGTTGGCCTTGGACCACTCGCCCACCGCGCGCACTTCTTCGATCAGCGCCTTGACCACTTCAGGGTGTTTTTCGGCGTACGGCTTGGTGGCCAGGTAGAACTGGTGGTTGTCGGCGATGCCGGTGCCGTCACGCAGGGTGCGCGCTTGCAGTTGCTTCTCGGCGGCGGCCTGGTACGGGTCCCAGATCACCCACGCATCCACGCTGCCACGCTCGAAGGCGGCACGGGCATCGGCGGGCGGCAGGAACACGGTCTGCACGTCGGTGTATTTCAGGCCGGCGTCTTCCAGGGCACGCACCAGCAGGTAGTGCACGTTGGAGCCTTTGTTGAGCACGATTTTCTTGCCCTTGAGCTCGGCCACCGATTTGATCGTCGAGTCTTTCGGCACCAGGATCGCTTCGCTGGTGGGCGCTGGCGGCTCGTAGGCCACGTAGAGCAGGTCGGCACCGGCGGCCTGGGCGAAGACCGGCGGGGTTTCGCCGGTGACACCGAAGTCGATGGAACCCACGTTCAGGCCTTCGAGCAGTTGCGGACCGCCGGGAAACTCGGTCCATTGCACCTGCACACCTTGGGCGGCCAGGCGTTTTTCCAGGGTACCCTTGGCCTTTAGCAGCACCAGGGTGCCGTATTTCTGGTAACCGATCCGCAGGGTCTCGGCAGCTTGAGCCTGAACAATGGCGCCGAAGGACACAGCCGCAGCAAACAGTGCGACCAGACCACGACGCAAGATGACAGTGCGCATGGCGCTCTCTCCAAATAATGCGATGAGGGGGTTGGCTGCACCTGCTTGGCCGTTGGCGGCTGAGTAAGGTGAGTACATCTCTATAACGGTGAGGCTGACTTAAATGCTCCAGCGAGCACTCAACAAACGTTCATTCAACACATGCGGGTCCAGCGGTTTCGGGCGACGGGCCATGGCGCCATAAAGCGTCTCCAGGGCCTCGTGCAAACGGTGTTCGAGGACCGGTACCAGTTGTGCCTGGGCACTGCCTTCGCCGTAGGCGATCTGGCTGTCTTCGGCAAAGATGCCGTGGAGCAGCTCCTGGGCTTTGAGGGCCGACAATACCGGCTTCAGGGCGTAATCCACCGCCAGCATGTGGGCGATGCTGCCGCCGGTCGCCATCGGCAGCACAACCTTGTGGGCCAGGGCGCGCTCGGGCAGCAGGTCGAGCACGGTTTTCAACGCCCCGGAGAACGAAGCCTTGTACACCGGCGTGGCGATCACCAGGCCATCCGCGTTAGCCACCTGTTGCAGCAGGTCAATGACCTTGGGGCTGTCGAAGCGTGCATGCAGCAAGTCTTCAGCCGGGAAGTCCCGTATCTGGTAACTCACCACTTCAACGCCTTTGTCTTGCAACCACTGACGGGTTTTTTCCAGCAAGACCCCGGAGCGGGAACGCTGGCTGGGACTGCCTCCAAGTGTTACGACCAACATGCAGGAATTCCTTGAGCAAGTGCCGGCGGTTCGCTGTGTGGCGATGGCGCCAAGATGGAACAGACCTTATCAGCAGATTCATATATCTATAAATCTTATTTTTTCATTTGTTTATTCTTTAAATGCATATGAGATTTATAAACCGCCAGGCGAAAAAAAAGGCCGTAGAAACGGCCTGAAAACCCCTGCTGTGATTCAGTTTCAACGATTAGGCTGTGGAGTAAGCCGCAAATACGGCTTCACCGCCCGATACCCCTTCGGAAAGCGCTTCTTGATTTCTTCCTCATCCTTGAGCGACGGCACGATCACCACTTCATCACCGTCCTGCCAGTTGGCGGGGGTGGCGACTTTGTAGTTGTCGGTCAGTTGCAGCGAGTCGATGACCCGCAGGATTTCGTGGAAGTTACGGCCGGTGCTGGCCGGGTAGGTGATGGTCAGGCGGATCTTCTTGTTCGGGTCGATCACGAACAAGGAACGCACGGTGAGGGTGTCACTGGCGTTCGGGTGGATCAGGTCGTAGAGGTCCGAAACCTTGCGGTCGGCGTCAGCCAGGATCGGGAAGTTGACGATGGTGGCCTGGGTTTCGTTGATGTCCTCGATCCACTTGTGGTGCGAGTCCACCGGGTCCACCGACAGGGCAATGGCCTTGACGCCTCGCTTGGCGAACTCGTCCTTGAGCTTGGCGGTGAAGCCCAGCTCAGTGGTGCACACCGGGGTGAAGTCCGCCGGGTGGGAAAACAACACACCCCAGCTGTCGCCCAGCCATTCGTGGAAACGAATCTTGCCGGCGCTGGAATCCTGTTCGAAGTCGGGGGCGATATCGCCCAGTCTTAGGCTCATGGTGTGGCTCCTGGTGAGTACTTATGGAGCCCACTGTGCATGGATTGCGGATTATTTAAAAAGAATAAATATCGATTTATCTAGACGATAAAGGAATATTAAAAATCTGTTCATTGGACGCGGGAAAGGGCGAGGCGCAACATCGTTTCCAAGGTTCGAGAAGGCCTTGAGACGCTGTACAAAGAGGGGTTCAGGAAGGGCTTGCGGGGGTTTAGCCCGACTTGAAAAGCAAGACACCTTGCCCGGCGTGCGCCGGGCAAGGTTTTACGCAGTTACTTGAATGCGTAGGTGTAGCTGACGATTACACGGTTTTCGTCTTGATCGCGCGCGGCAGCGACATCGTTGCGCCACATAGCGTTTTTCCAGGCGACGCCGACGTTTTTGAACAGGCCTTCTGGCACTACGTAGGCAACAGTGATATCGCGCTCCCACTCGGACTGGCCGGTGAACTCGGCACGGCTACCGTTGACGGTGTCGATGTCAGTACCCTTGAGGTACACAACACCAGCGGTCAAGCCAGGCACGCCAACCTTGGCGAAGTCATAAGCGTAGCGAGCTTGCCAGGTACGTTCGCCGGCACGGGCGAACTTAGCGATCTGCATGTCAGTGGTCAGGTAAGCCGACGAACCGTCGCCCTGGTTCAACCAAGGGAAGTCGCTGCTACCGTTGCTGACCTGGTAACCACCACCGAAGGTGTGGCCGCCCAAGGTATACAGGAACAGGCCGCTGTACAGGTTGTTATCCACCTTGCCGCGACCGGAGTTGACGCCGCTGTAGTTGCCCGAGGAGAAGTAAGCCGACTCGTTGCCGTTCTTACCGTCATCGGTGCTGTGGAAATAACGCAAGTCAGACTTCAATACGCCTGGACCGATGGCCCAGTTGTGGGTCAGACCCAGGAAGTGCTGCTTGTAGAAGTCTTCCAGGTTGCCGTAGTAGTACTGGGCAGTCAGGTCCTTGGTGATCTTGTAGTCACCACCGGCGTAGTAGAACTTGTTGCTGTCACGCCAGTTGGCGCCACGGGAGTTGGCACCCGAGATCGACAGGTTGTCGACGTTGCTGGAGTTACGACCCTTGGCTTTTTCGATCTGACCGGCAACCAGCGTCAGGTCTTTGATGTCGTTGGTAGTGATCTGGCCACCTTGGAAAGTCTGCGGCAGCAGACGACCGTCGTTGGTCACGATAACCGGCAGCTTAGGCTGCAGGGTACCCAGCTTCAGTTCGGTCTGGGAGATCTTGGCTTTGGCAGTCAGGCCCAGGCTCGAGTAGTTATCAACAGCTTCGCCATTGGACTTGCTCGGGAACACAGTGCCGCCGTAGGACGAGGCAGTAGCGCCGTTGGTGCCGCCGCCGGAATCCAGACGAACGCCCAGCAGGCCGATAGCGTCAAGACCGAAGCCTACAGTGCCTTGGGTGTAACCGGAGATGAAGCGCAGGTCAAAGCCTTGGCCCCATTCTTCTTGCTTGCTCTGAACACCAGCGCGCTTGTTGGCTGCCGTGCCGGCGGCCGAGTCACGGTTGTCGGTGTTGATGTAAAAGTTACGCAGACCCAGTGTTACTTTACTGTCATCGATGAAACCGGCAGCGCCTGCTTGCTGAGCGATTACGCCCAAAGCTACAGACAGTGCCAAGGTGGACTTCTTCATGTACCGCTCCTCTCGTTTCTAATTTTTGTATTTCTTTGGTCTCGGGTCTGACGCCCTCGATCCACAGATGCGCGATTAGCACCGGATAGTGACTGACAAGTCAATCGTAACCTTGTGTGTCTACTACCTTCGTCTAACCACCGTTGATTTGGTCCCTGCAGGGTAATGAGTTTTTCATACACCCAAAAAGAATTATTTCATTCTTTTTCATACGATTCAGGAATAAGACTTTCCGTGACGTGGGCAGGCCAGCATAGACCACTCGCCACACAAGCTAATTCCTAAAGGGTATTTGTTAGAGCTTTTTTAGATCGATTAGTGTGGCCGCGCTGTTGCATACGTCACCCACGATCAAAAAGGCGACGCCATCATGGCCAAAGGCACATCCTCCCGTCAATTTGTTACAGTTTTTGTGTCACTAATCGTTTCTTTTGCTGTCCAAGCCGCCCATTCGAAGGTTCAGGTGTTGCGAGCGTCCACACTCTATCCATAGCCGCCCACCTGTTATCGGCGTCAGATCAAGAATGCTTAAACTTTAGTCGTGCGTGACGGCAGGCTCTTGCACGAGCCTGCCCGGTGACTTGGGGGTAGGGCTCTACAAGGCCTTCTCGAAAATCTTCGAGTTACGCTGGTAGTTGTACAGCGAAGCCCGCGCCGAGGGCAGGCGATCCACGCTGCTCGGCACAAAGCCGCGCTCACGGAACCAGTGGGCAGTCCGCGTGGTAAGTACGAACAGCGTCTTCAACCCCTGAGCCCGGGCACGGGTTTCGATACGCTCCAGCAGCTCGTCACCCCGCCCGCCGTGGCGGTACTCCGGGTTCACCGCCAGGCAAGCCAGTTCACCCGCGTCCGAATCGGCGATCTGATACAACGCCGCACACGCGATGATCATGCCTTCGCGCTCCACCACGCTGAACTGCTCGATCTCACGCTCGAGCACTTCCCGCGAACGGCGCACCAGGATGCCCTGTTCTTCCAGGGGGCTGATCAGGTCGAGCAAGCCGCCGACGTCTTCAATCGCCGCCTCGCGCACCCGTTCGAATTGCTCCTGGGCTACCAGCGTGCCGCCGCCATCGCGGGTGAACAGTTCGGTGAGCAAGGCGCCGTCTTCGGCGTAGCTGACGATGTGGCTGCGCCCTACCCCGCCACGACAGGCCTCGGCCGCCGCATCGAGCAATTCGGACTGGTAGTTGCTGCTGCCCAGGCGTTGCAGGTGTGCCGGTACTTGTTGCGGGCGCAGTTCGCGGACGAGGCGGCCATTTTCATCGATCAGGCCGAGATCAGCGCCGAACAGCAGCAGCTTGTCCGCCCCCAGATCGATGGCGGCGCGGGTGGCGACGTCTTCGCAGGCCAGGTTGAAGATCTCCCCCGTCGGCGAATAGCCCAGGGGCGACAGCAGCACAATGGAGCGCTCATCCAGCAGGCGATTGATGCCCTTGCGATCGACCCGGCGCACTTCGCCGGTGTGGTGGTAATCCACGCCTTCAAGCACACCGATAGGCCGCGCCGTCACCAGGTTGCCGCTGGCCACCCGCAGGCGCGAGCCCTGCATCGGCGACGAGGCCATGTCCATCGACAGGCGCGCTTCGATGGCGATACGCAGGTGGCCGACCGCGTCGATCACACACTCCAGCGTCGCGGCATCGGTGATGCGCATGCCTTCATGGTAAGTCGGGACCAGGCCGCGCGCTTCAAGGCGCGCTTCGATCTGTGGGCGCGAACCGTGCACCAGCACAAGGCGCACGCCCAGGCTGTGGAGCAGCACCAGGTCGTGGACGATATTGCCGAAGTTCGGATGATCCACACCGTCGCCCGGCAACATGACCACAAAGGTGCAGTCGCGGTGAGCGTTGATGTAGGGCGAAGCGTGACGAAGCCAATTAACGTAGTCGGGCATGGAACCTGGGCCTGTAATAAAAAGCAGCCGAAAAAGGATGAGTCGTGAAAACGCACAGCGGGCTGATGGTTATCGTCGGAACAGGCTTGGCGACACGCTCGCTCTCCTTATGTACGAATGGACAGGGGTTAATTTACGCAGGTTTCAGGCAGTAATGTTCGATCAGTTCCCGCAATAGACGCACTGTAGGCGTCAAGCGTGACATTTCGAGGTACTCGCCCGGTTGGTGGGCACAGGCAATATCGCCAGGGCCGAGCACCAGGGTTTCACAACCAAGGCGCTGAAGATAAGGCGCTTCGGTGCCGAACGCTACTGCTTCGGCACGATGCCCGGTCAATCGTTCCGCGACCCGCACCAACTCGGCGTCTTCGACCTGCTCGAACGGCGGCACTGCGGGGAATAACGGCGCGTAGTCGATCTTGACCTTATGGCGCTCGGCCAGGGGTTCGAGCTTTTGCCGGATAGCCGCACGCAGCACTTCGGGATCCATGCCCGGCAAGGGCCGCAGGTCGAATTCCAGGGAGCACTGGCCGCAGATACGGTTGGGGTTGTCGCCACCATGGATACAGCCGAAGTTCATGGTCGGTTGCGGCACGCTGAATTGTGGATTGCGGTACTCGCGCTGCCAGGCCAGGCGGAGGCCGCGCAGCTCGCCGATGGCGTCATGCATGGCTTCCAGGGCGCTGTGTCCCAGGCTTGGGTCCGACGAATGGCCGCTTTGGCCCAGAATGTCGATACGCTCCATCATCACGCCTTTGTGCAGGCGGATCGGCTTGAGGCCGGTCGGTTCACCGATCACCGCCGCGCGGCCCAACGGGCGCCCGGCTTCGGCCAATGCCCGGGCACCGGACATGGAGCTTTCTTCATCGCAGGTGGCGAGGATCAGCAACGGTTGCTTGAACGGTTGGTCCAGCAGCGGCAACACCGCTTCAATCGCCAGCGCGAAAAAACCCTTCATGTCGCAACTGCCCAATCCTACCCAGCGGCCGTCGACTTCCGTCAGCTTGAGCGGATCGGTCTTCCACAACGCAGCGTCATAAGGAACGGTGTCGCTATGGCCGGCCAATACCAGGCCGCCGGGGCCTGTGCCAAAGCTGGCCAGCAGGTTGAATTTGCCGGGGCTGACCGGTTGGATGTCAATGGAGAACCCCAGGTCGCCCAACCAACCGGCGAGCAAATCGATCACCGGGCGGTTGGTCTGGTCGAGAGACACTTGGGTGCAACTCACCGAAGGCGCGGCAATCAGCGCGGCGAACTGCTCTTTCATGGACGGTAACGGCATACGCGGTCTCCCTACTTCCCGGATGAGCCCCACTATAGAGGCATCTGCACGAGACAATAAACCGTTGCGGCGCGTTGCCGGGCTCAGTCCTGTACACTGCACGACCTTGGCAGCCACTCTTTTCCCCGGCTGCGCTCCCGATCCTGGATTTTCCGGCCATGCAGAAAGAAACCGAAATCAAGCTCCGCGTCAGCCGCGAAACACTCGCCGCGCTGCGTGAGCACCCGCTACTGAAAAAACGCAACAAAAGTGGCTGGGAACGCCGTGAGTTGATGAACCAGTACTTCGACACCCCCGAGCGTGACCTGGCCCAGGCCAAAGTCGCCCTGCGCCTGCGCAAGGACGGTGACGAGATTATCCAGACCCTCAAGACCCGTGGCCAAAGCGTCGCCGGCCTGTCGGAACGCAATGAGTACAACTGGGACCTGCCCAAGGCCAAGCTCGACGTGAAGAAACTCGACGGCGACTGCTGGCCCGAGCAACTGGCCGAGCTGGACAAAAAGACCCTCAAGCCGATCTTCACCACCGACTTCGTGCGCGAGCGCGCCGAAATCGCCTGGGGCCGTGGCAAGGCCAAGGTGGTGATCGAAGCCGCCCTGGACATGGGCCATGTGGTCGTGGGTAAGCAGAAAGAAGAAATCTGCGAGCTGGAACTGGAACTGCGCGAAGGCGAGCCGGCTGCGCTGCTGGAGTTGGCCGCCGAGCTGGCCGCCACCCTCGCACTGATGCCGTGTGACATCAGCAAGGCCGAGCGCGGCTACCGCCTGTACGACGCCAGCAGCTACTCCCTGAGCCTGCCGGCGCCGCAGATCCACGCCGAAATGCCGCTGGACGACGCCTTCGCCGCAATCATGTGGCACCTGCTCGGCAGCAGCCAGCGCCTGGCCGAGCAATACCGCTTCAATGGCCACTGGCGTCTGCTGCAGGACTGGGTCGAAAACCTCGGCGAACTGCGCGCCCTGATCGGCAGCCTCGGCCAGGCCGCGCCGCGTCAATCCACCAGCGAACTGCGCAGCGCACTCGATGCACTGCTGGAAGACTGGCGCCCGCTGGTCCAGGCCGGTGACGACGACGAAGACATCCGCAAAGCCGCACCCGAGCAGTTTGCCGAAGAATTGGACGACGTGCGCTGGGGCTTGTTCTCGCTGAACATGTCACGCTGGCTGATGGCCCGCACCTGGACTGCCGACCGCAACGTGCGCGGCAACCGCCAGGGCGCCGCGCAAATCACCAACTGGCTGCCGCGCCTGCTGGCCGACGATGCCGTCGCCCTGCAACTGCCGCGCTACCAGCAGCAACCGGAAGACCTGGCCGAGCAACTGCCGCGCATCGAACGCATCCAGGCCTGGCTGCACCATGCGCGTAACGTGGTGGACATTGCGGAACTGGATCGTTTGTACGGCGAGCTGAACAAGCTGGCGCAACTGGCCAACCAGCCGATCACCGACGAGTCGCTGGATGCGCGCATGCATCAGGCGATTGCGGTGTATCAGAACCGTGCCTGGAAGACCCTGCTGCGCCTGTAATATCGCCATCGGGGGCCTAGCCCCCGATGAGGCCGATCCTGTCAGCGCAATACTGGCAGGCTGGTGGTCGATTTGATCTCGGACAGCGCCACGATCGAGTTGACCTCCTGAATCCCCGGCACCATCGATAACTTCTCGAAGAAAAACCGCTCGTACGCCTCAATGTCCGACGTCACGATGCGCAGCAGAAAATCCACCGCCCCCATCAGCACATAGCACTCCAGCACTTCCGGAAACCCACGAATCGCGTCGGTGAACTCGGTGAAGTTGGATCGGCCGTGGGCGTTGAGTTTGACCTCGGCAAAGATCTGCGTATTCAGGCCGATCTTCTTGCGATCCAGCAGAGTGACCTGGCCGCGAATCACTCCTTCCTCCTTGAGCCGCTGGATGCGTCGCCAGCACGGCGACTGGGACAGTCCGACCTGTTCGGCGATCTGCGCGCTGGACAGCGAGGCGTCCTCTTGCAGCAGGGCCAGGATGCGGCGGTCGTAGGCGTCCAATTCGCTGTGCATAAAAATACCTTTATGTATGGACTTTATGAATTGATTGATTCAATAAAATGCAAATCAGGCTCATCTTAGATAAGAAATCTCCCGACGCGAATGTAAAAATTTCTCCAGTCGAATCTGGAGAATCAGTATGCATGCCGTCGAAACCACTCACCCCCTGACCCGTGTCGATGTGTGGGCTGCCAGCAGCGCCCATTGCCAGGCGCATTACCGGATCGTCGCCGAGGCGGAGCCCGATGTGTTGTGTCGGGTACTCAACTATTTTGCGTTGCAGTTCCTGACACCGAGCCAGGTCAACGTGAGCCGCCAGGAAGACCTGCTGAACATCGATATCGTGATGGATAGCCTGAGCTGGCATCGCGCCCAAGTGATCGCCGAAAAGATTCGAAACCTGATCAGCGTGTGCACGCTGCATGTGTGGCGCGCTGATTCCGTGGGGCCTGCGGCCGTGGCGGCAGCAGCTCGGTAAAGGCCTGCAACATACGCTGGGAGGAAGATATTCGGCGGCTGGCTAGCCTGAAATGTCGTCCGAGGCTACCCAGGAACACCTTCATGTCTGCTGATCACCGATTGGAACTGCATCAGTTGCTCCCGGCGCTGGTCGAGGGAGGGGTGATTGCTCCCGACATCGCGAAGCGCTTATCAGCGCTGCCCGCCGGCAACGCCCAGCATCCGTTGGAGTGCATCGCCGCCCATGGGCCTTCCCTGGAAACCCTGACCCAGTGGCTTGCCCAACATGTGGGGCAACCTTATTGGCGTATCGACCCGCTGAAGATCGATGTCGCAACGGTCGTGCCGCTGATGTCCCACGCGTTTGCCCAATGCCACGCCATCCTTGCGGTAGCCGTGGACGCGCAGACCGTCACCGTTGCCAGCGCCCAGCCCCATGTCACCAGCTGGGAATCGGGACTGGCACAAGTGCTCCAGCGCTCGATCAGGCGCGTGGTTGCCAACCCCCAGGACATTCAGCGTTGTATCAGCGAATTCTACCGGCTGGCGAAGTCCGTCAGCGGTGCGGATCAAAAGGTGGCGGGGCCTGGCAACGTCGAGTTGCTCAACCTCGGCGCCAGCGACCAGGAGCCGGACGCCAACGACGCGCATATCGTCAATATCGTCGACTGGCTGTTGCAATACGCGTTCGCCCAGCGGGCCAGTGATATTCATATCGAACCGTGCCGTGAGCAAGGCCGCGTGCGCTTTCGCATTGATGGGCTGTTGCATGACGTCTATCAATTTCCACCCCAAGTGACGATGGCGGTGGTCAGCCGCCTGAAAAGCCTCGGGCGGATGAACGTGGCGGAAAAACGCAAACCCCAGGACGGTCGGGTCAAGACCAAAAGCCCTGCAGGCACAGAAGTCGAGTTGCGGCTGTCGACCTTGCCCACCGCCTTTGGCGAGAAACTGGTGATGCGGATTTTCGACCCGCAGGTGCTGCTCAAGGACTTTGACGAGCTGGGCTTGTCGGCCGAGGACCAGCAGCGATGGCACGACATGACGCGCCACACCAACGGCATCATCCTGGTCACGGGGCCTACCGGTTCAGGCAAGACCAGCACCCTCTACACCACGCTCAAACACTTGGCGACCCGGGAGGTCAATCTTTGCACCGTGGAAGACCCGATCGAGATGGTCGAGCCGGCGTTTAACCAAATGCAGGTACAGCCCAATATCGACCTGACGTTCGCCAGCGGCATCCGAGCCCTGCTTCGCCAGGACCCGGACATCATCATGATCGGCGAGATCCGCGACCAGGAAACCGCCGAGATGGCGATCCAGGCCGCATTAACCGGGCATTTGGTGCTCTCGACGCTGCACACCAACGATGCGCCCAGCGCCATCAGCCGCTTGCAGGAACTGGGCATTGCTCATTATTTGATCAAGGCGACGTTATTGGGCGTAATGGCGCAGCGCTTGGTGCGCTTGCTGTGCCCTCATTGCAAGCGGGTGGCGGGCGATGCTCACGAAGCGGTAGGGTGTGCAGAATGTCGAAACAGCGGGTTTCGCGGACGCGCCGGGGTCTACGAGATCATGGTGCTGAATGACTCGCTCAAGGCGCTGATCACGCCAGGCGCCGACGCGCAGTCCCTGCGCAGGGAGGCGGTGGCGCAAGGCATGTGCGGCCTGCGCATGGCCGGCGTGGGTAAAGTCAAGGCGGGGCTGACCACAATGGCCGAGGTATTGCGAGTGACGCCTGGGGATTCGGTAACAAATGCGTTGATTACCCCGTGCTGAAACCGTCCTTATCGGTGACAAGACCGTTACAATCCGCCGAACGTCGTTTAACTGACACCAACAGATAGGGAATCGCTATGCAGATAGGAACCGTACTGCTTCTTTTCGTGGGCCTGGCCATCGCCATCCTGTTCATGGGCTTCAAGGTGGTACCCCAGGGCTATCAGTGGACCGTCGAGCGCTTCGGCCGGTACACCAACACCCTCAAGCCGGGTCTGAACATCATCATCCCGGTCATGGACCGCATCGGCCGCAAGATCAACGTGATGGAAAGCGTGCTGGATATCCCGCCCCAGGAAGTCATCACCGCCGACAACGCCACCGTGCAGATCGACGCCGTGTGCTTCTTCCAGGTGGTCAATACCGCCCAGGCCGCCTACGAGGTCAACAACCTCGAACACGCTATCCGCAACCTGCTGCAAACCAATATCCGTACCGTGCTCGGCTCCATGGAGCTGGATGCCATGCTCAGCCAGCGCGACGGCATCAACGAAAAACTGCTGCGCACCGTCGATGAAGCCACGGCGCCGTGGGGCATCAAGATCACCCGGATCGAAATCAAGGACATCAGCCCGCCCGCCGACCTGATGGCCGCCATGTCCGGCCAGATGAAAGCCGAGCGGATCAAGCGCGCACAGATCCTGGAAGCCGAAGGCCTGCGGGCGTCGGCGATCCTGACGGCCGAAGGCAAGAAGCAGGCACAGATTCTTGAAGCCGAAGGTGGACGCCAGGCCGCGTTCCTGGAGTCTGAAGCCCGTGAGCGTCAGGCAGAGGCTGAGGCCCGCGCGACCCAGGTGGTTTCCGAAGCGATTGCCACCGGCAACGTACAGGCCATCAACTACTTCGTCGCGCAGAAATACATCGATGCCCTTGGCAAATTGGCGTCGGCCAATAACAGCAAAGTGATCCTGATGCCGCTGGAAGCCAGCCAGGTGATCGGCGCTGTCGGCGGCATCGGCGAAATCGTCAAGGCAACCTTCGACAACAAGAAAGCCTGAGGCGATCGCCATGTGGGATTTCCTGCAGCATCTTTCGTTCTGGGATTGGCTCGCACTGGGTACAGTGCTATTGATTCTTGAAGTATTCGGCGCCGGTGGCTACCTGCTGTGGATGGGCATAGCTGCGGCAGCCGTGGGCGTGATCAAGTTTCTGGTGCCGCCGCTCGGGCTGGAGTGGCAACTGTTGCTGTTCGCTGTGCTGTCGATACTGACGGCGGTGTACTGGTGGAAACGCCAGCGCAGCAGTGCCAAAGCCAGTGACCAGCCGGGGCTCAACGAGCGTGGCTCGGAGCTGATCGGCCGCGTGTTCGTGGTGCATCAGGCGATTGTGGAGGGTCGGGGCAAGGTAAAAGTCGGTGATGGCGTCTGGATGGTGACCGGGCCTGACAGCCCAGTAGGCGCTCAAGTGCGTGTGGTGGGCCTCGATGGCGTGATCTTGAAGGTAGAAACTGTTTAGTCTGTGATGGAACTCGGCTGGGCTAACTGCAATCAAAAGGTACAGATCACCCACCCGGAGTCACCCATCATGCGTCTTAAATATGCTGTCGCTACCCTCGCTGTGCTTTCCCTTCCTGTCGGTTCAGCCATGGCCGACAGTTTCTGGCGCAATGTCATCTCGTCGGGCGCCACTACCGGCTCGACCTACCTGACCTTCAAGGACCACAAGCTGGTGGTTGCCGCACAAGACGACGCAGGCAGCTTCGTTGCCAGCGATGGCGGTATCCGCGGCCCGTACCTGGAAGCCGCCATGCAGAAAGTCCGCGCCGACAACCCTGGCCTGCAGGCCACGGATATGGAGCTGGCCAACGCTATCCTGGCGAAAAACGCTATCGCCGCCGAGTAAAACCGCCGGTTAAAACAGCCGCTCCCTGGGAGCGGCTTTTTTGTGCCGCTTTTCTTCCTACAGCAAAGACTGATGAGTTGACGATTGAACAGGAGAAGTCCTCTCGATCACTGCGCTCACCCGGCGACAAGCTATCGATTCCACCCTTCCCCTCAGTGAATCGATAACCATGCGAAAACTATCTTCCTTTCTGTTCCTCACTGCTATTGCAACGCCTTATGCACAGGCAGAGGCCTGGTACGGCTCGGCAAAATTTAACAGTGCACGCCAGAATCTATCCAGTGCACTGTTGACCAGCCCGCGCGTCACCGAACGAGTGGAAGCGCCTGATAGCACTAAAACATTCACCGGATCCTACGCAGTAGGTTATGCCTTCGCCAATGGCTGGCGCGCGGAAGGGGAATACACCCTCTCCGGCAGCTCGACCTTCGACTCCTTCTGGTCGCCCTTCACCAACGTCAACCGTCTTGAAGCGGACAGTCAGCGCGTGATGGTCAACGGCTATAAAAACATACCGCTCACCCATTGGCTGTCGTTCTACGGCATGGCGGGGATGGGCGTCGCACAAATTGATGCCGAGGGTTTTCAGAGCAATGACACCCGTCGCTTTGCCAGCCACCGCCAATATAATTTTGCCTACAGCGTAGGCTTGGGCCTGGATGCCAAGGTCAACGACCGCATTTCCTTTGGCACAGGTTGGCGCTACGTGGACATGGGCCGTATCGAGACCGGCTACAACACCTTCACCAACCGGATAAACGCTCGTGATGAACAGCTCAAGGGCAAGCTCAAGGAGCAGAGTGTGTTCTTTGAAACCCGTGTGTACTTCTGACCGGCAACAGGAAATGCCGCCGTTCAAGCGGCACTTCCGTGTCCGTGGCATGACGATTCATTCACAGGCGACAGGCTATATTCAGTCTAACCGTGCCACCATGCCGGGACTGAACCCTCGCTTACTCATCGCCAATCTGAAACGGATGCCTTCGTCGTCATGAGCCAACAGCCCTTTCTGCCGTTCTCCAAACCTACCATCGATGAAGCCACCATCTCGGCGGTCGGCGATGTACTGCGCTCGGGCTGGATCACCAGCGGGCCGAAAGTGCAGGCGTTCGAAGCACAGCTGTCGGAATACTTTGGCGGCCGGCCGGTGCGCACCTTCAACTCGGGCACTTGCACCATGGAGATCGCCTTGCGTATCGCCGGTATCGGGCCCGGCGATGAAGTCATCACCACACCAATCTCCTGGGTCGCAACAGCCAACGTGATCCTGGAAGTAGGTGCCACGCCGGTATTCGCCGACATCGACCCGGTCACCCGCAATATCGACCTGGCCCAGGTGGAAGCCGCAATCACCCCGCGCACCAAGGCGATCATCCCGGTGTACCTGGCCGGCCTGCCCTTGGACATGCCGATGCTGTACGCACTGGCCAACAAGTACAACCTGCGCATTGTCGAAGACGCCGCCCAGGCCCTGGGCTCCAGCTGGGATGGCGAGCGCATCGGCTCCACCGGGGACTTTGTATCGTTCAGCTTCCAGGCCAACAAGAACATCACCTCTTCCGAGGGCGGTTGCCTGGTGTTGAACAATGCCGAAGAAGCCCGCCTGGCGGAAAAATACCGCCTGCAGGGCGTCACCCGCACCGGCTTCGACGGCCTGGACGTGGATGTACTGGGCGGCAAGTTCAACATGACCGACATCGCTGCGGCCATCGGCCTGGGGCAGTTTGCCCACATCGAGAAGATCACCGCCCATCGCCAGCACCTGGCACAGCACTACTTCAAATGTTTCGGCAGTGATTTCGAAGAAAAGTACGGCGCGCAACTGCCGCCGGCTGACTTCGAAAACAGCAACTGGCACCTGTTCCAGTTGGTGCTGCCGGAGCGTCACGATGGCCTGCCGGCCCGCGCAACCTTCATGGAGAAAATGCAGGCACAGGGTGTTGGCATTGGCTATCACTACCCGCCGATTCACCTGCTGAGCCTTTATCGGGCACAGGGGTTCAAGGAAGGGATGTTCCCGGTAGCGGAAAAGGTTGGACGTTTGATCGTGTCGTTGCCGATGTTCACGGCGATGACAGAGGCAGATGTGGAGCGGTCGGTGGCGGCGGTAAAGGCAGTCCTGAAAGCGAACTGAACACTCACGGCTCACGACGATTGAATGTGGGAGGGAGCTTGCTCCCTCCCACATGGGTCTTGCGGTTACTCGCCGATGGCGGCTTTGTAGCCAGCCGCATCCAGCAGTTTTTCCAGATCAGCCGGGTTGCTTGGCTTGAGCTTGAAGATCCACGCGCCGTAAGGGTCGGAGTTCAGCAGCTCAGGGCTGCCACCCAGCTCCTCGTTGACGGCAATCACTTCACCGGCAACCGGGGCGTAGATATCCGAAGCAGCCTTCACCGACTCAACCACACCCGCCTGGCCTTCGGCTTCAAACGTAGCGCCGACTTCGGCCAACTCAACAAACACCACATCACCCAAAGCTTCCTGAGCATGGTCGGAGATCCCGACGGTCACCGTACCGTCAGCTTCCAGACGGGCCCATTCGTGACTTTCGGCAAAACGCAGGTCGGCAGGGATATCGCTCATAGTCTGTGTCCTCAAGAAGAAATGTCAGCAGCCATTGGCCTGCCGGAAATAGTTAGATCAAGGTTTTGCCATGGCGCACGAAGGTCGGTTTGACCACTCGAACCGGGTACCACTTGCCGCGGATTTCCACTTCGGCCCGATCGGCAGTCGCCGTCGGTACACGCGCCAGGGCAATGGATTTGCTCAGCGTAGGTGAGAAACTACCACTGGTGATCTCCCCTTCGCCAACATTGGCGATGCGAACCACCTGGTGAGCACGTAAAACCCCACGTTCTTCCAGTACCAGCCCGACCAGTTTGAACTGCACACCGGCGGCCAACTCTGCTTCCAGCGCCGCACGCCCGATGAAATTGCGCTCGGCAGGTTCCCAGGCAATGCTCCAGGCCATGTTGGCCGCCAGGGGCGAAACGTTCTGATGGATGTCCTGGCCGTACAGGTTCATGCCGGCTTCCAGCCGCAGGGTGTCCCGCGCGCCGAGGCCTATGGGGGAAATCCCCGCACCGACCAGATCGTTGAAAAAACCCGGCGCCTGATCGGCAGGCAGGACAATTTCCAGGCCGTCTTCACCGGTGTAACCCGTGCGGGCGATAAACCAATCGCCGTCGGCATGCCCTTCAAAGGGCTTGAGCTGGTGGATCAGGGTACCGCGAGACTGGGTGACCAACTCGGCAATCTTCTGCCGGGCGTGGGGACCTTGAATGGCGAGCATGGCCAACTCGGGCCGCTCATGCAGGTGCACCTGATAGCTGCCAAGTTGCGCCTGGATCCAGGCCATGTCCTGGTCTCGGGTGGCGGCGTTGACCACCAGCCGGTATCCGGTCTCGGTGCGGTAGACGATCATGTCGTCCACCACGCCGCCCTGCTCGTTGAGCATGGCGCTGTACAACGCACGGCCACAGCCGTGCAAACGCTCGACATCATTGGCCAGCAGGTGCTGGAGCCAATCCTTGGCCTGGGGGCCGGTGACATCGATCACGGTCATATGAGATACATCGAACACCCCGCAGTCGCGCCGCACCTGATGGTGCTCCTCAACTTGCGAGCCGTAGTGCAAAGGCATATCCCAACCGCCAAAATCGACCATTTTCGCGCCGAGGGCGAGATGCAGGTCATACAGAGGCGTACGCTGTCCCATGGGTTTCTCCTTCCGGGCTTGGCGAAGGTGCGCAGGCCGTTGCCCGTGCCGGACACCTTGAATGACAAGGCCTGCAGCCACGTACAGCGACTCGATCCGAAGGACGGACCGCACCGAATGCCGCGCATTGTAGCCGCAAGCCGTAGGACTGGCACCTAACCGATTGGTCGGGCGGAGCGTCGGATCAGCCCGATGACCGGCAGCAGCCCCACCAGCACCAGCGTCAACGCTGGCAGAGAAGCCCGCGCCCACTCGCCTTCGCTGGTCATTTCAAAGATCCGCACCGCCAGGGTGTCCCAGCCGAACGGGCGCATCAGCAGGGTTGCGGGCATTTCCTTGAGCACGTCTACGAACACCAGCAGTGCTGCACTCAGGGTGCCGGGCAGCAACAGCGGCAGATACACTTTGCAAAACAGTCGCGGCCCACTCACGCCCAAACTACGCGCTGCTTCCGGCAACGAAGGCCGGATGCGCGCCAGGCTGTTTTCCAGCGGCCCGTAGGCCACGGCCAGAAAGCGCACCAGATACGCCAGCACCAGCGCCGACAGACTGCCCAGCAACAATGGCTTGCCCGCCCCGCCGAGCCAGCCGGACAGCGGTACCACCAGCTCACGGTCCAGGTAACTGAACGCCAGCATGATCGACACCGCCAGCACCGAGCCCGGCAAGGCATAGCCGACATTGGCCAGGCTGATACCGGAGCGAATCGCCCGGGTCGGCGCCAGGCGGTTGGCGAAGGCCAGTACCAGCGCCACGCTGACCGTGATCAGCGCGGCAATGCCGCCCAGGTAAAGGGTATGGACGATCAGGCCCGAATAGCGCTCATCCAGGTCGAACCGGCCGCGCTGCCAGAACCAGGCGACCAATTGCAGCATCGGGATGACAAAGGCACAGGCAAACACCAATCCACACCAGGCAGTGGCAGCCGCCGCCTTGAACCCGCGCAAGTGGTACAGCGCCTTGCCCCGTGGCCGTTCATTGCTAGCCCGACTGGCGCCCCGGGCACGCCGTTCGCCATACAGCACCAGCATCACCACCAACAGCAACAGGCTGGCCAGTTGGGCCGCGCTGGACAGACTGAAAAAGCCGTACCAGGTCTTGTAGATAGCGGTGGTGAAGGTATCGAAGTTGAACACCGACACCGCACCGAAATCCGCCAGGGTCTCCATCAGTGCCAACGCCACCCCGGCCCCTATCGCCGGCCGCGCCATGGGCAGGGCCACATGCCAGAATGCCTGCAAGGGCGACTGTCCCAGCACCCGTGCCGCCTCCATCAGGCCCTTGCCCTGGGCGAGGAATGCGCTGCGCGCCAACAGGTACACGTAGGGATAGAACACCAGCACCAGCACAATGATCACGCCGCTGGTGGAGCGCACCCGTGGCAGACGCAAGCCGGTGCCGAACCATTCGCGCAGCAGGGTCTGCACGGGGCCTGAAAAATCCAGCAGGCCGACAAACACGAAAGCCAGCACATAGGCGGGAATGGCAAAGGGCAGCATCAACGCCCAGTCGAGCCAACGCCGGCCGGGGAATTCGCAGAGGCTGGTGAGCCAGGCGAGGCTGACCCCCAACAGGGTTACACCGACGCCGACCCCCAGCCCCAGGGTCAGGGTGTTGCCCAGCAACCGCGGCATCTGGGTTTCCCACAGGTGGGACCAGATTTGCGCGTCGATGCTTTGCCAGGACAGCAACAGCACGCTCAGGGGCAGCAGCACCAGGGCGGCGACGCTGAAGACCGGCAGGTACCAGCGGCGTTGGGCGGGGTGGGCCAAGGGTGGGTTCTCAATAATGAAATCTTCAAATCACCACAATCCAATGTGGGAGGGGCTTGCCCCCGATGTCGGAGTGTCAGTCCACGATGAGTAGACTGACACTCCGACATCGGGGGCAAGCCCCTCCACATTTGGATCTGCGGCGTCCTACAAATTGTACTTAGTTCCAGCCCGCCCGATCCATCAGGCGAATGGCTTCAGCCTGGCGCTTGCCCGCCACTTCCACCGGCAATGTATCCGCCACGAACTTGCCCCAAGTCGCCACTTCAGCCGACGGCGGTACCGCCGGGTTGGCCGGGAATTCCTGGTTCACGTCGGCAAAGATCTTCTGCGCCTCAGGCGTGGTCATCCACTCCACCAATGCCTTGGCGGCTTCCGGGTGTGGCGCGTGTTTGGTCAAGCCGATGCCCGACAGGTTCACATGCACGCCACGGTCGCCCTGGTTCGGCCAGAACAGCTTCACCGCCAGGTCCGGCTTCTGCTTGTGCAGACGGCCGTAGTAGTAGGTATTGACGATACCCACATCGCATTGCCCGGCGTTGATTGCCTCCAGCACCGCGATGTCATCGGAGAACACGTCGGTAGACAGGTTATTCACCCAGCCCTTGACGATTTCTTCGGTCTTGGCCGCGCCGTGGGTTTCGATCAGGGTGGCGGTCAGCGATTGGTTGTAGACCTTTTTCGCCGTGCGCAGGCACAGGCGGCCTTCCCACTGTTTGTCGGCCAGGGCCTCGTAGGTGGTCAGGTCACCCGGTTTGACCCGGTCGGTGGAGTACGCGATGGTCCGCGCGCGCAGGCTCAAACCGGTCCAGGCATGCGCCGAAGAGCGGTATTGCAGGGGAATGTTCTTGTCGATTACCGGCGAGGTGAACGGTTGCAGAATGCCCATTTGCTCGGCCTGCCAGAGGTTGCCGGCATCCACGGTGAGCAGCAGGTCGGCGGTGGCGTTTTCGCCCTCGGCCTTGATGCGCTGCATCAGCGGGGCTTCCTTGTCGGTGATGAACTTCACCTGGACACCGGTCTTTTGGGTGTAGGCGTCGAACACCGGTTTGATCAGTTCGTCGATACGCGAGGAGTAGACCACCACTTCGTCGGCTGCCTGCACGGTGGTGCTGCCGATCAGAGTGAGTGCCAGGGCAGTCAGGAGGCGCTTGGGTGCCAACATGGGGGCGGTCTCTCATTTGCAAAATAAGCGCAAATGATAGGGACTCACATTTGGTAACGCTCGGCGGAGCCGTTACCAAATGTTGCACAAACCTGTCAGGGCTTGGCCAGGTCCGGCAGATCCCCGCTCAACCCGAGGGCCTGGCGCACAAACACGGCCTTGGCATCGGGCATCTGGTCGACCATCTTCAACCCGGCATTACGCAACCAGCGCAGCGGCAGTTGATCGGCCTGGAACAGGCGCTCAAAGCCTTCCATCGCCGCCATCAGGGCCAGGTTATGGGGCATTCGTCGGCGCTCGTAACGGCTGAGCACCTTCACATCGGCCAGACGTTCACCGCGCTCGGTGGCCGACAACAACACTTCGGCCAGCACCGCCGCATCGAGGAAACCCAGGTTGACGCCCTGCCCGGCCAATGGATGGATGACATGGGCGGCGTCGCCGATCAATGCCAGGCCCTCGGCCACATAGCGTTTGGCGTGGCGCTGACGCAAGGGTACGCACACACGCGGATCGGCGCTGACCACGCTACCGAGGCGCCCTTCAAAGGCGCGCTCCAGTTCACGGCAGAAGCTTTCATCATCCAGCGCCATCAGGCGTTCGGATTCAACCGGCGTAGTCGACCAGACGATCGAGCACCAATCTTGCTGCCCGTCCCGCTCCAGCGGCAAAAACGCCAGCGGGCCGGTGTCGGTAAAGCGTTGCCAGGCCGTGCGCTGGTGCGGCTGGCTGCTGCGCACGCTGGTAACGATGGCGTTATGCAGGTAGTCCCATTCACGGGTCGCGGTGCCGGTCAGGCGGCGCACGGCGGAGTTGGCGCCATCGGCGGCCACCACCAGCGGCGCGCGCAATGTGCGGCCATCGGCCAGGGTCAGCAGCCAGTCATCGCCGGAACGGCGCATCTGCTCCAGGCGCGCATTCGCCAGCAGGCCCAGGTCGCAGTCGTGCAGACGCTCGAGCAAGGCATCCTGGACCACACGGTTCTCGACAATATGCCCGAGCACTTCGGCATGCACACTGGCCGCCGAAAAGTGAATCTGCCCGGTGCCGCTGCCGTCCCACACCTGCATCTCGCCGTACGGGCTGGCGCGTCGTTCAACGATGCCATCCCACACACCGAGGCGCTCGAGGATGCGCTGGCTGGCCGCCGACAAGGCACTCACACGGGGTTCGAAGGCCGCCGCGCGGTCGAACGGCTTGACGCTCAGCGGGCTGCCGTCGAGCAGCAACACTTGCAGGCCGCTGCCTTGCAATGCCAGCGCCAGGGCGCTTCCGACCATTCCGGCCCCGACAATCAGCACATCTGCGCGCATGTCCATGCTTTAAGCCTGTCTCGCTGGCGGCTTGCACCGCACGTAAAAGGATTGATAAGTCTCACGCATCGGGACGGGTACCCAGGCCCATGGCCTGACGGGCGAACCAACGCTTGGCCGGTGGCAGCAGGTCCAGGCCCAGCAGGCCCATATTGCGGCCCAGGGCGACCAGCGGTTGCGCGCTGCCAAACAGCCGCGTGACCTGGTCGGAGAAACCCACGGTCAACTTCTGATCCATGCGCTGACGCTCGCGATAAGCCTGCAACGTCGCCAGGTCGCCCGGCACCGCCGGCCCGGCCAGCAAGGCCTCGGCCAAGGCGTGCGCATCACGCAGGGACAGGTTGAACCCCTGCCCGGCAATCGGGTGCAGGCTGTGGGCGGCATTGCCGAGGATCGCCAGGTGCGAGCGCACTTGCTCTTCGGCTTCCACCAGGGTCAACGGATACAGATGACGGGCGCCGACTTGCTTGAGGGTGCCCAGGCGGTAGCCGAACACGCCCTGCAACTCGCTCAGGAAGCTGCGTTCATCGAGACTGGCCAGGCGCTGTGCGTCCATGCCGATACGGGTCCATACCAGTGCGCAACGGTTGTCCGGCAGCGGCAGCAGGGCCATCGGGCCTTCATCGGTGAAACGCTCGAACGCTTCGCCGTTGTGGGCTTCGCTCGGGGTGATGTTGGCGATCAGCGCGCTCTGGTTGTACGGACGGGTTTTCACGCCAATGCCCAGTTGCTCGCGCAGGCCGGAGCGGCCGCCGTCGGCGAGCACCGCGAGGTCGCATTCCAGCACGGTTTCATCGTTGAGGGTCAGGCGGTAGCCATCGGGCAGCGGCTCCATGCGTGTGACTTCCGCCGGGCAGCGCCAACTCACCACGTCCTTGTCCAGGCCTTGCCACAGGCATTGACCGAGCCAGGCGTTTTCCACCACGTAACCGAGGGCTGGCACGCCCTCCTCCATGGCGGACAGTCGCGCGGTGGAGAAGCGCCCACGGTCCGACACATGGATCTGCTTGATCGGCTCGGCGCGGCGCGAGATCTGCTGCCACAGGCCCAGGCGCTGATAAATCTGCCGGGCGCCGTAGGACAGCGCCGAAGACCGCGCATCGTAGCTCGGCTGGTAGCTGTCGCCGGGCGCGAAGGGTTCGATCAGCACGATCTTCCAGCCACGCGCCTTGGCACCGGCCTGCAACGCAAGCGCCAGGCTCGCGCCCACCAGGCCGCCGCCGATAATCGCCAGGTTGACCCGGCTCATCGGGCGGCCGCCATCAGGGCTTCGATTTCAACGACGCTCTTGGGGGCGCCGCCGGTCAGGATTTCACAGCCTTGCTTGGTCACCACCACGTCGTCCTCGATGCGCACGCCAATGCCACGCCATTTCTTCGCTACGGTCTGGTTATCCGGCGAGATGTAGATGCCTGGCTCCACGGTCAGTGCCATGCCGACTTCCAGCACTCGCCATTCGCCACCCACCTTGTACTCGCCGACGTCATGCACATCCATCCCCAGCCAATGGCCAGCGCGATGCATATAAAAGGGTTTGTAGGCTTCACTGGCGATCAGTTCGTCGACGTCGCCCTTCAGCAACCCCAGACTCACCAGCCCGGCAGTGATGACCTGCACCGTCGCCTCGTGGGCCTGGTTCCAATGCTTGTTCGGCGCGATCTCGGCAAAGGCGGCCTCCTGGGAAGCCAGCACGATTTCATAGATCGCCTTCTGTTCCGGCGAAAATTTGCCATTGACCGGCCAGGTGCGTGTGATGTCGCTGGCGTAGCAGTCGATTTCGCAACCGGCATCGATCAGCACCAGGTCACCATCCTTGAGCACGGCGTCATTCTGCTGGTAATGCAGGATGCAGCTGTTGCGCCCGGTGGCGACGATGGAGCCATAGGCCGGCATCTTCGCGCCGCCCTTGCGGAATTCGTAATCCAGCTCGGCTTCCAGGCTGAACTCATGCAAGCCGGCGCGACTGGCCTGCATGGCCTTCACATGGGCCGCGCAGGAAATGCGCGCTGCCTCGCGCATCACCTTCACTTCCGCCGCCGATTTATACAGGCGCATGTCGTGGAGCAGATGATCCAGGGCAACAAACTCGTTCGGTGGCTGGGCGCCAAGGTGCGCTTTGGAGCGGATGACGTTGATCCACTCCATCAGGTGCCGATCGAATTCGGCGTTGCTGCCCATGGCCGAATACACCCGGTCGCGGCCTTCGATCAGGCCGGGCAGGATGTCGTCGATATCGGTGATGGGGAAGGCATCGTCGGCGCCAAAGTCACGGATGGCGCCTTCGGTGCCCGCACGCAGGCCGTCCCACAATTCGCGCTCGGCGTTGCGTTCGCGGCAGAACAGCACGTACTCGCCATGCTGGCGGCCGGGCATCAGCACGATCACAGCTTCCGGTTCAGGGAAACCGCTCAAGTACTGGAAGTCGCTGTCCTGGCGATAGACGTGCTCCACATCGCGATTGCGGATCGCCACGGCGGCAGCCGGCAGGATCGCGATGCTGTTGGGTTCCATCTGCGCCATGAGCGCCTTGCGACGCCGGGTGTATTCCGCTTTGGGGATATGGATCATGGGCAGATTGGCTTCCTTTCTCTATTTAGTGCAGCGAAGGCTTGGGTGCAGCAGGCTCAGCGGACTTCTTGGTCTCGGTGAACAGCAGCAACGGCGCGACGCGCAGGTATTCCATGACTTCCATGTAGTCGCCTTCGCCGTCTTCGGACTCTTCCAGGGCGTCTTGCACCTGGGAGATGGCCGCCAGGTCCTGCAGCACTTCCTTGGCGTCGGTGCTCAGTTCCAGGCCGCCGGCGTTCACGCCGAAACCGTGGAGGAAGCCCTGGCACCATTGGCCCAGTGCGGCGGCGCGTTCGGGGAGCGGTGCATCGTCGGTCGGCAGCAGCAGGACCACGGTGACGTCATCACCGGTCAGTTCGCCCTTGACCATCTCTTGCAGGCCGATAAGCGCGTTACGCACGTTGTCGGTCGGTTCGGTTTCCAGCAGCTCGGCCACATCGGCCAGCCAGTTGTCGGCATCAAAGCCAACACCGGTGCAACTGCGGCCGAGCAGCACGCCATGCAGCTCGGCGGGCGAGCAAGGATGGCCGCTGGTGCTCAGCAGTTTGGAAAAAGCATCGTACGGGGAGTTCTGAATGGGCATGGTGAGCTAGGCGCCAGACGGCGCAATGTCTAGAATGGAGCGCTGTATCCTAGCACCGGCAGACGCACCAAGACTATCGAGGGCGTCAGATCGTTTATCCTGCAGTTGCCATTCATCAGACAAAATCCAGTGGAACCCAATGGAAGACACCGACCTGCAAGCGCTGATGGCCAGACTCGAATTGCTAATTACTCGGGTCGAGCAACTTAAGAGTCAAAACGGACTCCTATTAGCTCAGGAAAAGACCTGGCGCGAGGAACGCGCTCACCTCATTGAAAAAAACGAAATCGCCCGGCGTAAGGTCGAATCGATGATTTCGCGCCTGAAGGCCCTGGAGCAAGACTCATGAGTTCAAGCAATAGCGTCACCGTGCAGATCCTCGACAAAGAATATTCGATCATCTGTCCCCAGGAAGAGCGCAACAACCTGGTGAGCGCCGCCCGCTACCTGGACGGCAAGATGCGCGAAATCCGCAGCAGCGGCAAAGTCATTGGTGCCGACCGCATCGCCGTAATGGCCGCCCTGAACATTACCCACGACCTGCTGCATAAGCAGGAGCGCCCTGACGTACAGGCCAGCGGCTCGACACGTGAGCAGGTGCGCGACCTGCTCGAACGCGTGGACCTGGTGCTTTCCAGCGACACAGAGCAACCCAAGGGCTGATTGCCGCGACTGTTTAAGGTATACTCGCCCCACTCCCTGGCGTGCTTGCCAGTCGGCGATGTCCCGGAGCCGATTCGCACTACCCTGGAAGTTGCACGTTGGGCTGGTGTGCATGTCCGCTAGACGGAAAGCCTTAAAGCCTACTGCTTCTTCCACCTTGAACTTTCGGGTTCAAGGGCTGAGTCGACAGCGGCTCTGTCGGGGAGCCTGAATTCCAGAACTCAATGCCAGTCCCCGGACTGGCATTGTTTTATGAGCCGAAAAACCATGAACGAACCTGCGCCGCTTTCCCGTCCGCACCTTCGACGCATGTTGCGCAAAGCCCGCCGCGCCCTCACGCCAAGCGAGCAGCGCCAGGCCGCCCATGGCCTGTATCGGCAACTGGCACAGCACCCGCTGTTTCGCCGGGCCAAACATATTTCCCTGTATCTACCGACGGACGGTGAAATCGATCCGCGCCTGCTGCTGCGTGCGGCACAGCGCCGGGGCAAGGTCACTTACCTGCCGGTGCTCAGCGCCTGGCCACGGACCAAGATGGTGTTCCAGCGCGTGAAGCCTGGGGAAACCCTGCTGCCCAATCGCTTTCGCATTCTGGAGCCACGGGTCAATGCCAGGCGCCAGCGCAAGGTGTGGGCGCTGGATCTGGTGTTGCTGCCGTTGGTGGGGTTCGATGATGCCGGTGGACGCTTGGGCATGGGCGGCGGTTTCTACGACCGCAGCCTCGCCTACCTGGCGCGTCGCCAGGGCTGGCGCAAGCCGACACTGCTGGGCCTGGCCCATGAATGTCAGAAGGTCGATCGATTGGCACAGGCCAGCTGGGATGTGCCGTTGGCTGGCACCGTTACCGACAGGCAGTGGTATGTCGCAGAAACGCCGCAGGAAGCTACGGCGCCTTGAAGAAGGGTCAGCGCTTGAAGGGTTGCGGCTGCTGCTGAGTCAGTTCAACTGGCGCATCGGTCTTGTTCGACCACAAGCTTTGCGCATACCCGGTGGTCACGACGCCCAGACCAAACAAAATCACCAATATCCATAGTAAATCCGGTTTACGTTGCATCGATTGCCCCCCTTCAGGCATCTCGTACACGATGACAACAACGTTCCAAGTAGTCCGTTGCAGCTGCGTCAAGCTTAAAATCCCGGCATTCTGCGATAACGTGAACCAACACGCAAACCTTGACGCCAACCGACTGTCGGTTTGTCATCAAATTGCCTGACAACTTGCCCACTGCTTTTTCAGGAGCGCAAAAATGGCCTACTGGCTGATGAAATCCGAGCCCGAAGAACTCTCCATCAACGGCCTGGAAACGCTGGGCGAAGCGCGCTGGGACGGGGTCCGCAACTACCAGGCACGCAACTTTCTGCGCGCCATGGCAGTGGGTGACCAATTTTTCTTCTACCACTCCAGTTGCCCCGAGCCCGGCATTGCCGGCATCGGCAAGATCATCGCGGCCGCCTATCCGGACCCTACCGCACTGGAGCCGGACAGCCACTACTTCGACGCCAAGGCCACCCCGGAGAAAAACCCGTGGAGCGCGATCAATGTCGCGCACGTCCAGACCTTTCCCAAGGTGCTGGGCCTGGGCTACCTGAAACAGCAAACCGTCCTCGCCGAATTGCCCCTGGTACAAAAAGGCAGTCGCTTGTCCGTGATGCCGGTCACGGCAGAGCAATGGGCGGCGGTGCTGGCACTGCGCTGACCAGAACCCTGCGGTCACGCTCCCGGCGCATGCATCTGCACCTGAACCGGGTTAGGCTTGCGCTTCATTTGACCGGCATCAACGCCCCTCGGGCTGCCTCGGTCAAACTAGGACGCTAACGCCGCAGGATGCACCCATGTCGATCACGCCCCGCTCCTCCCACCTGTTTGCCGCTTTGTTGATTGCCTTGTTGCTCGCCGCCGGCGGCTTCGGTTACTGGAAGTCCACCCAGGATCGCCTGCCCGAAGGCTTGGGCATGGGCAACGGTCGCCTGGAGTCCACCGAAGTGCAGATCGCCGCCAAGATCCCCGGTCGCCTGGCCGAGGTGCGGGTGGATGAAGGTGACAAGGTGCTCAAGGGCCAGTTGCTGGCGCGCATGGACACCCGCACCCTGGAAGCCCAGCGCGCCCAGGCCGAAGCCGAAGTGCTGCGCGCCAGGGAAAACTTCGCCGCCGCCGAGGCCAATGTGCAACTGCGTCAAAGCGAGCAACTGCTGGCCAACCAGGAACTCAAGCGTACCCAGGAACTGTACAAGCGCGGCTTTGCCAGCAGCCAGTTGATCGACCAGCAACAGGCCCGCCAGAACACCGGCAACGCCGCCGTGATCGCCGCGCAAGCCCAGGTCAATTCGGTAAAGGCCGCCATTGGTGCCGCCCAGGCCCAAGTCGCCCAGTTGACCAGCGAAATCGACGACAGCAGCCTGCGCGCGCCCATCGACGGCATTATCCAGCTGCGCCTGGCCGAGCCCGGCGAGGTCCTCGGTGCCGGCGGACGCGTGCTGTTGCTGATCGATCCCGAGGATCAGTACATGAACCTCTACCTGCCCGCCTCCGTCACCGGCCGCCTGACGGTTGGCAGCGACGCACGCATCCTGCTCGATGCCCTGCCCCAGCAACCGTTGCCGGCCAAGATCAGCTTTGTCGCGGCCAAATCGCAGTTCACCCCCAAGGAAGTCGAAACCCGCGACGAACGCCAAAAACTGGTGTTTCGCGTCAAGCTGCGCCTGACCCAACCCAGCGCCGTGCCCCAGGCCAAACCGGGGATGCCCGGCGCCGGCTACGTGCGCATGGCTGACATCGACTGGCCGGCCAACCTGCAATGACCGGCCTGGCGCTGCACGCCACCGGCATCAACCACCGTTACGGCAAGCAGCAGGCCTTGATCGACATTGCCTTCAGCCTGCCCACCGGCACCCGCTGCGGTCTGATCGGCCCGGATGGGGCCGGCAAGTCGAGCCTGTTGGGATTGATCGCCGGGGTTAAAAAGCTCCAGGACGGCCAACTGGAGGTGCTCGGCGGCTCAATCGCCAACCGTCGTCACCGCAACAGCCTGTACCCACGCATCGCCTTCATGCCCCAGGGCCTGGGCGGCAACCTGTACCCCGAACTGTCCATCCGCGAAAACATCCGCTTCTTCGCCACGCTGTTCGGCCTGTCCAAAGCCGACTGCGACCAGCGCATGCACAACCTGCTGTTGGCCACCGACCTTGCACGCTTTGCCGAGCGCCCGGCCGGCAAGCTCTCCGGCGGCATGAAGCAGAAGCTCGGCCTGTGCTGCGCGCTGATCCACGACCCGGACTTGTTGATCCTCGACGAACCCACCACCGGCGTCGACCCGCTGTCGCGGCGGCGCTTCTGGGAACTGGTCGAGACCGTGCGCAGCGAGCGCCCGCAACTGACGCTGCTGGTGGCCACGGCCTATATGGAGGAGGCCGAGCAATTCGAACATTGCATGATGCTCGACCGTGGCAAGCTGATCGCCGACGGGCTCAGCAGCGAACTGGCGGCAGCGACCCCCAGCGGCAAACTGGATGAGGCCTTCACCCACTTCCAGGGCGACAGCGCCCATGACAACCAACCGCTGGTGATCCCGCCCAGGGAAAACGCCAACACCGATATCGCCATCGAGGCCCACGACCTGACCCTGCGCTTCGGCGACTTCACGGCAGTGAACAAGGTCAGCTTTGCCATCGGCCGTGGCGAAATCTTCGGCTTCCTCGGCTCCAACGGCTGTGGCAAGACCACAACGATGAAAGTCCTCACCGGGCTGATGCCGGCCACCGAAGGCAGCGCCACGCTGCTGGGCAACCCGGTGAATGCCAAGGACCTGGCCACCCGCAAGCGCGTAGGGTTCATGTCGCAAAGCTTCTCGCTGTATGGCGAACTCAGCGTGCGCCAGAACCTGGTGCTGCATGCGCAACTGTTCGATTTGCCCAAGGCCGACAGCGGCCCGCGCATCGATGAGCTGATCCAGCGCTTCGACCTCGGTGAAGTGGCCGAGCAGCCCTCCGGAGAGCTGCCCCTCGGCCTGCGCCAACGCTTGTCATTGGCCGTGGCGGTGCTGCATCGCCCGGAAGTATTGATCCTTGATGAGCCCACCTCGGGCGTCGACCCGGCAGCCCGGGATGATTTCTGGCGACTGTTGATCGAGTTGTCCCGTGAACAAGGGGTAACGATCTTCCTGTCTACCCACTTCATGAATGAAGCCCAGCGCTGCGACCGCATCTCCTTGATGCATGCCGGCAAGGTACTGGCCTGCGACACACCGGATGCACTGCAACGGCAATTCAACGGCGACACCCTGGAAGCCGCGTTCGTCACCTGCCTTGAGCAAGCCCAAGGCGATGCCGAACCCGCCACGTCGGCCAAAACCGTCAGCGAAACCCATGCGCCGCCCATCAGCAAGCGTGGTTTCAGCCTGTCTCGCCTGCTGGCCGTGGCCAGCCGCGAAGGCAAGGAACTGCTGCGCGACAAAGTACGCATGGCCTTCGCCCTGCTCGGTGCGATGTTCATGATGGTGATCTTCGGCTACGGCATTTCCCTGGACGTGGAAAACCTCGCCTTCGCCGTCTACGACCAGGACCAGACGCCACAAAGCCGCGCCTATCTGGAAGCCTTCCGCAGCTCGCGCTACTTCGCCGAGCAGGCGCCGATCCAGGATGCCAATGAATTACACCGACGCCTGCAACGCTCGGAAATCAAACTGGCCCTGGAGATCCCACCCGGCTTTGGTCGCGATCTCTATGCCGGGCGCCAACCCACCGTGGCCGCGTGGCTCGATGGCGGCATGCCGTTTCGTGCGGAAACCAGCCGCAACTATGTGGAGGCGGTGCACCAAGGCAACCTGCAGCAACTGGCCGAACTGAGCAGCCTGCCGCGCAGCGCCCAGGCAGCCGCCAAACTGGAAACCCGTTTTCGCTATAACCAGGACGTGGTCAGCGTGAATGCCATCGGCCCCGGCGTGATGGCACTGATCCTGGCGTTTATCCCGGCGATGCTCACCGCCCTGGGCATCGTGCGCGAGAAAGAACTGGGTTCGATCACCAACTTCTACGCCACACCCCTGACGCGCCTGGAATTCCTGCTCGGTAAACAGGCGCCTTACCTGGCCGTGAGCCTGGTCAACCTGGCGCTGCTGGTGGCGATGAATCGCTGGCTGTTCGGTGTGCCGTTCAAGGGCAGCGGCCTGACGCTGGCATTTGGCGGGCTGCTGTATGTGCTGGCCACCACCAGCATGGGCCTGCTGATTTCCGCGTTCACCCGTACCCAGATCGCGGCGATCCTCGGCACCATGATCATCACCAGCCTGCCAACCATCCAGTTTTCCGGGCTGATCGTGCCACGCTCGTCCCTGGAAGGCGCCGCCGCCTTGATGGGCGCACTGTTTCCGGCCGGGCACTTTTTGGATATTGCCGTGGGCACCTTCACCAAGGCCCTGGATCTGCGCCAGTTGTGGCCGCAATGCCTGGCGCTGTTCGGCTTCTTTATCGGGTTCACCGGGTTGAGCCTGGTCATGCTCAAGAAGCAGGAGGCCTGATGCACAAGCTCGCACACATCTTCCGGCTGGGCATCAAGGAACTCACCAGCCTGCGCCACGACAGCGTCTTGCTGCTGTTTTTGTTCTACGCCTTCACCGTCGCCATCTACATGCCAGCCGCCGGCTCGGTGATCGGCGTGCACAACGCCAGCGTAGCGTTTGTCGATGAAGACCACAGCGCGCTCTCACGGCAGATGGCCGAGGCGCTGCAACCGCCCGAGTTCCAAGCACCGGCACCGTTGGCCTATGACCAGTTGGACAAGGTGATGGACAGCGGCCAGTACACCTTCGTGATCAACGTACCGGCCAACTTCCAGGCCGACCTGTTGGCCGGTCGCCAGCCTGGCGTGCAGGTGAACGTCGATGCCACGGCGATGAGCCAGGCGTTCATGGGCGCGGGCTATATCGGACGGATCTTCCAGCGCGAATTGCTCAACTACAGCGGGCAAACCGACGCCACCCGCCAGGCGCCCGCGCTGCTCACGACCCGAGCACTGTTCAACACCAACCTGGAGGGCGGCTGGTTCCTGGCCGTGATCCAGATCGTCAACAACATCACCATCCTGGCCATCGTGCTCACCGGCACCGCGCTGTTGCGCGAGCGCGAGCACGGCACCCTCGACCACCTGCTGGTACTGCCGCTGACCGCACTGGAAATCATGCTGGCGAAAATCTGGAGCAATATGCTGGTGGTGGTGCTGTGCACCTGGCTATCGCTGGAGGTGGTGGTCAAAGGGCTGCTCGGCGTGCCGCTGGCCGGGTCGCTGGGGTTGTTCCTGTTTGTGACTGCCCTGTATCTGTTTGCCAGTACGGCACTGGGGATCTTCCTCGCCACCCTCGCCCGCTCGACGCCGCAGTTCGGCTTGCTGGCGATTCCGGTGATTATCCCGATGCTGCTGTTGTCAGGCGGCAGCACGCCGCTGGACAGCATGCCCGAGTGGTTGCAGTGGGTGATGCAGGGCTCGCCGTCGACGCACTTTGTGAGCCTGAGCGCAGCGATTTTGTTTCGCGACGCGGGGGTGAGTGTGGTGTGGCCGGACTTGCTGGCGCTGGCGGGGATCGGGCTGTTGTTTTTTGCGGTGGCGTTGGCGCGGTTCAGGAAGAGCCTGGCTTCCTGACGAAGCCCCCGTAGCAGCTGCCGAGCGCAAGCGAGGCTGCGTCGGCCGCGCTGCCGATTCAGGACCGAGTCGCGCCCTACGCAGCCTCGCTTGCGTTCGGCAGCTGCTACGGGGCAGCGCGTTACTGAATGATCAGGTTATTGAACAGCAGATCTTCCACCATGGGCTTGCCCGTCTCGTCGTTCATCACTTGCTGGGTTTGCTTGAGGGCTTCCTGGCGCAGCTTCTCCTTACCGTCGACCGTGCTCATGGCCTCGTTGGTCTGCTGGGTGAACAGCGCGACCAACTGGTTACGGATCAATGCATCGTTGGCCTTGACCGCTTTGGCGGCTTCTTCGCCGGTCACGCGCAGGGCGATGTCGGCCTTGAACACTTTGAGCTTGGCTGTGCCATCCAGGCCGTAGTTACCCACGAACGGTGGGCTCAGGCTGATGTAACTGACCTTCGGCGCCTCGCCTTCTTTGGCTTCTTCGGCCTGGGCTGCCATCGGCAAGGTCAGGGCCAGCATCAATAGGATCCACGCTTTCACAGTTCATTCCTCACATTCGGTTGCCGGGTAGCATAACGCTAGCAAGGCAGAGCACAAGCTTATGGCGACTTATCAGGGCCGAGCATGCTCGTTGACCCGCAGGCCTACCCTCCTACACTTATCGGCCACGACACCAAAAGGAATAGCCCGATGAAAGCTGTGCTGTGCAAAGCCTTCGGCCCCGCCGAAACCCTGGTGCTGGAAGACGTCGCGAGCCCCACGATCAAGAAGAACGAAATCCTGCTCGACGTGCATGCCGCCGGGGTCAACTTCCCCGACACCCTGATCATCGAGGGCAAATACCAGTTCAAGCCGCCCTTCCCGTTCTCGCCGGGTGGCGAGGCATCGGGGGTGGTCAGCGAAGTGGGGGAAAAGGTCAGCCACCTGAAAGTCGGTGACCGGGTCATGGCGCTCACTGGCTGGGGCAGCTTCGCCGAACAGGTCGCGGTGCCAGGCTACAACGTGCTGCCGATCCCGCCGAGCATGGACTTCAACACCGCCGCCGCCTTCAGCATGACCTACGGCACCTCGATGCACGCGCTCAAACAACGCGCCAACCTGCAACCCGGCGAAACCCTGCTGGTCCTCGGCGCTTCCGGCGGCGTGGGCCTGGCCGCCGTGGAAATCGGCAAGGCCATGGGCGCGCGGGTGATCGCCGCCGCGAGCAGCGCCGACAAACTCGCCGTGGCCAAGGCCGCCGGCGCCGATGAGTTGATCAACTACAACGAAGCCAACCTCAAGGACGAGATCAAGCGCCTGACCGACGGCAACGGCGCCGATGTGATCTACGACCCGGTGGGCGGCGACCTGTTTGACCAAGCCATTCGCGCGATTGCCTGGAACGGCCGCCTGCTGGTGGTGGGTTTTGCCAGCGGGCGCATCCCGGAGCTGCCGGTGAACCTGGCGCTGCTCAAGGGCGCAGCGGTGGTCGGGGTGTTCTGGGGCTCGTTCGCCCAGCGCCAGCCCCAGGACAATGCGGCGAACTTCCAGCAACTGTTCACTTGGTACGGTGAGGGCAAGCTCAAGCCGTTGGTGTCGCAGGTGTATCCGCTGGAGCAGGCTGCCCAGGCGATCAATGACCTCGGCCAGCGCAAGGCCGTCGGCAAGGTCGTCGTCCAGACCCGCTAACCGACCTGAAATGCAATCAAATGTGGGAGGGGGCTTGTCCCCTCCCACCTTTGATCTCCTGCGGTCTTAAAATCGATAACGACCCACACTTATCCATTTACGACATGTTCATAAGAGAACATGCAATTGCTCTCATTTCCTGTGTTTGCGCATAAGAGGCAATGCTATTTTCGGTAACGAAACTGTAACATTCGCATCCGCAGTCAAAACAAGAAATCTGGAGCTCTTGAATGTTTGCTTTCTTTCGTCCTGCCGCACACCAGGCGCCCCTGCCTGAAGAAAAAATCGACAGTACCTATCGACGGCTGCGCTGGCAGATCTTCGCCGGTATTTTCTTCGGTTATGCCGGGTACTACCTGCTGCGCAAAAACTTCTCCCTGGCCATGCCCTACCTGATCGACGAGGGTTACACCCGGGGTGAACTGGGCCTGGCGATGTCGGCCATCGCGATTGCCTACGGCCTGTCCAAGTTCCTCATGGGCCTGGTGTCCGACCGCTCCAACCCGCGTTACTTCCTGCCCTTCGGCCTGCTGGTATCGGCCGGGGTAATGTTCATTTTCGGTTTCGCGCCTTGGGCGACGTCCAGCGTGACCATGATGTTCATTTTGCTGTTCATCAACGGCTGGGCCCAGGGCATGGGCTGGCCGCCAAGTGGCCGGACCATGGTGCACTGGTGGTCGCAGAAAGAACGCGGCGGCGTGGTGTCGGTGTGGAACGTGGCGCACAACGTCGGCGGCGGCCTGATCGGCCCGTTGTTCCTGCTGGGCATGGCCTGGTTCAACGACTGGCATGCGGCGTTCTATGTACCGGCCACGGTGGCCTTGGCGGTGGCGGCGTTTGCCTTCATCACCATGCGCGACACCCCGCAATCGGTGGGCCTGCCGCCGATCGAGCAGTACAAGAATGATTACCCGGAAGGCTACGACGCCAGCCACGAAGACGAATTCAGCGCCAAGGAAATCTTCGTCAAGTACGTGCTGCGCAACAAAATGCTCTGGTACATCGCCTTCGCCAACGTGTTCGTCTACCTGCTGCGTTACGGCGTATTGGATTGGGCACCGACCTACCTCAAGGAAGCCAAGCACTTCACGGTGGATAAATCGTCCTGGGCATACTTCTTCTACGAGTGGGCAGGTATTCCGGGCACGCTGTTGTGCGGCTGGATGTCGGACAAGATCTTCCGTGGCAACCGTGGCCTGACCGGCATCGTGTTCATGGCGCTGGTGACCGTGGCGACCCTGGTGTACTGGCTCAACCCGCCGGGCAACCCGATGGTCGACATGATCGCGCTGTTCTCGATCGGCTTTTTGATCTACGGCCCGGTGATGCTGATCGGCCTGCAGGCGCTGGAACTGGCACCGAAGAAAGCCGCCGGTACGGCTGCGGGCTTCACCGGTCTGTTCGGCTACCTGGGCGGTTCGGTGGCAGCCAGTGCGGCCATGGGCTACACCGTGGACCATTTCGGCTGGGACGGTGGTTTCGTGCTGCTGATCGGCGCATGCCTGCTGGCCATCGCGTTCCTGATCCCAACGCTGTGGCACACCAACAGCGTCAGCTCGGCGCGTTAATCGCCTGAGCAATCCTTGGCACAACGCTTGAGCCGCGCCTCCAGATTCTTGTCTGGCATGGCGTGGCTACGCAGGGCGTTGACGGTCTGCTCGACGTAATCGCGAGTAGTGCCGTAACGCCCGCAAGCGCTTTGCAGCACATGGTTCAGCACGATATCCGGCAAGTTGCCGGCGTAGCTGGGCAAGTGCCGCTCCAACACAAACCCCAACGCCTGTACCTGACTGCCATCTTCAAGACGGCAACTGAGCCAGTGCGGCCGGTAGGACGGGTAAGGCATCTCGCGCTGCCACAAGGCGTAAAGCGAAGCCTCCAGTTGATCTTCCGGCAAGCGATAGGCAAAGCCGCTGCACGAGCCTCCGCGATCCAGGCCAAAGACCAGGCCCGGCAACTCCGGCGTGCCCCGATGCTCGTGGGACCACAGGTACAGGCCCCGGTGATAACCGTGGACCCGTGCCCGCACCCGCTCAGTCGACGAACATTCCGGGCGCCAAATCAGCGAACCATACGCAAATAGCCAGACCGGCCCACCCTTGTGCCGGCCCATGGTGGCCTGCATCGAGCTCATTAACTGTTCGTGAGTGAGTTGCGGCCCCAGATCGAGCCGCGGAGGGTAAGCCAATTGCAGAAGATCGGATTCAATGGCGGTCATGGCGAAAAGCGGTACGCCTCCTGTGTGTTACCAGTTGTAAGCAACTTTACCGTAATAAAACGCGCCGCTGTAACCGTACGGCGAAAAAGTGCTATAGGCCAGATTGCCACCACTGCTGGCGAAGGCGTTGACCTTCTCCGGGTATTTATCGGTGACGTTGTCGCCGCCCAGGGTGAAGGTCCAATTCTTCAGCCTGTAGTCCGCCGACAGGTCCAGCACCCAGGCCGCCTTGAAGGTCTGGTCGTTGACCTTGTCCGCCTGGTAGCTGGTGAATTCACCATAGCGCACCAGGTTGCTGTGCAGGGCCCAATGGCCGTAAGTGAAGTCGTTACCCAGGCTCAGCTTGTGCTGCGGCGTGGTATCCCCCAGCAAACCGATGCGCTCGCGGCGGTCCACGCGCACCAGGTTCGCGCCCAGGCTGTCGAGGATGGCCGGGTTGGCCTTCACATCCGTCACCTTGGTGTGGTTGTAGTTGTAGCCCACGGTGCTGTTCCAGCGGATGCCGCTGTCGAACTGATAGCGATAGTTGGCGACCAGGTCGACGCCGTCGGTGCTGGTGTCGGTGGCGTTAGTGAAGTAGCGGGCGGTGGTGTAGTCGATATTGCCGACACCGTTGGCCTGCAAATAGGCGCGGGTCGCCGCGTTTATGCCGAGGTTGGACGACAGGCTGATACGGTCACGGATGTCGATGCGGTACACATCCACCGTCACCGTCAGGTCATCGGCCGGCTCCAGCACCAGCCCAAGGCTGTAGTTGCGCGACTTCTCGGCCTTGAGGTCTTCGGCGCCGAGTAAACGCGCCACCTGGCTGTTGGCCGGGAAGGTGCCGGCTTCCTGGATGGTGCTGCCGATCAACTGCGATGAAGTGTAGGCAAAGTTCTGCTGGGCCAGGGACGGCGCGCGGAAACCGTTGGAAACACTGCCGCGCACGGCCACCTGCGGGGTGAAGTCATAACGGGCCGACAGCGAGCCGCTGACATTCGAGCCAAAATCGCTGTAGTCCTCATGGCGCACCGCCGCCGAGGCACTGAGTTTTTCGGTGAAGTTGGTTTCCAGGTCCAGGTACTGGGCCCAGTTGTGGCGCGTGCTGGTGCCCGCGTCGGCATCACGGAAACCACCCAGTCCGGAACTGCCGGTCTGGAAGTAGGAGGCCGGCTCGCCCGCCTCGATTTCATAACCCTGGTGCAGGTATTCACCGCCAAACGCCACGGACACCGGGTAAGGCAGCCAGCCCACGTCGAACTCGCGGGACAGGTCCAGGCTGACTTGCTTCTGGTCGTTGCTCAGGGTGCCATTGTCGAACTTGCGCGGCGTGGCCAGGCCCAGGGAGGTGTTGATGGTTTCGGTGCTGAGTGCGTACTCGTTCTTGCCATAGTTGGCCGACAGGTCGTAATGCCAGTCGTAGGCCAGCAAACCGCGCAGGCCCACCACCAATGAGGTGTCTTCAAGGTTGCCCTTGATCAGCGGCAGGTAACCGTTGGGGTTGAGCGCCGGGATGTTGTTGGACGCATTACTCGCCCGGTAGAACGCCGCCGTCTCGCCGCGCCGCTTGCTGTAGCCGCCGAAGGTGTAGAACTCGGCCGCATCGTTGAAGGAATATTCGGAGTTGAACTGGAACTTGCCTTCATTGGTGGCCGGCTCACCCTGGCGGAACACCTGCTGGCCGTAAGTGGTAGAGCCAACGCTGCCAGGCCGGAAGTCTTTACCGGCACGGTTGGTGTAATCGTTATCGGCCCCTTCGGCCGACAGGTTGATAAAACCGTTGTCGCCCAGTGCCAGGCCGGTATTGCCGCTGACATTGCGCTGGATACCATCGCCCTTCTTGTATTCGCCGAACTTGGTGGAGATCGAACCGCCATGGTCGGCGTGCTTGAGGATCACGTTGATCACCCCGGCAATCGCATCCGAGCCGTAGCGGGCGGAAGCACCGTCGCGCAGCACTTCGATATGGTCCACCGCCGACAGCGGGATCGCGTTCAGGTCCGCCGGTGCCGACCCACGGCCCACCGCACCGCCCAGGTTGACGAAGGCACTGGTGTGGCGGCGCTTGCCGTTGACCAGCACCAGCACCTGATCGGGTGACAGGCCGCGCAACTGCGCAGGGCGCACCAGTTCGGCACCATCCACCAGGCTTGGGCGCGGGAAGTTGATCGACGGAATCAGGCGCGCCAGCACCGCCCCCAACTCATCAGAGCCCGTGCTGCGCAGGCTATCGCCGGAAATCACATCGATCGGAGACAGCGAAGCACTGGCGGTACGCTCCTGGGCGCGGGTGCCGGTGACGATCACGGTGTCGAGTTTGGGTGCATCGGTGGCGGGCGCTTCGGCCGCCAGGACAGGATTGAAGCCCACAGCGGCCAGCAAATTAGCCGACAAAATCGCTGTGTACAGCGCGTGTTGCGTGTAGCTCCCCATACCGCTCCCCTTTGAATCAAGAATCAGAACGTCAGTGTTCTGAGTTCGCAAGATCGATCCGGCTGGCGGGCGGTGGCGGTCAGTTAATGGTTATTGGAAGAAAATCGGTAGTCCGTTGAGATATAGCTTAAAGATATTTATGTAACAAATTAAATACCTTTAAAGCATAAGCGAATGCATAAGCCCGACGCCCTTTCGTCAGGATTGCACAGGGCAATCCGGCTACTTTCAGCCCCGGTTCAGCCTGGGAGCACGCCAAGCCGTCAAACTGGCGCGCACGTTCACGACCCACCTAGCCGCCCATCAAACCGCCTATCGAGGTCGCACCCATGAAGAAATTTCGACTGCCTGGCCTGCTGTTCCTGGCCCAGGCCACCACCGCACTGGCTGGCGAAACACCGCCTGCCGAGGACGACAAAGGCTTCTGGTACGCGCAGACCAGCGTCTATACCCGGCACTTCGCGCCGGACAAAGACCACAACAACAACCAGGACCTGATCGGCCTGGAGCGCAATGAGGCATCAGGATTGGTGTATGGCGGGGCGACGTTTCGCAACTCGTTCAGCCAGCGCTCCTACTACGTCTACGCAGGCAAGCGCTATGAGATAACCGACTCTGCGGTGTACCTGAAGGTCACAGGCGGGGCGATCCAGGGCTATCGCGGCAAATACCGTGACAAGATCCCCCTGAACCGTTTCGGCGTGGCGCCGGTGATCATCCCGTCGGTAGGCACCCATTACGGGCCGGTGGCAGCGGAACTGGTGCTGCTGGGGTTCAATGCGGCAATGGTCACGACCGGAGTGCGATTCTGAGCGAGCGCAAGCCCCGCTCCACAGTTCGGTTGCGTCAGGGCCGCGGGGCGTAGGCGAATACGTCGGCGCGCATCTGGTGCGCATCCATGCCGGCATCGACCAGTGCATCCAGCGTGCCGTAGATCATCGCCGGTGAACCGCTGGCGTAGACATGCACCGCCTTGAGGTCAGCAATGTCTTCGCACACCGCTTCATGCAGCAGGCCGCAGCGCCCTTCCCAACCACACAGGTCGCTGACCACCTTGTGCAGGAACAGGTTGGGCAGTTGCAGCCATTGGTCCCAGTGCTCGATCTCGTAGAAATCTTCCGGGCGACGCACGCCCCAGTACAGGTGCACCGGGTGCTTGAAGCCGGACGCGCGGCAATGCTCGATCAGGCTGTGCATCTGCGCCATGCCGGTCCCGGCGGCGATCAGCACCAATGGCCCGTCCGGCAGTTCGGCCAGGTGGGTGTCGCCAAAGGGCAGCTCGATGCGCGCCATCTGGTTGCGCTGCAATTGCTCCAGCAAGTTGCGCGCGCTGTCCTCGCGGGCCAGTACATGCAGTTCCAGCTCGCGACCGGCGTGGGGCGCCGACGCCAGGGAAAATGCCGACTTCTCGCCATTCTCCCGCTCGATCATCAGGTATTGCCCGGCGTGGTAACGCACCGCCTTGCCCGCCGGGGCCCGCAGGCGCACGCGCCACACATCGCCGCCCACTTCCACGCACTCGCTCAATTGGCACGACAACTTGCGCAACGGCAACTCTCCCGGCGCCAGCACGCCATCCCACAACACAATGCAATCTTCCAGCGGCTCGGCGATGCAGGTGTAGAACTCGCCATGGTCGCGCACTTCACCGGCTTGCTGCACCCGGCCCTCCACCAGCAGTGCGGCGCACACGTGGCACACGCCATTGCGACACGCCTGGGGGCATTCGTAGCCCAGGCGGCGCGCGCCTTCGAGGATTCGCTCGCCGGGGACCAGCTCCAGCACGGCGCCGGAAGGTTGCAGGGTTACACGCATCAATCTATTCCCAATTCTTTCCAAATCGCATCGACACGTGCCGTGACGGCCTCATCCTTGACGATCACCCGGCCCCACTCGCGGGTCGTTTCACCCGGCCATTTGTGGGTAGCGTCCAGGCCCATCTTCGAGCCCAGCCCCGACACCGGCGACGCGAAGTCGAGGTAGTCGATCGGCGTGTTATCGATCATCACCGTGTCGCGCTTGGGGTCCATGCGCGTGGTGATGGCCCAGATCACATCGTTCCAGTCCCGGGCATTGATGTCGTCGTCGGTGACGATAACGAACTTGGTGTACATGAACTGTCGCAAAAACGACCACACACCCAGCATGACCCGCTTGGCATGGCCGGGATACGACTTCTTCATGGTCACGATGGCCATGCGATACGAACAGCCTTCCGGCGGCAGGTAGAAGTCGGTGATTTCCGGGAATTGCTTCTGCAGGATCGGCACGAACACTTCGTTCAGCGCCACCCCCAGAATCGCCGGCTCATCTGGCGGCCGACCGGTGTAGGTGCTGTGGTAGATCGGTTTGATCCGATGGGTGATGCGCTCCACGGTGAACACCGGGAAGCTGTCGACTTCGTTGTAATAGCCGGTGTGGTCGCCGTACGGGCCTTCATCGGCCATCTCGCCTGGATGAATCACGCCTTCGAGGATGATTTCAGCGGTGGCCGGCACTTGCAGGTCGTTGCCACGGCACTTCACCAGCTCGGTGCGGTTGCCACGCAATAACCCGGCGAAGGCGTATTCGGACAGGCTGTCGGGCACCGGGGTCACGGCGCCGAGGATGGTCGCAGGGTCGGCGCCCAGGGCCACGGAGACCGGGAACGGCTTGCCGGGATGCTTCTCGCACCATTCACGGAAGTCCAAGGCACCGCCACGGTGGCTCAGCCAACGCATGATCACCTTGTTGCGGCCGATCACTTGCTGGCGGTAGATCCCCAGGTTCTGGCGGTCCTTGTTCGGGCCCTTGGTGACGGTCAGGCCCCAGGTGATCAGCGGGCCGACGTCGCCGGGCCAGCAGGTTTGCACGGGGAGCATGGCGAGGTCGACGTCATCCCCTTCGATGACCACTTCCTGGCACACCGCGTCCTTGACCACCTTGGGTGCCATGGCAATGATCTTGCGGAAGATCGGCAGCTTCGACCAGGCATCCTTCAAGCCCTTGGGCGGCTCGGGTTCCTTGAGGAACGCCAGCAGCTTGCCGATCTCGCGCAATTCGCTGACCGCCTCGGCGCCCATGCCAAAGGCCACACGCTCGGGAGTACCGAACAGGTTGCCGAGCACCGGTATGTCAAAACCGGTCGGGTTCTCGAACAGCAGCGCCGGGCCCTTGTTACGCAAGGTGCGGTCGCAAATCTCAGTCATTTCCAGCACCGGTGAAATCGGCATCTGGATACGTTTCAACTCTCCGCGCTGCTCAAGTTGCTGCACGAAATCCCGAAGATCCTTGAATTTCATTAACCATGCCACCCGTAAAATAGGCGTACATCCTACCTGCTCTGAGGGCGGCTGGCAGCTTATCGAGGTGCATTTGGCCGTTGCAGGGACCGAAAAACCGACACAAAAAAAATGGCGCCCCTGGGGGCGCCATTTTTTCGGACCTGAAACGTCGTGATTACTTACGTTTCATCGACAGGAAGAACTCGTCGTTGGTCTTGGTGGTTTTCAACTTGTCGATCAGGAACTCGATGGCTGCCACTTCGTCCATCGGGTGCAGCAGCTTGCGCAGGATCCACATGCGCTGCAGTTCGTCGTCGGCGGTCAGCAACTCTTCGCGGCGGGTGCCGGAGCGGTTGATGTTGATCGCCGGGAACACGCGTTTTTCCGCGATGCGACGGTCCAGGGGCAGTTCCATGTTGCCGGTACCCTTGAACTCTTCGTAGATCACTTCGTCCATCTTCGAACCGGTTTCAACCAGTGCGGTGGCGATAATGGTCAGCGAGCCGCCTTCTTCGATGTTCCGCGCGGCGCCGAAGAAACGCTTCGGTTTCTCCAGGGCGTGGGCATCGACACCACCGGTGAGGACCTTGCCGGAGCTCGGGATCACGGTGTTGTAGGCACGGGCCAGACGGGTGATGGAGTCGAGCAGGATCACCACGTCCTTCTTGTGTTCGACCAGGCGCTTGGCCTTCTCGATCACCATTTCGGCAACCTGCACGTGGCGGGTCGGCGGCTCATCGAACGTCGAGGCAACCACTTCGCCGCGCACGGTGCGCTGCATTTCGGTGACTTCTTCCGGACGCTCATCGATCAGCAATACGATCAGGTGAACTTCAGGATTGTTACGTGCGATGTTCGCTGCAATGTTCTGCAGCATGATCGTCTTACCGGCTTTCGGCGGTGCGACGATCAGGCCACGCTGGCCTTTGCCGATCGGGGCGCACAGGTCGATCACGCGACCGGTCAGGTCTTCGGTGGAACCGTTACCGGCTTCCATCTTCATGCGCACGGTCGGGAACAGCGGCGTCAGGTTCTCGAAGAGAATCTTGTTTTTCGCGTTCTCGGGACGATCGAAGTTGATCGTGTCGACCTTGAGCAGGGCGAAGTAACGCTCGCCTTCCTTCGGTGGGCGGATCTTGCCAACGATGGTGTCACCGGTGCGCAAGTTGAAGCGACGGATCTGGCTCGGCGAGACATAGATGTCGTCTGGGCCGGCGAGATAGGAGGCGTCTGCAGAGCGGAGGAAGCCGAAGCCGTCCTGGAGAATCTCCAGCACGCCATCACCGGAGATTTCCTCGCCGCTTTTCGCGTGCTTTTTCAGCAGGGAGAAAATCACGTCCTGCTTGCGCGAACGGGCCATATTTTCTATGCCCATTTCTTCGGCCAGTTGGAGCAGGTCGGTAATCGGCTTTTGCTTGAGTTCAGTCAGATTCATATAGGAATGACGTAATCATTTATGGAGGGGGGGAAATTAAGCTTTTGGCTTAATGAGGCCGCGCCGCGGAGAAGGCGACAGGATCGCGTACTAATCGAAAAGGAATGCGTCGGCGACGGCTTGCAGGGGGCAGTGGAGAAACCAGTGCGGGGCCGAATGTACCACCTGAGTTTCGGAGCGTCTAGCCCTGTTTCACGAAAAAGCCCCGCTATTTGCGGGGCTTTTTGACGACGCTTAGATGTTGGCGTCGAGGAAAGCTTGCAGCTGGGACTTCGACAGCGCGCCCACCTTGGTGGCTTCGACGTTGCCGTTCTTGAACAGCATCAGCGTAGGAATACCGCGCACGCCATGCTTGGCCGGGGTTTCCTGGTTGTCGTCGATGTTCAGCTTGGCAATGGTCAGCTTGCCTTCGTAGGTGGTTGCAATGTCGTCCAGGACCGGAGCGATCATTTTGCAAGGGCCACACCATTCAGCCCAGTAGTCAACCAGCACCGGGCCAGCAGCCTTGAGTACTTCGGCCTCAAAGGTCGCGTCGGTGACGTGCTTGATAAGATCGTTGCTCATGGATGTCTCCGGATTGTAAGCAAAAAAAACGTTGCCCATCATAGCCGCCCTTCCCCCGTTCAGGAAGCCGCCTCTGATTGAGTCTTCCTATGATGGCGCATGAGTTTGCGCATAGCCCAACTCAGGGCGCAACAGGAGTCACGAAGGCAATCCCCGTGCGCAACGCCGCGTTGCGTACGTGTTCCTGCATGGTTTTCTGCGCCGACGCACTGGCCCGCCGGGCCAGGGCGCGCAGGATCTTGCGATGTTCCTGCCAGGTTTCCATGGCCCGCTCCGGCCGGATGAACGGTAGTTTCTGGCTTTCCAGAAACACCTCGGCACTGGCACTCAGGATGCTCACCATCGCCTGGTTGCCGCTGGCCAGCAGGATGCGCTGGTGGAATTCGAAGTCCAGCCGCGCGGCCGCTTCGAAGTCGCCGGCCTTGAGCACCTTGCGCATGGCCTCGACGTTGTCTTCCAGGCTGTCCAGCTCATCGATCGTCAGCGTGACCGCCGCCAAACCCGCCGCAAACCCTTCCAGCGCATAGCGCAACTGGAAGATATCGAGCGGCGTGGCCTGGGCTGCAAAAGGCCAGGCAAAGCCCGGCGCATCCTCCACCGCCTGCACGAACACACCTTTGCCCGGCTGCACACTGACCACACCCAAGGCGCTCAAGGACGACAGCGCCTCGCGCAGCGACGCCCGGCTGACGCCCAACTGCACCGCCAGGTCGCGCTGGGACGGCAGTGCATCGCCCGGCCCGAAGCCTTGCTCCTTGATCAGTTTGCGGATGGCCTGCAGGGCCGCTTCCGGTACGGCTTGGGCGATGGAATTCATAAAAAACTCAAGGTTTGCGTCAACAGAGCGGCTAGTTGTAAAGCTATTCAGGAGCCACGGCAAGCCACGCCCCAAAGGGGCTCGCGCAGTTTTACCAACGCTCGAAAAGGGTGCGAAAACCCGCACAACTGTTCAGACCAGTAAGACCACAAAAACTCAACAAACTCGCGCCTCGCAGACGATCCGCGCCGTACTGGCATGGGCTGTGCACTGAGCAAATCCAGAAAATTCCTTCGCCCTTCTCGGAGAGTTGCCATGACCAAGCGCTGCAGCGCCCTGCTCACTGCCCTGTTTGCCAGCCTGATGCTGAGCCAGGCACCCGCCCAGGCCAACGGTCTGGACGATATCGTCGCCCGTGGCACCCTCAAGGTCGCCGTGCCCCAGGACTTCCCGCCGTTCGGCTCGGTGGGCCCCGACATGAAGCCCCGTGGCCTGGACATCGACACCGCCAAACTGCTGGCCGACCAACTCAAGGTCAAGCTGGAGCTGACCCCCGTCAACAGCACCAACCGCATCCCGTTCCTCACCACCGGCAAGGTCGACCTGGTGATCTCCAGCCTGGGCAAGAACCCCGAGCGCGAAAAGGTCATCGACTTCTCCAAGGCCTACGCACCGTTCTACCTGGCCGTGTTCGGCCCGCCTGATGCCGCCATCAGCAGCACCGACGACCTCAAGGGCAAGACCATCAGCGTGACCCGTGGCGCCATCGAAGACATCGAGCTGACCGCCGTAGCGCCGAAGGAAGCCACCATCAAGCGCTTCGAAGACAACAACTCCACCATCGCGGCCTACCTGGCCGGCCAGGTCGACCTGATCGCCAGCGGCAACGTGGTCATGGTGGCGATCAGCGAGCGCAGCCCGAAACGCGTGCCGGCGCTGAAAGTGAAGCTCAAGGACTCGCCGGTGTACGTGGGCGTGAACAAGAACGAGCCGGCGCTTCTGGAGAAGGTCAACCAGATCCTGGTCGCGGCCAAGGCCGATGGCAGCCTGGAAAAGAACGCGATGCAGTGGCTCAAAGAGCCATTGCCTGCTGATCTCTGAAGCGGAGCTGATTGATGGCCTATCAATTCGACTTTGTGCCGGTGCTGGCCAATACCGATCTGCTGTTGCGCGGCGCGCTGTTCACCCTTGAGCTGACGGCCATCGGCGCAATCCTGGGCGTCGCCCTGGGCACTGTCGGCGCCGTGGTGCGGGCGTGGAAGATCCAGCCCTTTGCCTGGTTCTTCGGGGTGTATGTCGAGTTGATCCGCAACACGCCGTTCCTGGTGCAGTTGTTCTTCATCTTCTTCGGCCTGCCCTCCCTGGGATTGAAAATCACCGAGTGGCAAGCAGCCGTATTGGCGATGGTGATCAACCTGGGGGCCTACTCCACGGAGATCATCCGCGCCGGCATCCAGGCCATCCCGCGCGGGCAACTGGAAGCCGCCGCCGCGCTGGCGATGACGCGTTTCGAAGCGTTTCGCCATGTGGTGCTGCTGCCGGCGCTGGGCAAGGTGTGGCCTGCCTTGAGCAGCCAGATCATCATCGTGATGCTCGGTTCGGCGGTGTGTTCGCAGATCGCCACCGAGGAGCTGAGCTTTGCCGCCAACTTTATCCAGTCACGCAATTTCCGCGCGTTCGAAACCTATGCCCTGACCACCCTGGTGTACCTGTGCATGGCGTTGATGATTCGCCAGTTGCTCAACTGGATCGGCCGCCGCTTTGTGATGAGGAACAGCCGATGAGTGATTTTTCCTTCTGGGACATCGTGCGCAACTTGCTTACGGGCCTGCAGTGGACGCTGTTGCTGTCGATCGTGGCGTTTATCGGCGGCGGCCTGATCGGCTTGCTGGTGATGACCCTGCGCATCAGCCGCAAGGCATTCGCGCGCAATGTTGCGCGCACCTATATCGAACTGTTCCAGGGCACCCCGTTGTTGATGCAGCTGTTCCTGGTTTTTTTCGGCATTGCCCTGCTCGGCGTGGATATTTCGCCCTGGCTGGCGGCCGCGATCGCCTTGACGCTGTTTACCAGCGCCTACCTCGCCGAAATCTGGCGCGGCTGCGTCGACTCCATCGCCCATGGCCAGTGGGAAGCATCGGCCAGCCTGGCGCTGAATCCGCTTGAACAACTGCGCTACGTGATCCTGCCCCAGGCCCTGCGGATCGCCGTGGCGCCTACCGTGGGCTTCTCGGTGCAGGTGGTCAAAGGCACCGCCGTCACTTCAATCATCGGCTTTACCGAACTGACCAAGACCGGCGGCATGCTCGCCAACGCCACCTTCGAGCCCTTCATGGTCTACGGCCTGGTGGCCCTCGGTTACTTCCTGCTCTGCTACCCCTTGTCCCTCAGTGCGCGCTACCTGGAAAGGAGACTGCATGCCTCTGCTTAGAATTTCCGCCCTGCATAAGTATTACGGCGATCACCACGTCCTCAAGGGCATCGACCTGACCGTTGAAGAAGGCCAGGTCGTGGCAATCATCGGCCGTAGCGGCTCGGGCAAGTCCACCTTGCTGCGCACCCTCAATGGCCTGGAATCGATCAACGACGGCGTGATAGAGGTGGATGGCGAATACCTCGACGCCGCCCGCGCCGACCTGCGCAGCCTGCGGCAGAAAGTCGGCATGGTGTTCCAGCAGTTCAACCTGTTCCCGCACCTGACCGTGGGTGAGAACGTCATGCTTGCACCGCAAGTGGTGCAGAAAGTGCCCAAGGCCAAGGCCGCCCAATTGGCCAGGCAAATGCTGGAACGCGTGGGGTTGGGTGAGAAATTCGACGCGTTCCCCGATCGCCTGTCCGGCGGCCAGCAGCAACGCGTTGCCATCGCCCGCGCCCTGGCCATGTCGCCCAAGGTGCTGCTGTGCGATGAAATCACCTCGGCCCTGGACCCGGAACTGGTCAATGAAGTACTCAGCGTGGTGCGCCAACTGGCCAAGGACGGCATGACCTTGATCATGGTGACGCACGAAATGCGCTTCGCCCGGGAAGTGGGCGACAAGCTGGTGTTCATGCACCAGGGCAAGGTGCATGAAGTCGGCGATCCGAAGGTATTGTTTGCCAACCCGCAGACTGCTGAGTTGGCGAACTTCATCGGCACTACCGAAGCGCACGCCTGATCGCCCAGCCATCGGGCACCATTTCGAAACGGCCTCCCCCCTCCAGCAGGGTTTTATCGCGCACGGCGGGGTGGGTGCCCGCTAGATAGGTATCGACCTGCACCTGAGCCGAAAAGACTCGACCGGCGATTGGCTGCCCGGCCCTCAGTGGCACCAGCACACCGCCGGGGCGCAGCTGCCCGTCTCGTTCAGTGCGGTTGTGCATCGACACCAGTTCGACGGCCTGGCCATCCAGCAATGCCTGCCGAAGGCTCAGATCAAAGCGCCCGTGATGGCCAAAACTGAAACCCTGCGCATCGGCTGGCGCACCGCGGAAACGCAGCGCAATCACCGCCGCCTCAGGGCAAACCACGCTGAGGTGCACCGTGCGTCTACCGATGGAAACACCGTGGGGTCCGGGCTGTGTGTCGACGCGCAACGGCCCGTAGTCGATCTGCGGCCGGCTCAATGACAGGTGGCATTCCGACGCCGAAACGTCAGCAATCATCAAGAGACCCGCCAGTAATCCCACCCCGCCTGGAAAGCGTCCCGAGGCAAGGGCAGCCTTAACGACAGACTGCCGAGGAGGTTTCATACAGTTGGCCGTCATAGTTGGGCTCCGCCAGATCGAGTTGCAGTTTGCAGGGAGTCGCATTCGGCGACGACAAGGTCAGTACCTGGGAATGCTCAATATTGTTGAGGAAGATCATTCCGTCCCCCACCACCGTGGTCAGGAACGTGTTATCGGCGGCAAGCACCGACGTCCCCTTGGGCAACGGCCGCCCGCTTGGGTCGCTGACACGCACCAGCATCCGGCGAACCTTCGATACCTCAAACTCGACCGTACTGAACGAGCCTCGCCCGACCTCCAGCATCTTCGTGCCATTATTGAGATCAACCTGGCGTGGCAAGCTTTTACCGTCCACCTCGACAAGGCTGCCCTGATAAGCGGGTAAGCCGGGAATCACGGCCATTCCCCAGCGGTCGGTCCAGACGGGCCCCTGAGGGGTACTGATGCGAGCACCCGGAATATTCCCCACCGACGCCACACCGAAAGTGTCCTCTACACGGTAGGGAGACAGTGTCAGGCCTCGCTCGTGAGCAACCACGGCGCCTTGTAGCTGCCCGCTATAGATCGTGCTGGACGAGTCTCGATTGAGCCCCAGGCCGAGCTGGGTATAACGAGACGTCGCGTTGAGCGTTCCACCCACCGACTGATCGCTGGTACCTCTCAGGTCGCGTTCGCCCCTTAACTCGTAGTTCAGGGTGTCATTCACGCGCTCGCTGTAGGCTGTACCGATACCGGCATGACGCCCTTGGCGTCGAACCGTCGAGGTCACGGAGCGGTCACTGCCCAGTGGAACAGTGATCTGCAAGCGCATGCCCAAGCCATCATTTTTGTCTCTGGAGTCGCCTGACGCACCTACCTGGGAGTCAATGCTCACCGCAACATTGGCGTGCCTGAAGTTTTTGTTCCACGCGCCGTAGATATGCTGGGAAGTACGATTGTCGAAATGAGTCGAACGGGAATAACCGACAGCGAAGCCACCCAATTGAGGGTCTGACCAACTGAAGCCTGCCGTGTACTGGTGCCTGGCGCGCGCGCCCTGTACCTCGCCGGGCTCGCCGCCAACAGCTTCGAGCACATCCCGGTAACCCGACGTCTGGCGAGTGGCGCTCAAGTTCATCTGGACGTTGCCCGGCAGCGTACTGCCAAACGAAACGCCGCTACGCGAACCGCGTACCTTTTGCTTACGGTCATGGGAAAGGTTATTGCGCAATCCCAGTGAAAACCGCTGGTCAAAGCTGCTGTCCAACGCCAGGCCCACCGAGTGGTAGTTGTCCGTGCCCTGAACTCCCGAACTGAGGGCCGCGTCCTCCCCTAACGCCCACGTTCCGCTGGCCATCGCCAACAGAGGCTCGGCGGCGCCCCTTCGATCCACATCACGCACCTTCCCTATTGCAGCGGTATATCCCGATTTAATCGGAACCGATCCACGGAACGAGGCGGCCGGCACGATAAAACTGTGTTGCCCCCCCTTGATTTCGATAACCCTGACGTCGAGGTCGCTGGTGCCATTGAGCAGTGGCAAATTGCGCAAGGTGAACGGCCCTTCCGGGACGAGAGTGGTATAAATCAATGCGCCGGACTGCCGGACTTCCACCCGCGACTGACTCCGCGCCCGCCCTTCAACCAAAACGCCATTGCTGCTGGTGCGGTTTTCCATTCCGTCAGGAAACAGCTGTGCACCGATCAGTTGAACACCACCGAACACGGGGCTATCAGCCGATATCTGGCCTGCCTGAAATGTCGAAGCCAAGGGAGCGATATCGCGCTGCGCGTATGCATACAGATGCTCAGTCGCCGAACGCTCATCGTTGGAGAGATAGAGCTGACGACTGCGGACGATCCAATCGCCCACGTTGAAACCCATTTCCGTTGAAGCGGATAAAAAGCGCCCTCGATCCCCCCGCGAGTGGGCATTGACGCCTTGGACATCGTAGTTGACCAGCGCCGCTGCACCTCCCCGGGCGTAATGACCAGTGCTTTGTTGCATGTCGCGCAGCGCCTGGGTCGGGACGACCAGCACAACCTCCTCACGCCCTGGGCGCAAGGTCACTACCGTTTTCGGATACTCGGCAATAAAGTCATGACAGGCCTGGGCGGCAGAGACTTGCTTATCGATCACCGTGGCGGGAATCTGCAGTCCCGCCCGATCCAATAGCCCACGGTTGAAACACAGCGCGCCTTCATGGTTAAACCGCGCGTCAGTCAACCCGATGGGATTACCGTTGACCGTCAAATCGACGACGCGCGTGCCCTCGCTGAACCGAGGGGCTTGCTGAAAGTAGCGCGCAACTGAAGGGTCGATACCACGCGCCTGCAAGGTGGCAAGGTCAAATCCGAGCACCGCCGCCGGCGCGGCGTAAACGTCAGCGGCCATTCCCGACACCACCACCGCCCAAACCGAAAGGCTGATTCCGCTTCGCCTGAAAGCCTCCTCAGGTTTTATTGGCGCCCGGGATGGCTGCCCACGTACGGCGCTACAAAACCTGCTGGCTTTTTTTCCCATGGCAGGTCACGGCTGATTCGCTACGAGCAAAGCCTCGTAGCTATCGACGGAAAACCCATAGAGCGTGGCCGGCATAAGGGTGACCGACGTGGCTGCAGAACGTTTTTCCACGGCAACGCTGAGGGTTTCGCCCGGCAAGATATAGGTACGCGGCAAAAGCGCATTCACCTTCTGCGGGTTCAAGACCACCTCAGCCGCCAGGCGCACCACATAGGGGCTGTTGTTGCGTGCGCTCAAGGTATTGCCGTGAAGGCTCCAGGTCAGCAGTTCCCACGGTGCATGATGTTGGGGTAAACCTTTGGGGTGGAGAATGAGCGGCAGGTTTTGCCGTAGGCTGATACCAATTGTCGCGCCCGAGCCGGGTTGTGCCTGGGGAATACCTTCAAACGTAATGCGCTTCAAACGTTGGGTTTTGAGAGGCTCCTTATTGATTGCCATAACCCTGACCATTTGCCGCTCACCGCTATCGACACGCGCAACGGGCTGAGTAATGACGGCTAAAGGCTCCGGGTCTTCCGGTATATCTTCGATAACTGAATGAAGCAGGGCAGGACTTGGGTCCGTATTGGTGACATTGATGCTGACTTCACCATCCGCCTCATTGAGAATGACAACTGTTGTTTCCGGTTCCATGCCGTCTGCATACGCGGCACGGCAGAAAACAAAACCGAGACACAAACAACCGGCCAGAATAGATTTTTTTCTTGTAGAAACAAGCATCAACACTTCCTTCACAGCAATAACGAAACACGCCGAATCAGGTGGGCTGCCGCCAAAGAGACTGCAAGCCGACCTGAATCGCCTGGAAGCTTTTAGAGATAGACCAATTCCAGGGTTGTATGGCCATCAAGTTTTATTTCGTTATTCATGCTCAGCGCAGAGGTTTTATTGATCACTGGTTGAACATTCAAATTCCCCGAGACGACGGTTATTTTAATCGGCGAATAGCTGGCGCTCGTACGCCAACTTCCAACGTTGGCTGACTGCCCCAAGACAGGATCGGTGATCCCCCAACTCGCGCCATTATTATTAGACCGCGCAGCCCGTACAGTTTTACCATCGGCAATGTTGTTTTCCATGAAAACCACGTAGCCGCCGATTTTTTCATTCTTCGAGGTAAACCCAAGACCATAATTGAAATCATCGTTATAAGTAATATTGTACTGACTCACCATCATGCCGCGCACCTTGCTGGACGCGCGGTTATCCTGTGCCTTAATACCAACAAACGTGGGCGATGCACACCTGACGGTGTAAGGCGTCCCCTTTTTGGCCAGTTTGGTGTAGTTAGTAGCACTCAGTGACCTAGGATCAATCCGACCGTAATCTATCGTTGAATTAACAATAGTAAAACTGCAACTGGCAGGCGCAATGGAGCCTCTCACTCGTAAGTCCGCAGCTTGCGCACTCAAACCCAGCATAGCGAGAAACATACCTGATAACGAAATAATCTTCTTCATAGCAATCATCGACAATAGCCAAAGAGACACGTGCTGATTGACACTTCATAGTCAGCACGCCATGGATACCTGTGTGGAGAAGCCTAGAGGTAGCGCAACTCCAGGGTGAAATGGCCGTCCAGGTTGATCTGGTTGCTCATATCAAGTTCGGACGTCTTGTTGATGACGGCTTGAACTTCAACATTGCCGGAAACAGCATTAACCAATATAGGCGCATACACATTCCCCGCACGCCAACTGGCTATATTGGCAGTGTGGCCTACTGCCTGGGTACTGTTTGGTTCCCATCGTACGCCGTTATTTTCCGAGCTAACAATCCCTACCGACTTGCCGTCAGCTACAGAATTTCGAAGATGCACTACATAACCTCCGATTTTCTGCCCCCTGGAAGTGGCCCCCAGACCAAAATTGTAGAGATCCTTATAGTTCCCGCCAAACTGCCCCAGCATCATGCCTGGTATTCTCGAGCCAGCTCGATTATCAACGCTCTTGATACCCACTTTTATTTTAGACTGACCACTGCACCTCACCGTATATGGAACACTCTTCTTATCCAGCTTGGTATAACTTGTCGGACTCAGGCTGCTCGGGTGAATAGTTCCATAGTCAATGACCGAGCGGGTGAGTGTAAAACTGCAACTGGCTGGAGCGATCGCGCCTTTTACACGTACATCGGCAGCCTGGACAGTCAGGCTCGCAACGACGAGGCATAGGCCCGCCACTACTGGGTAATTCTTCTTCATCTAACTTTCATCCATAGCAATGACCATAGGCTGGCCAGTTATTGAATGATCAGAACACCTCCCCTGCGTCACGCCTGGTGCGCATATGAATATCTCGTCCTTGAAGCTCCGACCTATAAACACCACCCGGGACAGGTGCCGAACGTGAGTATTCATATTCCAAGAGAATAATAAAACCGGAAAAAATGACACCTCATGTAAGAGTGATCCCTATCTCCACTCTAAAAAACAACCCCATGTATACGAACAGGGACACAGCAAGTTAGGACAAACATAAAACGGCGTAAGACTTATCGACACACTCAATAAAACCAAGAATAGCCAGTACAAAATCCAGTGCTTTCTGGCTTTGTAATACATCATTTGTGGGCCGGTCCTACGTGCCACGCAGAAAGCACTTATAGGTATACGAGGAAAAATCCTCTGTTACTACGCGTTGGCTCCAGCGATCGATCGTGGCACGATGGCAAGGTTATCGACCGAGACCCCCAAACCATGCCGCAATCCCAAGCCAAGAATCTGTCCCTGATCGCCGCCATCGACCTGGGCTCCAACAGCTTTCACATGGTCGTGGCCAAGGCCCAGAACGGCGAAATCCGCATCCTTGAGCGGCTCGGAGAGAAAGTGCAACTGGCTGCCGGGATCGACGATGAGCGCCAGCTCAATGAAGAATCCATGCAACGCGGGCTCGACTGCCTCAAGCGTTTTGCACAGCTGATCAACGGCATGCCCCTGGGCGCCGTGCGAATCGTCGGCACCAACGCCCTGCGCGAAGCCCGTAACCGGGGCGAATTCATCCGTCGCGCCGAGGAAATCCTCGGCCACCCCGTAGAAGTCATCTCCGGCCGCGAAGAAGCACGCCTGATCTACCTCGGCGTGTCCCATACACTCGCAGATACCCCCGGCAAGCGCCTGGTGGCGGACATCGGCGGCGGCAGTACCGAGTTCATCATCGGCCAGCGCTTCGAACCGCTGCTGCGCGAAAGCCTGCAGATGGGCTGTGTCAGTTATACCCAACGCTATTTCAAGGACGGCAAGATCACCCCGGCGCGCTACGCCCAGGCCTACACGGCAGCGCGTTTGGAGATCATGAGCATCGAGCACGCCCTGCACCGCCTGACCTGGGATGAAGCCATCGGCTCGTCCGGCACCATCCGTGCCATCGGCCTGGCGCTCAAGGCCGGCGGCCATGGCACCGGCGAGGTCAACGCCGAAGGCCTGGCCTGGCTCAAGCGCAAGCTGTTCAAGCTGGGGGATGCCGAGAAGATCGACTTCGACGGCATCAAGCCCGACCGTCGCACCATCTTCCCGGCCGGCCTGGCGATTCTCGAGGCGATCTTCGACGCCCTCGAACTGCAACGCATGGACCACTGTGACGGCGCCCTGCGCGAAGGCGTGCTGTATGACCTGCTGGGCCGCCATCATCATGAAGACGTACGAGAGCGCACGCTAACGTCGCTGATGGAGCGCTATCACGTCGATCAGGAGCAGGCAGCCCGCGTGGAGCGTAAAGCCCTGCATGCGTTCGATCAGGTCGCCGAAGACTGGGACCTGGAAGACGGCGTATGGCGCGAACTGCTCGGCTGGGCGGCCAAGGTGCATGAAGTGGGCCTGGATATCGCCCACTACCACTACCACAAGCACGGCGCCTACCTGATCGAGCACTCCGACCTGGCGGGTTTCTCCCGGGAAGACCAGCAGATGCTCGCGCTGCTGGTGCGCGGCCATCGTCGCAATATTCCCAAGGACAAGTTTGCCGAGTTCGGCGATGAAGGCATCAAGCTGATCCGCCTGTGCGTGCTGCTGCGCTTCGCGATCCTGTTCCACCACATTCGTGGCACCCAGCAGATGCCCCAGGTAACCCTGCGTGCCAATGGCGACAGCCTGGATGTCGTATTCCCCAAAGGCTGGCTGGATGAGAACCAGCTGACCCAGGCGGACTTCGCCCAGGAAGCGGAGTGGCTGACGCGGGTGGGGTTCAGCCTGAACCTGCGCTAACCCGATCTCATGAACACTGCAAAAACAAATGTGGGAGGGGCGGTGCGACGACTCGACTTGCTCCCGATTACGGTGTGTCAGTCGCGAATACTTTGACTGAACCACCGCAATCGGGAGCAAGTCGAGTCGTCGCACCGCCCCTCCCACATTTTCAGAGCGTGTTGTCTGTTAGTTCACCGACAGAATCGGGCTACCCAACTTTTCCAGCAACGTCGCCTGGGCGCTGCGCGGATTCTGGTTGCCGGTCGGCGTGTTACGCACGTAACGGCCATCCGACTGCAGGCTCCAGCTGTGGGTGTTATCGGTGAGGTAGCTTTCCAGCTCCTTCTTGACCCGCATGATCAGCTTCTTGCCCTCGACCGGGAAGCAGGTCTCCACGCGCTTGTCGAGGTTGCGCTCCATCCAGTCGGCACTGGAGAGGAACATCTGCTCCTCGCCGCCGTTAAGGAAGTAGAACACCCGCGTGTGTTCCAGGAAGCGGCCGATGATCGAGCGCACATGGATGTTATGCGACACGCCGACAATGCCCGGACGCAGGCAGCACATGCCACGCACCACCAGGTCGATACGCACGCCGGACTGGCTGGCCTTGTACAGCGCGCGGATGATCTTCGGATCGGTCAGCGAGTTGAACTTGGCGATGATGTGCGCCGGTTTGCCCTCGAGGGCGAACTGGGTCTCGCGGGCAATCATGTCGAGCATGCCCTTCTTGAGGGTGAACGGCGCGTGCAGCAGCTTCTTCATGCGCAACGTCTTGCCCATGCCGATCAACTGGCTGAACAACTTGCCGACGTCTTCACACAAGGCGTCGTCGGAAGTCAGCAGGCTGTAGTCGGTATAGAGCTTGGCGTTGCCGGCGTGGTAGTTGCCGGTGCCCAGGTGGGCGTAACGCACGATTTCACCGGCTTCACGGCGCAGGATCAGCATCATCTTGGCGTGGGTCTTGAAGCCCACCACGCCGTAGATCACTACCGCGCCGGCCGCTTGCAGGCGGCTGGCCAATTGCAGGTTCGACTCTTCGTCAAAGCGCGCGCGCAACTCGATCACCGCAGTGACTTCCTTGCCGTTGCGCGCGGCGTCTACCAGCGCGTCGACGATTTCCGAGTTGGCACCGGAACGGTACAGGGTCTGGCGCACGGCCAACACGTGCGGGTCCTTGGCAGCCTGGCGCAGCAGGTCGACCACCGGGGTGAAGGACTCGAAAGGGTGCAGCAGCAGGATGTCCTGCTTGCTCACGACGCTGAAGATGTTCTCGCTGTTTTGCAGCAGTTTCGGGATCTGCGGGGTGAACGGGGTGTATTGCAGCTCCGGATGGCTGTCCAGGCCAGTGATGCTGAACAGGCGCGTGAGGTTCACCGGGCCATTGACCTGGTACAGCTCGGTCTCGCCCAGGTTGAACTGCTTGAGCAGGTAGTCCGACAGGTGTTTCGGGCAGGTGTCGGCCACTTCCAGGCGCACCGCATCACCGTAGCGCCGCGAGAACAGCTCGCCGCGCAGGGCGCGGGCCAAGTCTTCGACGTCTTCGGAATCCAGCGCCAGATCGGCGTTACGGGTCAGGCGGAACTGGTAGCAGCCCTTGACCTTCATGCCTTGGAACAGGTCATCGGCGTGGGCATGGATCATCGACGACAGGAATACATAGTTGTCGCCAGCGCCCCCCACCTCTTCGGGTACCTTGATGATCCGTGGCAGCAAGCGCGGCGCCGGGATGATCGCCAGGCCCGAATCGCGACCGAAAGCGTCGATACCTTCCAGCTCGACGATAAAGTTCAGGCTCTTGTTCACCAGCAGTGGGAACGGGTGCGTCGGGTCCAGGCCGATCGGGGTGATGATCGGCGCGATTTCGTCGCGGAAGTAGCGACGCACCCAGGTCTTGATCTTGGTAGTCCAGTGGCGGCGACGGATGAAGCGAACCTGATGCTTTTCCAGTTCCGGCAACAGGATGTCATTGAGGATCGCGTACTGGCGATCCACATGACCGTGCACCAGCTCGCTGATGCGCGCCAGCGCCTGGTGCGGCTGCAGGCCGTCCGCGCCAGCTTGTTCACGGGCGAAGGTGATCTGTTTCTTGAGGCCGGCGACGCGGATCTCGAAGAATTCATCCAGGTTGCTGGAGAAAATCAGCAGGAACTTCAGGCGTTCCAGCAACGGGTAGGACTCATCCAGTGCCTGTTCAAGCACGCGGATGTTGAATTGCAGTTGTGACAGCTCGCGGTGGATGTACAGGCTGCTGTCATCCAGATTGGTCACTACGGCGGCCACCGGGGCCGGGGCTGGCGCTTCGGCTACCACCACAGGCGCGGCCGGCTCGTGCTCCGGCGGGGTCTCGGTGACTTGTTCCACCACCGGGTGAGCGTCTTTTACGGCAACTTCGGAGAGTCCTTCGGTATTCATCGAATGTTCCTGTGAGGGCTATTGTTGCTCTCTAAGCAATTGGGCGGCGCGGGCGGCGAAATAGGTCAGGATGCCATCAGCCCCGGCACGTTTAAAGGCCGTCAAGGATTCTAGGATTACCCCTTCACTCAACCAGCCATTTTGGATTGCAGCCATGTGCATGGCGTATTCGCCACTGACCTGATACACAAAGGTCGGCACTTTGAATTCCTCTTTGACTCGGTAAAGGATGTCCAGGTACGGCATCCCCGGCTTGACCATCACCATGTCGGCACCTTCGGCCAAATCCGCCGCCACTTCGTGCAAGGCTTCATGGCTGTTGGCCGGGTCCATCTGGTACGAAGCCTTGTTGGCCTTGCCCAGGTTCAGCGCCGAGCCCACCGCATCGCGAAACGGGCCGTAGTAGGCGCTGGCGTACTTGGCCGAGTAGGCCATGATCCGCACATTGACGTGGCCGGCCAGTTCCAGGGCTTCGCGAATCGCCTGGATGCGGCCATCCATCATGTCCGACGGCGCAACCACCTGGGCGCCTGCTGCCGCATGGGACAAGGCCTGCTTGACCAGCGCGTCGACGGTAATGTCGTTCTGAACATAGCCGTCTTCGTCAAGAATGCCATCCTGCCCGTGGGTGGTGAACGGGTCCAACGCCACGTCGGTGATCACCCCCAGCTCCGGGAAACGCTCGCGCAGGGCGCGGGTGGCGCGCTGGGCGATACCGTCCGGGTTCCAGGCTTCGGCAGCATCAAGGGACTTGAGTTCAGACGGCGTGACCGGAAACAACGCCAACGCCGGAATCCCCAGGTCGACCCAGCCCGCCGCCTCTTCAAGCAGCAGATCAATGGTCAGACGCTCTACACCCGGCATCGACGCTACCGATTCCCGGCGATTTTCACCGTCGAGTACAAACACCGGCAGGATCAGATCATCCGTCGTCAGTACGTTTTCACGAACCAGGCGGCGAGAAAAATCATCACGGCGATTACGGCGCAGGCGGGTAGCAGGGAACAGGCGATTGGCAGGGGTAAAGCTCACGACAGACTCCTGAGCCCGGGTTCACGGGCGAGCGTTGCAGTTATAAGCGGGCATTATGACGAAGGTATGACAGTTGTGCTTAACGATGCGACCTGTAGTCGCATTCGTCGGTTAATGTAGGAATTGTTCACTTCGTGACACATCTCGATACTTTCATGAATGTTCACGAAGGCGTAGGCTGCGCGTTCATTTCGCCAGCACCCAGACCATGCTTCAACAATTTCTGCATGACTTCGGCTACTTTGCCCTCTTCCTAGGCACGTTCTTCGAAGGCGAAACCATCCTGGTTCTCGCAGGCTTCCTGGCGTTCCGTGGGTACATGGATATCAACCTGGTGGTGGTCGTTGCCTTCTTCGGCAGCTACGCCGGCGACCAGCTTTGGTATTACATGGGGCGCAAGCACGGCCGCAAACTGTTGGCGCGCAAGCCGCGCTGGCAATTGATGGGCGACAAGGCCCTGGAACATATCCGCAAGCACCCGGATATCTGGGTGCTGAGCTTCCGCTTTGTCTACGGCTTACGCACGGTAATGCCTGTTGCGATCGGCCTGTCAGGCTACCCGCCACTGCGCTACCTGATCCTCAACGGTATAGGTGCTGCAATCTGGGCGGCGGCCCTGGGCGCTGCGGCTTATCATTTCGGCGCGGTACTGGAAGGCATGCTGGGCAGCGTCAAGAAATACGAGCTATGGGTACTGGGCGCCTTGCTGCTGCTGGGCTTTGGCCTGTGGCTGCGCCGCCGCTTCAAGAACGCCCGTATCGCCCGCCAGGCCTGTGCCGATGCCAAGGCGCGGCTCGCCGCCACCGAGCCCGTCCCGGTAGAAGCGCCTAAGACACCAGTCGAGTAAGCCGGCCCCTGCAACAGTAGAGGCCAATCACGCTGAGCAGGCTGTAGCTCACCAGGCCCAGCCAGCCCAGGTTGCTGGCCGGCCACAGCCCGACCACCGGCGCCAGCCACACCAACGGCACATTCAGCGCCAGGCGTATCAGCTCTGCCTTTAACGCCCACGGGCGATTCTCCAGGGCTACCCCCAGGGTGAACAATCCAAGCGCCATCGCCCCCCAGCCGACAATCAGCGCTGCGCTGGGCAGACCCTCGCCGACATTCATCAAATAGCTGCCAAACCCCACATACGCCGCGAACTGCAGGGCGATGTAGACCTGTTGGCGCGCGTCCAGTGGCACGTCGAATTTGCGGAACTGGCTCAAATCCGGCTTGGCCACGGGGTATTTGGCCTTCACGTCCGCCGGGCGCCAACCGGTGCGCATGAACCAGATGCGCAGCTTGTCCCACTTACTTTCGGTACGCCGTGCATCACGCCAAAGCTGTGCATAAAACTGCAGGTTGGCCCATAACGGATTCCAGCTGGCCAAGGGTGTGGTCACGCCGAAAATCACCGGCTCGTTGTCGTCTTCTTCCTGGAAGGTGCCGAACAGCCGGTCCCAAAGAATGAACACACCGCCGTAGTTGCGATCCATGTAGAGAGCGTTCTGTGCATGGTGGGCCCGATGATTGGAGGGCGTGACGAAAAACCACTCGAACCAGCCAAGCTTGGGCACGTGCCGGGTATGCACCCAGAATTGATACAACAGGTTGAGGGACGCCACGCTGATAAACACCACCAGCGGTACGCCAAGCACGGCCAGGGGCAGGTAGAAGATCCAGCTCAGCAGGAAGCCGGTGCTGGTCTGGCGCAGGGCGGTGCTGAGGTTGTAGTCCTCGCTCTGGTGATGCACCGAGTGCGCGGCCCACAGGATATTGCGCTCGTGCCCCATCCGGTGCAGCCAGTAGTAGCAGAAGTCGTAGAACACAAAGGCGAATACCCAGGTCCAGACGCTGTGGGCAGGCAGTTCGATCAACGCCAGGTGCTTGAGGGCGAACGCGTAGGTCAGCAGCCCCATACCCTTGGTCAACAGCCCGGTGGTGGTGGACAGCACGCCGGTGCTGAGGCTGTTGATGGCGTCCGCCACCCGGTAGTTGCGCTGGCCACGCCAACGGTCGGCGAGCAGCTCCACCACAATCAAGGCAATGAAAAACGGTACCGCGTAAGGCACGAAGTCCATGGTCTGGTCCGGTCTATTTTTGTTACATCAAGATTAGGTGCAGCAGCGCGAGATCCCATTGGCAACAGGTGACAAATTAGTAGACATTTAACGCCAAGACTCCAGGAGAAATGCCCATGAGCAAAAAGATTGCAGTGATCCTTTCCGGCTGCGGCGTGTACGACGGCGCAGAGATCCACGAAAGCGTGATCACCCTGCTGCGCCTGGATCAGCGCGGTGCTCAGGTCCAGTGTTTTGCACCCGATATCGCCCAGTTGCATGTGATCAACCATCTGACCGGCGAGGAAATGCCCGAGTCGCGCAACGTGCTCGTGGAGTCGGCCCGCATTGCCCGGGGCGAGATTAAGGATATTCGAGACGCCAACGCCGACGAGTTCGATGCGCTGATCGTACCCGGTGGGTTCGGTGCGGCGAAGAACTTGTCCAACTTTGCCGTCGAGGGCGCGGGTTGCAGCGTCAACCCGCAAGTGCTGGAACTGGCCGAAGCCTTTGCCGAAGCGGGCAAGCCGGTGGGGCTGATCTGCATCTCGCCGGCCCTGGCCGCGAAGATCTACGGCCCGGGCGTGACCTGCACCATCGGCAACGACACCGACACTGCCGCGGCCCTGGACAAGATGGGCGCCACCCACCAGGAATGCAGCGTGGAAGACATTGTCGAGGACACCGCACGCAAGTTGGTCAGTACGCCCGCCTATATGCTCGGCAAGAGCATCAGTGAAGTGGCCTCAGGCATCAACAAGCTGGTGGACCGGGTGCTGGAGCTGACTCACGAGAACGATTAGTGGGGATGCCGGGCTCCCTCTCCAACGGATCAGGACTGGCGCATTAACCGCGTCAGTATCCTGTCGAGTGAGTTGGCAAACGCCTGCTTGTCCTTCTCCCCATGGGGCGGTGGTCCACCGCCCATCTGGCCCTGCTCGCGCAGGTCGGTAAACAGGTTGCGCACCGCCAATCGCTCACTCATGTTCGCCGGGCTGAACTCCTTGCCCCGAGGGTCGAGGGCCGTGACGCCCTTCTTCACCAGGCGGTCGGCCAGGGGCACATCGCTGCAGATCACCAGTTCGCCGGGCACTGCGTGCTCCACCAGATAGTCATCTGCTGCGTCCGGGCCGCTGGGCACCACGATCAACTTCACGCACGAGAAGCTCGGCTTGATCTGGCTTTGGCCGGCCACCAGGACGACCTCGAACTGGCGCTTGAGGGCGAACTTCACCACCTGCTCCTTGGCGGCCCGGGGGCAGGCGTCTGCATCGATCCATACGCGCATGTTATGCCGCCACTCGCTGCTTTTCTGCCAGCCGGCTGCGGCCATAGAGCACCACAATGGCCAGGATCGCCACGGCCTGTGCGCTCAACGAGTACGCATCGGCGTGGATGCCCAGCCAGTCGAAGTCAAAGAACGCCACTGGCCGCGTGCCGAAGATGCCGGCTTCCTGCAACGCCTTGACGCCATGCCCGGCGAACACCACCGACAACGCGCACAACAGCCCCGCATTGATGCCGAAAAACAGCGCCAGCGGCAGTTTCGCCGAACCGCGCAGGATCACCCAGGCCAGGCCCACCAGCAGCACCAACGCCGTGGCACCACCCGCCAGCACCGCGTTGTGCCCGGCCGGGCCCGCTTGCAGCCACAGGGTTTCGTAGAACAAGATCACTTCGAACAGCTCGCGGTAGACCGAGAAGAACGCCAATATCGCAAAACCGAAACGCCCACCGCCGCCCACCAGGCTGCTCTTGATGTAGTCCTGCCACGCCGCGGCATGGCGGCGGTCGTGCATCCACACGCCAAGCCACAGCACCATCACACTGGCGAACAGCGCCGTGCAGCCTTCGAGCAATTCGCGCTGGGCGCCGCTGACATCAATCACATACGCCGCCAATGCCCAGGTGGCCAAGCCGGCCAATAGTGCCAGGCCCCAGCCGATGTTGACGCTGCGCACCGCCGATTGCTGGCCGGTGTTGCGCAGGAACGCCAGGATCGCCGCCAGCACCAGGATGGCTTCCAGGCCTTCACGCAGCAGGATCAGCAGACCGGAAATGTAGCTCAACGACCAGCTCAAGCCATCGCTGCCCAGCAAGCCTGCGGACTCGGTGAGCTTGCCCTTGGCCACGTCCAGGCGCTGCTGCACCTGCTCGATCGGCAGACCGTCCTGTAACGACTGCCGGTAAGCCATCAGGGCCTTCTCGGTGTCCTTACGCACGTTGGCATCGACGTTATCCAGTGAGCTTTCCACCAGCTCAAAGCCTTCCAGGTACGCCGCCACCGACAAATCATAGGCTTGCTCGTGGTCACCGTTACGGAACGCTGCGAGGCTCTTGTCCAGGGTGCTGGCGGTGTAATCGAGCAACTGCGCCGGGCCACGCTTGACCTGCGGCGGTTGCGCACGCTGGGCGCGGAAGGTCGCGGCAGCGGTTGGGCCGTTTGCGGCCAGCACTTCATTAGGCGTCTGGCGGGCCAGGTCGGCGAGGTTGAAGGGCTGCTCGCTTTTCGCCGCAGCCGGGTCGGCGGTGAAGCCGGCGATGTAGGTGGCCAGGTCCCAACGCTGGCGGTCGTCCAGTTGGTCAGCAAAGGACGGCATGTCAGTGCCTTCGACACCCAGGCCCAGGGTGTTGTAGATCGCGTAAAGGCTCAGGCGATCCAGGCGCGCAGCATCCGTCAAGTTGGCCGGAGGCGGCGTCATCCCCACGCCGGCCGGACCATCGCCGGCACCGGCAGTGCCGTGGCACACCGAACAGTGCTGGGCGTAGAGCGGTGCGCCGCGCGTTGGGTCGGGCGTGATGGCCGGGGCTTGGCTGACTTCATACGCGACTGCCAGCTTGGCGCCCAACTGGCGGGCCTGGCGAGCGACGGTCGCGCCGTCTGCATGAGCGGTGACAGCCGCCAGCAGTTCCTCGACCCCCTTCACCAGTTCCGCGCGCTCAGGCTTTTGCGGCAAATCCGCCACCAACCCCTGCAAGCCCCCAAGAAACTCCACCTGCTCGCGGTATTCCGAATCATCCACCACCTTGCCCGCCTCTACCGTCGGTGGGTAGTCGGCGCCAATGTAGTCCAGCAGATGCAGGGCTTGTGGAGCGCCCTCGGCAGTCGCGGCCAGCAGGTTGAAGCTGCACGACATCAATGCCGGCAACAGCAGCCAGGCGAGAAAACGGAAGGGGCCAGTCATGAATGAATCTCAAGTGGAAATACGAAGTAACACATTGTTAAGCGTTAAAGGGTTTGACTCAAGGCGTTAGTGATTTGTCGTGTGGGCGGACGGGGCATTTTGGAGATGGGTTACTGACATCGCTGTCAGCTCAATCGAGGCAAAAAGCCATTGTTTTGCCAGTAACGATGCTTATAATGCCGCGCCCTGTTAGTGCGAAAGGGAATTTCGTTCCTCGGTTTTATGAGGAATAACCATATTGGTTGACTACTTTCAGGGAAGAAGTGACATGGTTTTTCGCGCCTTACCTCCGCTCGCGCTCGCGGCAGTCACTTTGCTCAGCGGCTGTTCAATGTTCCGCAGCTACGACGCCGAGCTGCAAGCCACCAACCAGCAACTCGCCACCGGCAATGTCGACGCCGCCCTGACCCTGCTGGAAAAGAACAACACCGGCGAAGACAAAGACCTGCTGTATTTCTTCGAAAAGGGCGAGTTGCTGCGGGCCAAGGGCGACCTGACCGGCAGCCAGACCGCCTGGCGCAGCGCCGACCTGCAAGTCTACAAGTGGGAAGAGTCGGTCAAGTTCGACAGCGCAAAATACCTTTCCCAGTTCGGCAGCTTCCTGGCCAATGACAAGGTGCGTCGCTACGAAGGCTATGACTACGAAAAAGTCATGCTGACCACGCAGATGGCCCTGAACCTGCTGGCCTTGAACGACTTCGACGGTGCACGCACCGAAATCAAGAAGACCCACGAACGCGAAGCGGTGATCGCCGACCTGCGCGACAAGGAATACCTCAAGCGCGAAGACGAAGCCGAGCAACAGGGCGTGACCACCCGGATCAAGGACCTGCACGGCTACCCGGTGCAGGCCCTCGACGCGCCGGAGGTGGTCGGCCTGAAGAACAGCTACCAGAGTGCGTTCAGCCATTACCTGGCCGGCTTCGTCTACGAAGCCCTGGGCGAAAAAGACCTGGCAGCCCCCGGTTATCGCAAGGCCGTCGAGCTGCGCCCTAACACACCACTGCTGGAAAAAGCGCTGCTCGACCTGGACAAATCCAAGGTCGGCAGTGACGAAACCGACGTGCTGATCGTAGTGCAGAGCGGCCTCGCCCCCGCCCGCGACTCGATCCGCCTGCCGCTGCCGATCCCGATCAATGGCAATCTGGTGATCACCCCGCTGTCGTTCCCGGTGATCAAGGCCGACACCTCCACAGCGACCTTTGCCCAGATCGGTGTCGACGGCCAGCAACAGAACCTCACGGCGCTCAACAGCACCACGGCCATGTCCCGCCGCGCCCTGCGTGACGACATGCCAGGCATCATCCTGCGCACTACCGTGCGTGCGGTAAGCCGTGGTGTGGCGCAGAACAACCTGAACAAGACCAACCCCATGGCAGGCCTGGTACTGGGTATCGCCTCGGCCGTGACCGAAGGCGCCGACACCCGCACCTGGCGCACCCTGCCGGACATGACCCAAGTCACGCGTCTGCGCCTCAAGCGTGGTGAACACCAGGTCAGCCTGCCCAACGCCCTGGGTGGCACGCTGGTAACGATCAAGGCCGACCAGCGCTACCAGGTGATCACCCTGCGCGTGGTCGGCAACCAAGTGTTCGCCGGTGGCCTCGCCGCCCATGTGCTGCCCGGCACGACAACCCAGGCCATCGCCCTCAAACAACCTTAAGGAGCACCCTATGCGTCACTTTATCCTCGGCGCACTGGCGCTGGTCCTGCTTGCCGGCTGCGCCACCCCGCCACCACCGGAGCCTGGCAGCGCCGCGAGCAAGATCGTGGTGATGGGCAAGTTCAAGGGCATCGCGGTCGGCGCCATTCGTGTGGCCCGCGAGAACGGCTTCCTCACCGCCAAGGTGCAACTGAGCAATATCACCAGCAGTAACCAGATGATGTATTACCGCTTCGCCTGGCTGGGCGCCGATGGTTTCCCGGTGGGCGATGAAGAGACCTGGAAAGTGCTGAACCTGTACGCCAACCAGGCGACCTTCCTGCCCGCCATTGCCAATGTGCCCCAGGCCGCGGACTTCCGCCTTGAAGTCAAAACCCCTTGAGCCGTTCATTCTTTTTGCTGCTGAGAGATTTCCCCATGCTTGCACGCTTCTCGATTCTCGCCGTGGTTGCCGTCCTGGCCAGCGGCTGCGCGAATACCTCCCCGGTACTGGGTGGTAAAAACATCAGCTACGGCGACACCAAGGCCGTGGAACTGGTGACCAACGAGTTCGGCTCCACCGACCTGCAGATGATCGCCGAAAGCATGACCCGCTCCCTCGCCCAGTCCGGCATCCTGCAAGGCCGCCCGGTGGTGCAGGTGTATGACGTGAAGAACAAGACCAGCGAGTACATCGACACCCGTGAGATCACCACGTCGATCAAGACCCAGCTGATGAAGACCGGCACCGCACGCTTCGCCAGTGACAACACCGACATGCAAAGCCAGGTCGACCAGCTCAAGCTGCAGAACCAGAGCGGCTTGTACAAGAAGTCCAGCGTCAGCAAGACCGGCAACATGGTCGCCGCCAAGTACCGCCTGGAAGGCTCCATCAGTTCCATCGTCAAGCGCAGCTCGGACTACAAGGACGTGTTCTACAAGTTCAGCCTGCAGCTGATCGACGTCGAGAGCGGCCTGGCCGAATGGATGGACGAAAAAGAAATCCGCAAGACCACGGAGCGCTAGGCAATGCGTGCATGGATCGGTTTGATCGGCCTGTTGTGCGCCTTTGGCGCCTCGGCTGCACCCAAGATTGCGGTGACCGACCTGGCCTACCAGGCGCAGGTCGAGGAGTACATCCACCAGGTTTCGGCCAGCAACAACTTCCAGGCAAGCAGCTACAACGCCAGCGGTGCATCGAACTACAGCGAGTACGAGAGCCGTAGCAGCTACATCGAACAAACCGAGCTGCGCAAGTTCAGCGGTGATATCAAGGGGGAGATTCTCAAGTCCCGCCAGTTCCAGCTGGTGCAGGGCACGCCCTACACCGCCGATGCCAAGGGTGACGTCTATGACGTGATCAAGCGCATAAAGGCCGGTCACTTCAAGGGCGCGGACTATGTGCTGTTCGGTACGCTGTCAGACATCGACTTCACCCAGGACATCAACGCCCTGGACCACACCAACAGCTACTCGGCGGTGCTGGGCCTGACGCTGGTGGCGGATTTCAGCCTGATCAACACCCGCACCTACGAAATCACCTCGGCGTTTACCGCCATGGGCGAAGGCCAGGACACCAAGCTGGTGAACAGCCGCGACATACGCGTGAGCCTGAACCGGCCGCGGGTGGTGAAGGAAGTGTCGAAGGCGCTGGGTGAGGACGTGGCACGGCAACTGGCGGAACAGTTGGGCGGCGGCTATCAAGAGCCTGGCCAGCCGGTGTTGCGCAATAACCTGCCAAGGGATGAAGCGCCGAAGATCCTGCGCTGAAGGGTAATCCTTTGGAAACACACAACCCATGTGGGAGGGGGCTTGCTCCCGATAGCAGGGTGTCAGTCAGCTTAGCTGTAACTGAGACACCGCCATCGGGAGCAAGCCCCCTCCCACACTTTTAACTCGGTTTCTTCAGAGGTACCGAGGTTTACGCCGTTGCGCGATGCAAGCTGGCCAGGAAACCCGCAGCCCCCACGAACAAGCCGGCAAACGTGCGGTTCACACGCTTCTGCTGCTTGGGCGTGCGCAACAGGCGCAAGACTTTCGACGCCAACCCCGTGTACCCCGCCATCACGATCATATCGACGCTGATCATCGTCGCACCGATGATCAGGTACTGCACCAGCAACGGCGCCTGGGGATTCACGAACTGCGGCAGCACCGCCAGCATGAACACCAGGGCCTTGGGGTTGCTGGCGTTGACCAGGAAACCACGGAACATCATCGCCATCGGCTTGCCGAGCGGGCGTATCGCCGCGTCATCGGCCATGTCCATGGGCAAGGCACGCCATTGCTTGACGGCCAGGTACACCAGGTACGCCACGCCAAACCACTTGATCGCATAGAACGCGGTCGACGACGCCGCCAGAATGGCACCCAAACCGCCCGCTACCACGGCAATCTGCATGGCCAGGCCCAGTTGCAGGCCAATGGCGTTCCAGTAACCGCGCAGGAAGCCGTATTGCAGGCCGCTGGACATCGAAGCGATGGCGCCGGCGCCAGGGGAAAGGGAGATGATCCAACTGGCCAGGAAAAAGGCCAGCCACGTGTCGAGTGCCATAGCACACCTCGGGGAAGAGTCAGCGATTGTCGGGCCTTAAGCTAACTCCGCCGAGCAGAGGCTGGCTATAGATTTTTACACGCGGTAAATGCTAGCGGTCGCCAGGGAACACATGGGTGCCGGGCCAACGCCGCACCGAGCGCTGGAAGAACAGGCTGTTAGGCACCTGTACGATGGCGCTGTCGGTGCCTGCCGCTTCCACTTCGATCAGTGTGGTGTAGAGCAAGTTGATCGCCACTACCCTGCCCTTCACGCCGGGCTTGTCGACGGTATCCACCAACTCGACGATGTCACCGAGGCGAAACGGTCCGACGGTAAAGATCAGGATCGCACACAGCAGGTTGGACAACACCGACCACATGGCGAAGAACGCCACTGCCGCCACTGCGACAAACCCCGACAGCGCGGTCCACAACACCGTGGCGGACACACCCAGCCGGCCCAGCACAAAGATCAACGCACTGCCCATGATCAGCCAGCGCAATCCGCCACGCAGGGGCATCAGCAGTTGTGGCGGAAACGGGTAGCGCTCACCCAGGCGCGTCAGGCCCTTGGCGACAAACCGCTGGGCGAGGTAGCCGGCCAGCAGGATCAGCAGGATTTGCACGCCGATCCATACAGGCTCGATCCATTGCGCAGGCAACGGCAGTTGCAAGGCTTCCATCAGGACAGCGCCTCCAGCTCCGCTTGCAGGGTTTCCAGCAGTTCGAGGGCTTCCATCCAGGTTTCCTCCAATTGCCCTTCGCGCACCTTGAGCCTGGCCTGTTCGGCCAGCAGGTCGCGCAGCTCATCCTTGCGCGCAGCCTCGTACACGGCGCTATCGCCCAGGCTGGCTTCGATCTTGGCCAGGCGCTCGTGCACTTTGCCCAACTCGGCCTCAAGCTTGTCGGCTTCGCGCTTGTGCGGCGCCAACTGCTGGCGCAGTGCGGCAGCGGCCTGGCGCTGGGCTTTCTTATCGGTCTTGTCCGGGTTGACCGGGGTGTTGCTGACCGGCGCATTGCGCAGGCGGTAGTCCGTGAGCCAGCGGGCGTAGTCGTCCAGGTCGCCGTCGAACTCTTCGACCTTGCCATCCGCTACCAGCAGGAAGTTGTCGGTGGTGCTCTTGAGCAAGTGGCGATCGTGAGACACCACCAGGACCGCACCGCTGAACTCCTGCAAGGCCATGGTCAGCGCCAGGCGCATTTCCAGGTCGAGGTGGTTGGTCGGTTCGTCGAGCAGCAGCAGGTTCGGGCGGTCCCAGGCAATCAACGCCAGGGCCAGGCGGGCTTTTTCGCCGCCGGAGAAGTTCAGCACCGGCTCATCGATGCGCGCGCCACGGAAGTCAAAGCCACCGAGGAAGTCGCGCAGGGTTTGCTCGCGCTCGGTCGGCGCCAGGCGTTGCAGGTGCAGCAACGGGCTGGCCTTGGCGTCGAGGGAGTCCAACTGATGCTGGGCGAAGTAGCCCACCACCAGGTTCTCGCCACGGGTCAAACGACCGGCCAGGGGTTGCAGCTCGCCCGACAGGTTCTTGATCAGCGTCGACTTGCCCGCGCCGTTCGGGCCGAGCAAACCGATGCGCGCACCTGGGGTGAGCTGCAGCTTGACCTTCTCCAGGATGGTTTTCTCGCCATACCCCAGGCGGGCATCCGAGAGGTCCAGCAACGGGCTGGAGATTTTCACCGATTCGCGGAACACAAAGTCGAACGGCGAATCGACGTGGGCCGCCGACAGTTCTTCCATGCGCTCCAGGGCCTTGATCCGGCTCTGGGCCTGGCGGGCCTTGGTGGCCTGGGCCTTGAACCGGGCGATGTAGCTTTCCATGTGCGCGCGCTGCGCCTGCTGCTTCTCGAACGCCTGCTGCTGCTGGGCCAGGCGCTCGGCACGCGCCCGTTCGAACGCGGTATAGCCGCCACGGTAGAGCGTGATCTTCTTCTGTTCGACGTGGGCAATGTTGTCGACCACGGCGTCGAGGAAGTCCCGGTCGTGGGAAATCAGCAGCAAGGTGCCCTGATAGCTCTTGAGGAAGTCCTCCAGCCACAGGATCGCATCGAGGTCCAAGTGGTTGGTCGGTTCGTCGAGCAGCAGCAGGTCCGAGGGGCACATCAGCGCCTGGGCCAGATTAAGGCGCATGCGCCAGCCACCGGAGAAGTCGGCGACCGGACGATCCATCTGTTCGTTGGTGAAGCCAAGACCGGCAAGCATCTTGCGGGCGCGGGCGTCGGCGGTGTAGCCGTCGGCGCTGTCGAGTTCCGCGTGCAGGCGGGCCTGGGCGGCGCCGTCCTGGGCTTTCTCGGCCTCGGCCAGGTCGTGCTGCACCTGGCGCAGGCGCAGGTCGCCATCGAGCACGTAGTCGATCGCGATGCGGTCCAGGGTGTCGATCTCCTGGCGCATATGGGCGATGCGCCAGTCGGCCGGCAGCAAGCAGTCCCCGGAATCCGGGGTCAGCTCACCCAGCAACAGGGCGAACAACGTGGATTTGCCGGCGCCGTTGGCACCGATCAGGCCGGCTTTGTGACCGGCGTGCAGGGTCAGCTCGGCGTCTTCGAGAAGACGTTGCGGGCCACGCTGTAATGTTAGGCTTTGAAGTCGGATCATAATGGCGGCGGAGTCTACCAGCTTCGTTGGCCGCTGGCTTGGGTGTGAATATGAACGCTGACCTGTGGAGCTTTGCTCTCTCGACTTACGCCCGCCCGGGCGTCGAAGCCGCCTGCCTGCGCTTGCAGGAGCAAGGGGCGGACGTGTGCCTGTTGCTCTGCGGCGCGTGGCTGGAACAGCGGGGCGTGGCACTTGAGCCGGAGCGTATGCGCACCCTGCAACAGCTGGCCCGGCCGTGGCAGGCGCAGGTGATCGAACCCTTGCGGCAGTTGCGTGTGCAATGGCGTGCCAAGGTGCAGCAGGATGAGCAACTGGCGGCGCTGCGCGAGCGGGTCAAAGCCCTGGAACTGGATGCCGAACGGCAATTGCTGACGCGCCTGGAAGCGTTGACGCAGGCATGGCCGAAAGGGGAGATGACTCAACCGCGGTGGTTGGAAGGACTGGCGGCTGAGGATGCCGCCAACCTTGACCATGACGCGCTGCAGCAGCTGCGCGTCATGATCACCGGCACTTAGGAAGCGCTGGTTGGGGTGGTGCTTGGCGCTACCGGTGCAGGGGTGCTGCTGGCCGATGCGGTTGGAGCGGTGGTCGCTGCCGGGGTAGCAGCAGGTGCTGCTGGCTTGGCCGGTGCTGGTTTCGCAGCAGCAGGCTTTGCAACTGGCTTGGCGGCTGGCTTTGCAGCCGGTTTTGCAGCAGTAGGTTTGGCGGCTGGTTTGGCGGCAGTGGTTTTAGCAACTGGCTTCGCGGCCGGCTTTGCAGCAGCGGTTTTAGCAACTGGCTTCGCGGCTGGTTTCGCAGTAGCGGTTTTAGCCGCTGGCTTCGCGGCTGGTTTCGCAGCAGCGGTTTTAGCAACTGGCTTCGCGGCTGGTTTCGCAGCAGCGGTTTTAGCCGCTGGCTTCGCGGCTGGTTTCGCAGCAGCGGTTTTAGCAACTGGCTTCGCGGCTGGTTTCGCAGCAGCGGTTTTAGCAACTGGCTTCGCGGCTGGCTTTGCAGCAGCAGTTTTGGTCGCTGGCTTCACGGCTGGCTTTGCAGCAGCAGTTTTGGTCGCTGGCTTCACGGCTGGTTTTGCAACAGCGGTTTTAGCCGCTGGCTTGGCTGGCGCTTTAGCCGGAGCACGGGCACCCAGCACTTTAGCTACGGCTTCCTTCACACGACCAACGCCCTGGGCCAGTTTCAGGCTTTCTTGAGCATCTTTTTTGAGTTGGGAAATGTAGGTGCGGGTTTCAGCTTGACGATCCTTGAGAGCATCCAGCAGGTCTTCGAGTTCTTTTACCGCGTCTTTGGCTTTGGCTTGTGCCTTGGCCTTGCCGGCAGTGGCGGCGTCTTGCAGTTTGGTGCGGGATTTGTGCAGCTTTTCTTGCGCTTTACCGCGTTGTTTTTCCAGCTTGGCGAGCAGTTTTTCTGCATCGGCCAACGCTTGGGAACATGCGCTTTCCAGATGTTCGAGCAAGCTGCCCGACAATTGTTGGAGTAAATGCAACGGGGTATTTACAGGCTTCTGTTTGGCCGACATGGTTTACCTCCTGGCTGACGTGGGTGCGGCTCATACTAGCCCTCTGCTCTTACCGCCGCTAGGGCATGTTGACAGTATCGTTTGCGTTGCGTTGCAACGTGCGAAAATTCTTATCGATATAACGAAAACACGCGGCACTTTTTACGCACTCGCACTGGCATAATCCGTCGCACTTTCGGCAGGAGAATGCCCATGTTGCGTTACCTTTTCCTTGTGCTGGGCCTGGCGATTTCCACGGCCAATGCGAGCGAGCAATCACCGTCAAAAACCACGCCCCAAGACCAGCACGACCTCGCCTACAGCCTGGGCGCCAGCCTCGGTGAGCGCCTGCGCCAGGAAGTCCCGGACCTGCAGATCCAGGCCTTGATCGACGGCCTCAAGCAAGCCTATCAAGGCAAGCCGCTGGCGTTGGATAACACGCGCATCGAACAGATTCTTGCCGAGCACGAAGCGCAGGCCGAAGCCGACGCCCAAGCGCCTAAAAGCGAAAAGGCGCTCGCCGCCGAGCAGCAGTTTTTAACCAAGGAAAAAGCCGTGAAAGGGGTGCGCGAGTTGGCCGATGGCATCCTGCTCACGGAACTGACACCCGGCACTGGTAACAAGCCTGGCGCGAATGATCAGGTCCAGGTGAACTACGTTGGACGATTGCCCGATGGCACGGTCTTCGATCAGAGCACACAACCCCAGTGGTTTCGCCTGGACAGTGTGATCAGCGGCTGGAGCAGCGCGTTGCAGCAGATGCCGGTCGGGGCCAAATGGCGCCTCGTGATCCCATCGGCCCAAGCCTATGGAGGCGACGGTGCCGGCGAGCTGATCCCGCCGTATACGCCACTGGTATTCGAGATCGAATTACTCGGCACCCGTCATTGAGCCAATAAAAAACGGTGCGCCATGCGCACCGTTCTTATCTCGCCCGCAAAGGTCAGGCCTGGGGGACAGCTTCTTCCTTATGGGCGTTGTGGAGCACTTCGATCAGGCAATCTTCCAGTTCGAAACGCTCATGGAGCAGGCCACCCAACTCCTTGAATTTCTCAGCAACGCACTGGCCGGCATCACACAGGTCGGTGAACGCCAGCAGTTTCTCAGTGATGACATCGATACGCGGGTAAAGGGTCTCGGCCAGTTCCAGACCACGCTTATCATCGAAGGCTTCCGCCTCTTTGGTCAACTGCTCGTAGACACCGAAATGGCCAGCAGACACATAGTCCACCAACACTTCACAGAACTCCTGCAACGGCTTGCGATTCTCAGCCAGGGCCTCGGGCTTCGCGCCGAGAGCATCAAAGGCCCGAACCAGTTCGTGACGTGCCTTCAACCAGCTGTCGATCAGCTTGTGCACCCCACCCCAGCGTTCCTGAGCATTCTGACAACTTTCCAGCATGATGATCTCTCTTCCCTATAGGGGCGCTGCCGCCTGATGCCCGCGCAACACTTCAAGGATAAAACAGCAGCGGGACAAGGCCGCGTCTGACAAACGGTTTCAATAACGCGTGCGGGCCAGATTATGCCCCCATGACTATGGCTTCAAGGTACGCAGGAGAGAAAGTTCATACAAGTGTTTAATCCCGTCCTACAAACTGCGGCCTCCGATCAGTGGCCCGCTGAGCGCAACGGACGGCTCAAGAACAGTCGGGAAAACTGCATGACACCGAGGATCAACATGCCCAGGAAGAACAACAGGCTCCACTCGGGAAGGCTCAGGTCAAATAGCGTCCAGCTTATTTCCATACAATCGACCGTGCCTTCGACCGTCAATTGCAACGCCTGCCACAGCGACAGGTTCTCGAGCATGTGACTGAGACTGGGCCAGCAATCGGCGGCCTGATCCGCTGCGGCATTTTGCAGCAGCACCTGGCGTACGGCGGTGATGGCACCCAGCAACGCACAGACCATGCTCGTAAACCCGTACAAGTAAAAAGTGGAACGCCTGGGGTTGTGGATAGCGGCGACCAGATTGATCAGCGTGAAGGCAGCCAGAAAGGCCCGTTGCATCTGGCACAGGAAACAAGGGCGTAACGAGGCACCGAACTCAAGATAGAAGGACGCACCCAACGTCAGCGCACCCGCCATGAACGCAAGGAAAAACAAGGAGCGTGAAGGGGCCAAAGACATGCTTTATCCGCATCGCGAGAGATAGGTCGTTACGTTAGAGGAAAGGCCTGACCCCTTTCAATACGCGCCAGAGCAGACGATTCCGTGAGAACGTAGGGACATCCCGTCAGAGAATGGAAGACTTGAAGCGCATGAACGTAGGAGTTTGCTTCAAAGCCCCTCAGGGCCGGCATATGCGCAGCATTGAAGGGCTGGTCATCAGAAATATCTGAGCCAACCCTAGACTTCTTCCTGCATCAAACTCGGGCAGGAACTGGCAGCGGAGACGCCAGCAAGCGGTTATCCAATAAGCCCAGGCCTTCCTGGAACAACTGGTTGCTGCGCTCGGTGTCGCCCAACTGCGCCAACAGCCGCGCCAGTTCGGCACAGGCCTCGGGATTACGTTGCACCTGCAGGCTGCTTTCCAGGTAATCACGCGCCTTGCCCCACAGGCTGTTTTGCAGGCACAGACGACCCAATGTCAACAACAGGCTGGCATCGCCCGGGTGGTCCTTTAGCCAGCCCTCGGCAAACTTCAATTGCCGGGCAGGATCACTGCCGCGCAGCAGGCCGTAGAGACGAATCAGGTGGCTGTCGTAGCCGCGCTTGATGGCACCGCGCAACGCCTCCTCCGCCTTGGCATCGGCGCCCAATTGACGCAGTTGCTCGGCATAGGCCAGGACCAGTTGCGGCTCCTGGCGCTGGGCGGAAGTGAGCTGTTGCCAGGCCCGCTCAAGAGACTGCAGGCCGGCTTCGCCCTGCTCTTCGCGCTGGGCCGCCAGGCTCAGGTTCTCCCCCCAGGCACGCCGCTCCAATTCGGCCAATTCGCCGGCGGGCAGTACCTTATCCTTGCGCAGCTCCGGCAACAGGCGGATTACCGACGACCAGTCGCCACGCTGCTGGTGCAGACGCTGCAATTGGCGCAGCACTTGGCCGTTGTGGGGATGACGCTCGTGCATGGCCTGCAAGGTGGTGAGCGCGCCGTCAGTATCGCCACGGTCCAATTGCAACTGCGCATGGCTCAAGGCAACCGCCAGCTCGGCCTGGGGCTGACGCTCCAGGGCGCGCTCGAGCAAACCGTCCGACTCTTCATAACGGCCCTGCTCATTCGCCGCCCGGGCCGCGCCCAGGTAGTACAGCAATGGCTGGCGCTCGGCTTCGGCGGCACGGTGCAGGTGACGTTCGGCACTGGCCCAACGGCCTTCGGCGAGGTCCATCTGGCCCTGTTCAATGGCGATCTGCACGCGGCGACTGCGGTTACGTCGTGACCACGGGTTGACCACGCCACCCGAGGTGGTGACCAGGCTCAGCAATACGCGGATCAAGTAGATAGCCAGGGCGAAGACAAACACCGCCACCACGGTAGCCCATAGGCTCGACTCGTAGTGCAGCACATGAGGATAGGTAATCAGCACGTAGCCGGTGTGTTTCGAAATGCCCACGGCCAGTGCGAGGGCGATTGCAATCGCCAGCACCAGGATCACATAGAAACGCTTCATCGGCTCTACTCCTGCTTCGCCGACGTGGCCGCCGGCGTGGATGCCGCCTTGGCTTCGTCAGCAGACAGATGACGACGTTCGAGGTACGCCTGCACCGCAGCCAGGCTCGCCGCCAGGTCCGGGGTCACCACCGAGACAGCCTTGGGCTCAAGCTCGGCGATACGCGCCAGCATCGCCTTGCTCTGCGGGTTGTCCTGGTTGAAGTTGTCCTGCAACACGCTGCGAGCCTCACCCAGGGAGCGGCTGTACACCGCCGATTCACCATTGAGCGCCGCCCATTGTGCTTGCTCCAGGGCCAGGCTGAGGGCCAGGCGTACCTGGTTCAGGCCTTGACCGGCGAGCAGTGGACGAATGTTGTCGTCGGGGTTGAAGTCGATGCGGAAGTAACGGGAAATCTGCTCCCACCACTGGCTCCAACGGCTGTCCGTATCGGTGCTCGGACGCCCCTGGGATGCGGGCTCGGTCAGTTGATACTCAGGGGCAATGGCCGCCAGTTGCACGACCTGATCACGCAAGGCCGCCAATTGCAGATACAGCCCGGTGCGATCCGGCTGCTCAGTACTGCGCAACGCGGCAAGGCTCTTGGCCAGCTGCTCGCGGGCAGCGTAGGAGCCCGGATCGCTTTGCTCGCGAAGAATCTCGTCGGCGCCCTGGACGAGGGCCTGGGCGCTGTTGATGTCTTGCAAGGCAGACAAGCGCAAACTCGCCAGGCGAATCAGGTGCTCGGCCTCAGCCAGGCGCCAATCCTTGCGGCTGGCACCCAGCACGGTTTCCAGGCGCTGGCTCAAGCGCTGCTGGTCACCCTGCAACTGGGCCACCAGCCGACGGCGCTCCTCAAGCTCATCCGCACCCGGCAGTTGCGCCAGGCGTGCAGCCAGTTGTTGCTGGCTTTGCTTGAGGGCCTGGGATTGGTCATCCAGGGTCTGCACTTGACCCAGTTGGTGCTGGCTGCTGGCTTGCAGGGCACGAACCTGCCAGAGACCCCAACCGCCGGCGGCAACACCCGCAGCGCCAAGCAGCAGGGCGACAACTGCCAGGCCATTGCCGCGGCGCGGCGCGGTGACCGGTGACTCAACCGACGCATCAAGTGCGGGTTGGGTTTCATCTTTAGGCAAGGCTGTTTCGCTCACGTATCCGTCCTTTGCGTATCAGAGAGTGGGAACGGCATGACTCCGTAACGCCACTAACAAAGCCGCGGCACTCGCGCCGCGACAATCCACAACTTTTTCTGCGCCAGCGGCCCGCGCCATCTCGGCGACTCGCGGGCTGGGCACGAACAACGGCAGCTGCGCCACCTGTGGCCAATCGGATCCGGCCAGGGCCTGCAGGTGCAAAAAACCCTGCCCACTGCTGACCACCAGGCCGTTCAAGCGTTCCAACTGGATGTGCCGGGTCAGTACACCGGTGTCGTAGGCCGGAAGGAAACGACGATACAACTCCAAGTAGTCGACACTAGCACCTTGCTCGCGCAAACGCTCAGCCAGCAGCTCCCGCCCCCCCTCGCCGCGCAGGATCAACACCCGCGCACCGGGCCGTGCGATAGCCTCGCGCAACGCAGGCAATTGAAGCAAGGCCTCGCTGTCGTCGCCGGTTTGGGGATAGTGAACGGGAAGGCCGTGATCAGCCAGGACCTGCGCGGTGGCCGCACCGACGCTGAACCACGGCAGTTGCGGCCAGGCTTGATCCAACTGCTGCACGGCAAGCCGCGCGGCCGGTTTGCTCACCACGATCACTGCACAGTAGCGGCCAAGATCACCGAAGACGGCCTGTTGTTCGGGGGTAACGGGTAACGGTTCGATGTCCAGCAAAGGCAAGCTGCTGCTGAAGATACCGGCTTCGGACAACGCCGCCGCCAGGGCCGCCGACTCCTCGGCAGGCCGTGTCAGCAGCACGCGCCAACCGGTCACTGCGGGCCGGCCTCGCCGTAGACTTTTTGCAGAATGGCGCCAGCGCCCTTGTCCAGCAGCTCTTCAGCCACCTGGACACCCAGGGCGATGGCGTCACGCTGCGGACCACGGATTTCAGCAGTCAGCAGAGTGCCCCCATCCGGATCCCCAACCAGGCCACGCAGCCACAGGTTTTCACCTTCGAGCACGGCGTAGCAGGCGATCGGCACCTGGCAGCCACCGTTGAGGTGCTTGTTCAGGGCGCGTTCGGCCGTGACACGCACTTCGGTCTCGTAGTGATCCAGGGGGTTGAGCAACGCGTGGATTTCACGGTCGGCAGTGCGGCATTCGATGCCCACGGCGCCTTGCCCGCCAGCAGGCAGGCTGTCTTCGACGCTGATGGCCGAGGTGATGCGGTCTTCGAAGCCCAAACGGATCAGGCCGGCGGCGGCGAGGATGATCGCGTCATACTCACCGGCATCGAGCTTGGCCAGGCGGGTGTTGACGTTGCCGCGCAGGAAGCGAATCTGCAGGTCCGGACGACGGGTCAACAGCTGTGCCTGGCGACGCAGGCTGGAGGTACCGACAATGCTGCCCAGGGGCAGGTCATCCAAAGACGCAAAGGTATTGGAAACGAAGGCGTCACGCGGGTCTTCACGCTCACAGATGCAAAACAGGCCCAGGCCTTCGGGGAAGTCCATGGGCACGTCTTTCATTGAGTGCACAGCGATGTCGGCTTCGTTTTCCAGCAGCGCGGTTTCCAGTTCCTTGACGAACAGGCCCTTGCCGCCGATCTTCGACAGCGGCGAGTCGAGCAGCTTGTCGCCGCGACTGACCATGGGCACCAGGGTCACCTTGAGGCCGGGATGGGCCTGCTCAAGGCGTGCTTTGACGTATTCGGCCTGCCACAAGGCCAGGGCGCTTTTACGGGTGGCGATGCGGATTTCGCGAGAGGACATGGATCAATCCGTACTGAATAGATACGGCAGATAATAACAGCTCAGGCAAATACGCTTTGATTTGAATCAGCAAGTGCGGGGCCTCCCTGGCCACGTCGCACCGGGATAATGAATGCAGGCTTGCCAAAACCCTTGGGCTAAAGCTGCTGCATCATCTTGCGCACGCCGGCAACATGGCGCCGGCTGACGATCAACGCATCCCCGTTAAGCCCTTTGAGGAATAACTGAAAGTGCCCGAGGGGCGTGCGCTGCAGGCGCTCGATTCGCTCACGGGCCACCAGCGCGTTCCGGTGGATTCGCACGAAGCGGTCACCGAATTCATCCTCAAGGGCCTTGAGCGGCTCATCGAGCAACACTTCGCCAGCCTCATGCCGCAGGGTCACGTACTTGTGATCGGCAATGAAGTAGACCACCTGGTCCAAGGGGATCAACTCGATGCCTTTGCGTGTGCGGGCGCTGATATGGCTGCGCGGCCCGTTGCCGCTTTGGGCGGCTGGCTGGGTCAGGGCAGCGAGTTGGGCGCGGTTGGGACGTTCGGCTTTCTTCAGGGCCCTGAGCAAGGCCTCGGCAGTCACTGGCTTGACTACGAAGCTGACACCACTGGCTTCCAGTGTCTGCGCGGCAAACTCTTCTTGCGCGGCACACAACACCACGGCAGGTGGCGATTCGCGCTCACTCAGGCGGGCAGCCACTTGCAGGCCATCGAGGCCCGGCATGCGGATATCGAGCAACACCACGTCCGGCTTGAGGCTGTCGATCAACGTCAACGCCTCCTCGCCGCTGGTGGCACTCGGTTCAAGGACTGTATAACCCTCGAGTTCACTGACCAAACGGCTCAGTCGCTCGCGGGCTTGGGGTTCGTCATCAACGATCAGGACATTCATATAGCGCTGGATTCCTGCGTGAGTCTCGCACAAGGATAGCGTAGACAGGTGCGGTGACTTGCGTCACAGCGATCCACGCTAAGACTAGCGCGAGCGGCAAAAAGTGCCCTGACAGCGGCACCCATATTTACCCGGACCTGTTCAATAGCGCCCAAGACCTGCTGCCTTCGGGCATCGTCGTAGGGTTTGCTGATACACAATCCGAATACCCCCCTTTTAAATGGATAGTCAGGCTCTGACCGCATTACCCGACTTTGGTGCATTCACACACTATCAGTCCAACTGTAGACGCTCGCCGAGACGATATTGCTCAATCGTCAAATATCGTATCAATAAGCACCTGTCTCCAGTCTCGTCCCGGACGCGGTCGGCGGCAAGGCACTTAGCCATCCTTTGCACAAATAAAAATGCCGACGACCCGCGGCACCGCCTCCAAGGGCAACCCTGTTATTATCGCCGGCACACTTTCATGCCTCTTAATAAGCAGACCACGAGCGAACCCATGAGCACCGACAAGACCAACCAGTCCTGGGGCGGCCGCTTCAGTGAACCCGTCGACGCCTTCGTCGCCCGCTTCACCGCCTCCGTCACCTTTGACCAGCGCCTGTACCGCCACGACATCATGGGCTCCATAGCCCACGCGACAATGCTGGCCAAGGTCGGCGTGCTGACCGACGCCGAGCGCGACAGCATCATCGATGGCCTGACCACCATCCGTGGTGAGATCGAAGCCGGTACGTTCGACTGGCGTGTCGACCTGGAAGACGTGCACATGAACATCGAGGCCCGTCTCACCGACCGTATCGGTGTGACCGGCAAGAAACTGCACACCGGTCGTAGCCGTAACGACCAGGTGGCCACCGACATCCGCCTGTGGCTGCGCGATGAAATCGACCTGATCCTGGCCGAAATCACCCGCTTGCAGAAAGGCTTGCTGGAGCAGGCCGAGCGTGAGGCGGACACCATCATGCCTGGCTTCACCCACCTGCAAACCGCACAACCCGTGACCTTCGGCCACCACCTGCTGGCCTGGTTCGAGATGCTCAGCCGCGACTACGAGCGCCTGGTGGATTGCCGCAAGCGCGCCAACCGCATGCCGCTCGGCAGCGCAGCCCTGGCCGGCACCACCTACCCGATCGACCGTGAGTACACCGCACAACTGCTGGGTTTCGACGCCGTCGGCGGCAATTCCCTGGACGGCGTGTCCGACCGCGACTTCGCCATCGAATTCTGCGCCGCCGCCAGCATCGCGATGATGCACCTGTCGCGTTTCTCCGAAGAGCTGGTGCTGTGGACCAGTGCGCAATTCCAGTTCATCGACCTACCGGATCGCTTCTGCACCGGCAGCTCGATCATGCCGCAAAAGAAAAACCCCGACGTGCCCGAACTGGTGCGTGGCAAGAGCGGCCGTGTATTCGGCGCACTGATGGGCCTGCTGACCCTGATGAAAGGCCAGCCTTTGGCCTACAACAAGGACAACCAGGAAGACAAGGAACCGCTGTTCGATGCCGCCGACACCCTGCGCGACTCGCTGCGCGCGTTTGCCGACATGATCCCGGCGATCAAGCCCAAGCACGCGATCATGCGTGAAGCGGCCCTGCGCGGTTTCTCCACGGCGACTGACCTGGCGGACTACCTGGTACGCCGTGGCCTGCCGTTCCGCGACTGTCACGAGATCGTTGGCCATGCGGTGAAATACGGCGTCGACACCGGCAAGGACCTGGCGGAAATGAGCCTGGAAGAGCTGCGCCAGTTCAGTGACCAGATCGAACAGGACGTGTTTGCCGTGTTGACCCTGGAAGGCTCGGTGAATGCCCGTAACCACGTGGGCGGTACCGCGCCGGCGCAGGTGAAGGCTGCGGTCGTGCGCGGCCAGGCCCTGCTCGCCAGCCGCTGAAAAAGGTGGGAGGGGGGCAACCCTCTCCCACATTTGATCATTTTTTGGCCGCAATCATCGCCATGAACGCCGGCATCGCGGCCTCCCTGTCCGCCGCCACCTTCTGCGCATTAGGCATGGCATGCAGTCGCTCCAGCAACGCTCTGGCCGCCGGCAATTCAGCCAACAGGTCCAGGCCAAACAGCTTCTCGCCCACCGCACAGGCGAGGTTCACGCTGTACATGAAATACAGATCCGCAATCGTAAAGCCCTCCCCCGCCACAAAAGGCGCGAACTTGCCGTGACGGCCTAAAGAGCCGATCCCCAGCAGCAACTCAGCCCTGGATTTCGCCTTGATCGCCTCCGGCACCGGCATACCGAAAAATGCCTCGGCAAAACACGCGCGGGCGGGCAATTCGATGTACAGCTCGATTTCCCTGCACAACGCCAGCACTTGGGCACGCTGGAACGGGTCGGCCGGCAACAGCGACGGGCCTTCCTGGGAGTGCTCGATGTATTCGAGGATCACACTGGTTTCGTTGATAAACCCCTGCTTCACGCCCAGCACCGGCACCTTGCCACGCGGGCTGACCGCCAGGGCTTCAGGGGTTTGCCCGGCATAAAAGGGCACCTCCTCAAAAGCCAGGCCTTTCTCCAGCAGTGCCAGTTTCACCATGTTGTAGTAGTTGCTGACCGAGAATCCGTAAAGCTTGAGCATCGCAAAGCCTCCAGGCCGTGTGCGGGGTTGGCTGCAGGAGTTATAGATCCCAGGGCCGGTCCTGACCAGCAGCATCACCTGCCTGAATGGGGGTAGACTGGCGCCCTTTCCTTGAGGAGCCTGCCATGAGCGAGCCGACCGATATCGACAGCGACGAAGAAGAGTTCACCGAAAACACCTTGATCGAAGCGATCGAAAACCAGATCGAAAGCGACAATCCGCCCGCAGCCAAGGCCACTTTCAATAAACTGACCCTGGTGGGCTATGAACGTGAAGAGATCCTGAATCTCATGGCTCATGTGTTGGCTTTCGAGATCGACGCGATGCTGGATGATGACCGCGCATTCAATACCGAATGGTATGAAACAGCGCTGCGGGCACTGCCTGAGCTGCCGCCCGAAAAGGAATAATCCCGGCACACCGCAACACGCTGGACAGTTCGGCAAAGTGCGTTCACCTTATGGCCTGCTAGCCTCTAATAAATTTTAGAAAGTCTGGAGTCCTTATGTCGTATACCCCTGAGTTGGTTGCCGAACTGGAAATCCTTGTACTCTTCCCCTTGGACAGCACCAAGGAAGGTCTGAAAGTCCATCAGACCGCCGCTCCCTCTGCCATCGCCGCTGCCAAGCGCCTCCATGCGAAAGGACTTATCGATCAACCGGACGGAGGCTACCTGACCAGCCTTGGCCGGGACGCTGCAGAGCAGGCCCAAACCCTGCTGACCATCCTGAGCACCGCCAACACCAAAGAAGCCGCCTGATCCGTATACCGCCCATGGAGTCCGGCTCTTGCGGACTCCGAGGGCACTGTTGTGCAACGGCCCGCTTTTTGACGTCAAAAACCATTTCCCTCTAAACCTCCTACGCGACTGGCTGTAAACTCCTACATGGCCGCCCGCGTCGGGCCCTGCGAGCCACCGAGTTCGACATGACCCGCACCCATGAAATCCGCCCTGACCTGGACGAAGGCATCGACCGCAAGGTGCTGGCCCAATTGCGTGCGCGCTTCATGGCCCTCAATGAAGGTCGCATGGCTCGTGCCGTCGAAGGGCTGACGCCGCGCCAGCAAAGCGTGCTGACCCTGCTGCCGCTGTTTTTTCACGTCAATCACCCACTGTTGCCGGGGTATGTATCGGGCAGTACGCCGGCCGGGCTGTCGAACTTCGAGCCCGACGCCCAGGCACTCACGGAAGTCCAGCGCCTGACCCGCTCGTTCTCTTATAAGCCGCGTCCAGTCAATCAACCCAAACCGATCCACGGTCTGTTCCTGATGGGCAGCCTCGGCACCCTCGCCCAGGCCGACCAGAGCGACATGGATGTGTGGGTGTGCCACGCACCCGACCTGGGCGAAAACGAGCTCGCGGAGCTGCGTAAAAAATGCCAACTGCTGGAAGCCTGGGCCCTGGGCATGGGCGCAGAAGCGCACTTCTTCCTGATTGAGCCGACGCGCTTTGTACTCGGCGAGCGCGACACCCAACTCAGCTCCGACGACTGCGGCACGACCCAGCATTACCTGTTGCTGGACGAGTTTTACCGCACAGCCATCTGGCTGGCCGGGCGTACGCCGATCTGGTGGCTGGTGCCGGTGTATGAAGAGGCCCGCTATGCGGAATTCACCCACACGCTGATCTCCAAGCGTTTTATCCGCGCCGATGAAACCCTCGACCTCGGCCACATGGCGCGTATCCCTCCCGGTGAATTCATCGGTGCCGGGCTGTGGCAACTGTTCAAGGGCATCGAGTCGCCCTACAAGTCGGTGCTCAAGCTGCTATTGACCGAGGTCTACGCCAGCGAGCACCCGAACGTGCACTGCCTGAGCCTGCGCTTCAAGCGCGCGGTGTTCGCCAACCAGATGGACCTGGATGAGCTGGACCCGTACATCGTGGTGTACCGCCGTATCGAGGAATATCTCAAGGCACGCAACGAGCCGGAGCGCCTGGAGCTGGTGCGTCGCGCCCTGTACCTGAAGGTCAACCGCAAGCTCAGCGCCGGTCAGCGCAGCACCAGTTGGCAGCGGCTGTTGCTGGAGCGCCTGGCCCACGAGTGGGGCTGGGACCAACGCCAACTGGCGCTGCTGGACAGCCGCAGCCAGTGGAAAGTACGCCAGGTGGCCTCCGAGCGCCGTGCCCTGGTCAGCGAGCTGAACTACAGCTATCGCTTCCTGACCCAGTTCGCCCGGACCGAACAGACGGTCAGCCTGATCAACAAGCGCGACCTCAATGTGCTGGGACGGCGCCTGTATGCCGCCTTTGAACGCAAGGCCGGCAAGGTTGAATTCATCAACCCCGGCATCGCCCCGGACCTGGCCGAAGACACCCTGACCCTGGTGCAATCGCCCAACCGCAAGGAGCCCGGCCAGCACCACTGGGGCCTGTACAACGGTAATCTCACAGCCCTGGAATGGGAGCACTTCGCGCCGATCAAGCGCAGCCGCGACCTGTTGGAAATGCTCACCTGGTGCCACCGCAACGGCGTCATCGACAGCAGCACGCGCCTGGCGCTGCACCCCGGCACCAGCGACATGACCGAATTCGAGCTGTTCAACCTGCTGGGCAGCCTGCAGCAGGCTATCGCCCTACCCCTGGCCAGCGTTGATGAAGCGCGCCTGCTGCGCTCGGCGGTGCCCGAGGAAGTGTTGCTGCTGATCAACGTCGGCGTCGACCCGCTCAAGCATCATCGCGACCTGAATATCCTGATGACCACCGAGCGCACCGACTCCCTGAGCTATGCCGGTGTGCGAGACAACCTGGTACTGACCCTCGATCAGGTCACGCTCAACAGCTGGAACGAGGTGATGGTCAGCCGCTACGACGGCCCCCATGCCCTGCTCGATTGCCTGCGCGACTACCTCAATCAACTGCCGTCGGATCATCTGCCTCGGCTGCGGGTGCGCTGCTTCTGTCACAACCGCGCGCAGTTCATTGCCCAGCGAGTGGAAGAAATCTTCGACACCGCACAGAACCTGCTGCTGGGTCAGGGCAATCACCGCTACTTGCTCCAGGTACAGCAGCACTATCACGTGATGGAGTTGATGCCCGGCCAGGCCACCCACGTATCACTGGCGACCCAGGATGCGCTGGTCGCCTACCTCAGCGAAGAATTGGCCAGCTACAGCCCGTTGCACCTGGATGCCATGGCCCTGGAAGACCACGACCTGGCGCTGTTGCTGCCCATGGGCATGGCCGATTGCGTGCAAGTGTTCTACCGGGTCAACGAAGGCTTCGCCGAGCTGTATGTGCTGGATGAATTCAACGCGCTCTGGCAGCAACGCTTGCCGTTTCATGATGAGCAGAGCCTGTTGGCGCCGTTGCAGCGCTTTTTGCAGTCGATCATCTATCGCCGGGAAGCACTGTCGCCCCTGGACACGCAACAACCGTTGGGTGAGGTGCAAATCTTGTACTACCAACTGCTGCCGTCAGGCAGCACGCGCGCGCGTGGGGTGGAGCCGCGGCCAGCCCCGCAGAACCCCGCGAACAAACCGTTTTATGACGTGCAGGCGATTATCGGCAAGGCGGCGCCGGGCCAGGTGGGCATAACCCTGTACTGCAATCAGCGGGAGTTTTCCGAGCTGGAGTTTGGCGACCAACTGTTTGCAGTGGTCGCCCAGGAAATCGTCGGGCAACGCCGGGAAACCGAGCGCTACCGCTGCTACATCACCGACCTCGACCTGTCGGGGCTGCTCGGTGATGTGCAAAGCCCAAGCAATTTGTACCTGCGCTACAAGGCCGAGCTGGAGCTCGCGCTGAATGAGGCGCTGAGCCAGGTCTAGAGAGGGAAGGCGCCGCCATCCTTGGGCTGACCATCAACACTGAGCAGCTCAAGCTTGAGGGTCTTGCCGCCCGGTGCCGGCCAATCGATGTGCTGCCCTACCTGCAGGCCAAGCAAGGCACTGCCCACCGGGGCCAGGACCGAAATCTTGCCTTCATCGGCATTCGCATCTTTCGGGTAGACCAGGGTCAGGTGGTAGTCCTTGCCGCTGCCTTGCTCACGGCAATGCACACTGGAGTTCATGGTCACGACCGTTGCAGGCACTTCATCGTGGCCAACCACTTCTTCGGCGCGGTCGAGTTCGGCTTGCAGTGCAATAACGCCCGGCTGCGTCTCGTCCATACGGTCGATCAATTGCTCAAGACGCTGCACATCAAGACGGGTGAGGATGATGGAAGGTGCGGTCATGATTCAGGCAGACTCCTTTTTTCTGCACAAAAAAGCAAAACCCCGCCAGGAAAAGGCGGGGTTCTCACGGGCCTCGATGAGTTGAGGCGTATCCGGACACTACCACAGCACCGTAAATAAACAAGACGGGCTCAAGGCGCGGCCTTGCGTTGCTCGGCCTGGGCCACGATCACTCGGCGCCGCTGATCATCGGCGGAGCGCCATTCACGGATGTCTTCCACATGGCGGAAGCAGCCGAGGCAGACTTTTTGCTCGTCCAGGCGACACAAACTGATACAAGGTGACGGCACCGCCGGGCTGACATTACTGAACAGCGGCTTGGGCGGGCGTACAGGCGCAGGCTGGGTCACGGTCAGATCTCGTCGAAATCCAGCTCGGCGCCGGTATATTCGTGGACCAGGCGCGCGAGCATCTCGCCCAGCAACTCTTCACTCTTGTCACACTGCCATTTGCCGCTTTCTTCGTCGTAGTCGAAGTGGACGCCACCGGAGCGCGCCGCCAGCCACAGCTGACGCAGCGGCTCCTGGCGGCTGAAGATCAGTTGCTGGCCACTCTCGAACTTGACGGTCAGCACACCGGCCGAGTTTTCCAGATCCACATCCAGGTCGCTGTCGTCGAAAATATCTTCCAGCTTCTCTTGGGTGGCATCCACCAGGTCGTGAAAACGGGCTTCGGTCAAACTCATTGTGGCAACCTCGAAAGTGTCTGGTTTTGCTCAAGCGCCGCACGATACGGGCGAGCCCCGCCGATTGCAAAGGATACCGATTTCAACACGATTGACGGCGTGAAATATCCTCAACCAGCGTAGTCCGCTTCCCGACCATCTCGGCAAACCCCCGCCGGACGGGTATTTCAGCGCATAGGCAAGCTGGCGGGTGGTCGGTATACTCGGGCGCAATTAATGCATATTCAAGGATTTCGCCATGAAGCGCCTGATCTCTTCCCTTGCTGCGCTCGTCGCGGTCGCTTGCCTCGTTAGTGCCTGTGGTCAAAAAGGCCCGCTGTACCTGCCCGATGACAGCAAAGACCCGAATGAACAGGCGCAATCGTCGCAAAAGCCCTCCAAAGCGCATAAGCACGACACCTACGAATAAGGGAGCTCCATGGACGCTTTTAACTACCGGGACGGCGAGCTGTTCGCGGAAGGCGTGGCGTTGTCCGCGATTGCCCAGCGCTTTGGTACCCCGACCTACGTGTACTCCCGTGCGCATATCGAAGCCCAATACCGCTCGTTCACCGACCCTCTCGATGGCGTACCGCACCTGGTGTGCTACGCCGTCAAGGCCAACTCCAACCTGGGTGTACTGAATGTCCTGGCGCGTCTGGGCGCCGGTTTCGACATCGTCTCCCGTGGCGAGCTGGAACGGGTCCTGGCCGCCGGCGGCCAGGCTGACAAGATCGTGTTCTCCGGCGTAGGCAAGAGCCGCGAAGACATGCGCCGAGCCCTGGAAGTCGGCGTACATTGCTTCAACGTAGAGTCCACCGACGAGCTGGAACGCCTGCAAGTCGTCGCCGCCGAGATGGGTGTTCGTGCGCCGATCTCACTGCGCGTCAACCCGGACGTCGATGCCGGCACCCACCCGTACATTTCCACCGGTCTCAAAGAGAACAAGTTCGGCATCGCCATTGCCGACGCCGAAGACGTGTACATCCGTGCCGCCCAGCTGCCGAACCTGGAAGTGCTGGGTGTCGACTGCCATATCGGCTCGCAACTGACCACACTGCCGCCGTTCCTGGATGCCCTCGACCGCCTGCTGGCATTGATCGACCGCCTGGGCGAATGCGGCATCTACCTGCACCACATCGACCTCGGTGGTGGCGTGGGCGTGCGTTATCGCGATGAAGAGCCACCGGCGATCGCCGACTATATCCAGGCCGTGCGCGAGCGCATCGAAGGCCGCGACCTGACGCTGATGTTCGAGCCGGGCCGCTATATCGTCGCCAATGCCGGCGTGCTGCTGACCCAGGTCGAGTACCTCAAGCACACCGAGCACAAGGACTTCGCCATCGTCGATGCGGCGATGAACGACCTGATCCGCCCGGCGCTGTACCAGGCCTGGATGAATGTCACCGCGGTGACGCCTCGCAACAGCGAAGCACGCGCCTATGACATCGTCGGCCCGATCTGCGAGACCGGCGACTTCCTGGCCAAGGATCGTCAACTGGCCCTGGAAGAAGGCGACCTGCTGGCCGTGCATTCGGCCGGTGCCTACGGGTTTGTCATGAGTTCCAACTACAACACCCGCGGACGTACCGCCGAGGTGTTGGTGGACGGTGATCAAGCGTTGGAAGTGCGTCGCCGCGAGACGGTAGCCGAGTTGTATGCTGGCGAAAGCCTGCTGCCGGAGTAAGCCATGCTGCTGCGTTTTACCAAGATGCACGGGCTGGGCAATGATTTCATGGTCCTCGACCTGGTCAGCCAGCACGCGCACATCCTGCCCAAGCACGCTAAACAGTGGGGCGACCGGCATACCGGGATTGGCTTCGACCAATTGCTGATCGTCGAGGCGCCAAGCAACCCGGAGGTGGATTTCCGTTATCGGATCTTCAACTCCGACGGCTCCGAAGTGGAACAGTGCGGCAACGGTGCGCGCTGCTTTGCACGCTTTGTGCTGGACAAGCGCCTGACCGCCAAGCGGCAGATTCGCGTCGAGACCAAGAGCGGCGTGATCGAGCTGGATATCCGCAGCGACGGCCAGATCAGCGTCAACATGGGCGCGCCGCGCCTGGTGCCGGCGGATATTCCGTTCCAGGCGACCGAGCAGGCCGCCAGCTACCCGCTGGACGTTGACGGCCAGACCGTCGACATCGCTGCCGTGTCCATGGGCAACCCCCATGCGGTGCTACGGGTCAACGACATCAACACTGCCCCCGTGCATGAACTGGGGCCGAAGATCGAACACCACCCGCGCTTTCCGGCGCGGGTCAATGTGGGTTTCCTGCAGGTGATCGACCGTTCCCGCGCGCAATTGCGCGTGTGGGAACGCGGCGCCGGCGAAACCCAGGCCTGCGGTACCGGTGCTTGCGCCGCTGCCGTGGCCGCGATCAGCCAGGGGTGGATGGATTCGCCCCTGTTGATCGACCTGCCCGGTGGACGCCTGTCCATCGAGTGGGCAGGCCCTGGCCACCCGGTGATGATGACCGGGCCGGCCTCGCGCGTATACGAAGGACAGGTCCGTCTATGAGTGAGCCAAGCCAATGACCGATAAGCCTCAAGTACCCGCACAAGCAACTACCCCGAGCGAAAGTCTGGAGGCCGCTGCCGTCGCGGCGTACCTTGAGGCTAATCCGGACTTCTTCGTCGAACACGAAGAACTGCTCCCGGCCCTGCGCATCCCCCACCAGCGCGGCGACACCGTGTCGTTGGTGGAGCGACAGATGAAGATCCTGCGCGAGCGCAATATCGAAATGCGCCACAAGCTCTCGCACCTGATGGATGTCGCCCGCGACAACGACCGTCTATTCGAGAAAACCCGCCGTCTGATTCTTACCCTGATGGACGCCACCAGCCTGGAAGAAACGGTCATCGCCGTGGAAGACAGCCTGCGCCAGGACTTCCAGGTGCCGTTTGTCAGCCTGATCCTGTTCAGCGACAACCCGATGCCGGTGGGTCGCTGGGTCAGTGGCGGCGACGCGCAAACCGCGATCGGCGGCCTGCTTTCCGAAGGCAAGACCATCAGCGGCACCCTGCGCGAGCACGAGCTGGACTTCCTGTTCGGCGCCGAACAGCGCAAGCAGATCGGCTCTACCGCCGTCGTCGCTCTCAGCCATCAAGGCCTGCACGGCGTCCTGGCCATCGCCAGCCGCGATCCCGCGCACTACAAGAGCTCGGTGGGCACTTTGTTCCTCACCTATATCGCCGAAGTACTGGGCCGCGTCCTTCCGCGCCACACCACCGCCCTGCGCGCGGTGCGCTAGCCATGGAACGGCAACTGGACGCTTACTGCGCTCACCTGCGTAACGAGCGCCAGGTGTCACCCCATACCCTGGAGGCTTACCGACGGGACTTGAACAAGGTCCTGGCGTATTGCGAAAAACAGCAGGTCACCAGCTGGAAGACCCTGGATATCCAGGGCCTGCGCAGCCTGATCGCACGGCTGCACCAGGCGGGCCAGTCCTCGCGCAGTCTGTCGCGCCTGCTGTCGGCGGTGCGTGGCCTGTATCACTACCTCAATCGCGAAGGCCTCTGCGACCACGACCCGGCCAGCGGCCTGTCCCCGCCGAAAGGCGAACGACGTCTGCCCAAGACCCTGGACACCGACCGTGCCCTGCAATTGCTCGATGGCGCCGTGGAGGACGATTTCCTCGCCCATCGCGACCAGGCGATCCTCGAACTGTTCTACTCTTCAGGCCTGCGCCTATCGGAGCTGACGGGCCTGAACCTCGATCAACTGGACCTGGCCGACGGCCTGGTGCAAGTGCTCGGCAAAGGCAGCAAGACTCGGGTGCTGCCGGTAGGCAGGAAAGCCCGCGAAGCCCTGCAACTGTGGCTGCCGCTGCGCGCCCTGGCCAATCCGGTGGACGACGCGGTGTTTATCAGCCAGCAAGGGCGGCGCCTGGGGCCGCGCGCCATCCAGGTACGGGTCAAGGCTGCCGGCGAGCGCGAGCTGGGGCAGAACCTGCATCCACATATGCTGCGGCACTCCTTTGCCAGCCATATGCTGGAATCGTCCCAGGACCTGCGCGCCGTGCAGGAACTGCTTGGCCATTCCGACATCAAGACCACGCAGATCTATACCCATCTGGACTTCCAGCACCTGGCAACGGTCTACGACAGCGCCCATCCACGGGCCAAACGCATCAAGGACGGCGACTCATGAACATCAAGCTGATCACCTTCGACCTGGACGACACGCTCTGGGACAACGTACCCGTCATCATCAGCGCCGAAGCGTCGATGCGCGAATGGCTGGCCACCCATGCCGCCAAGGTGGGCGACCTGCCCCTGGAGCATTTCGCCAGCCTGCGCCAACAGGTGCTGCAACGGCATCCCGAACTCAAACACCGCATCAGTATCCTGCGCCATCGGGTGTTGATACATGCGTTTGAAGAGGCCGGTTATCCACAGCCTGAGGCCACGGAAATGGCCGATGTGTGTTTCGAAGCGTTCATTCACGCCCGCCATCAGCTCACGCCTTTCCCTGAGGCCGAGCCGATGCTGCAAGCGCTGCGCCAGCATTTTCTGCTGGGTGTGATCACCAATGGCAATGCCGATGTGCAGCGTGTTGGCCTGGCGGACTACTTTCACTTTGCGCTACGCGCTGAAGATATTGGCATCGCCAAGCCGGATGCGCGGCTGTTCCAGGAAGCGCTGCAGCGCGGCGGAGTAGATGCCAGTGCGGCGGTGCATGTTGGCGACCACCCTGGGGACGACATTGCCGGGGCTCAGCAGGCGGGGCTGCGGGCAGTGTGGTTCAACCCGTCGGGCAAGGTGTGGGAAGGGGATAAACTCCCGGATGCACAGATTCGCAGCCTGACGGAGTTGCCGGAGTTACTTCGCAGCTGGCAGTAACACGGGTGAGAAAAATGTGGGAGGGGGCTTGCTCCCGATAGCGGTGTATCAGTCTCCAGATGTATTGACTGACCTACTGTAATCGGGAGCAAGCCCCCTCCCACACTTGATTGGGGGTAACCTGTAGCCGGTTATTACAGGCATGAAAAAACCCGCAGCGACGGCGGGCTTTTTCTTACAAGCAGGTGGCTGACCTTAGATAGGTCGGCTGCCGTACTTGTTATCCGGCTTCTTGGGCGGGTCAGCAACCACATTGGGCTCGACTTCGACCACTTTGCCGCCTTTGGCAAGAAACTCTTCCATCGCACGGGCCAGGGCATCGCGCTCTTTGTTCTTGGCCTCAACGCTCGGCAATTCATCTACCGAAACAGCAGCCTTGGCTTTGCCCTTGGCAGCTGGAACAGGAGCGTCATCACCACCGTCGTCCTCAGCAACGTCTTCCGCCGCCGCTTCAAGACCTTCTTCGGTGTCGTCTTCGTCACCTACTTCGAGTTCGTCGTTTTCCAGATCATCGTCGCTCATGTTCTACCTCATGACTTGCGAAAAGCAGATTAGTTATAGCCCAGCTTCGCCCTCTGTCGAGGTTGCCGGAAAAAAATCACATCCACCGGATAACCAGTGGCTTATGCCCCATCACCGTGCAAGGTGGCGAGGACTTTACGAGCACCGCCATGATCACGGTGCTCGCCCAGATAAACACCTTGCCAGGTCCCCATCGCCAAGCGGCCGGCCTTGACCGGCAAACTCAGCTGGCAGCCCAGGAGACTGGCCTTGAAGTGCGCCGGCAGATCATCCGGACCTTCGTCGTTGTGTTCGAACCCGGCGTAACCTTGCGGCACCAGCGAGTTGAAAAAACGCTCGAAGTCACGACGAACCGCCGGATCGGCATTCTCGTTGACCGTCAACGAGGCCGAGGTGTGCTGCAGCCACAGGTGCAACAGGCCCACGCGGCAGGCCTTCAGCTCAGGCAAGCCGGCAAGCAACTCGTCAGTCACCAGGTGAAAGCCCCGGGGCTTGGCCCGCAGGGTAATCAGGGTCTGTTGCCACATACAGTTCTCCGCCCATCGGCGCGCATTCTAGCGCGCTCTGGGAAAAAACAAAGTGCCGAATACGCCTACGTGCCTGTAAGACATTCGCACGCTGGAAAGTGCATGACAAACTCTGCGCAAAAACCGGCACAGCTTGTTATGACTGACAAACGCCAGGCAAAAAAATGCCCGGCAAGCCGGGCATCTTTTTTTCGCGTACTTACAGGTTGTAGCCGCGTTCGTTGTGTTGCGCCAGGTCGAGGCCGACAGCCTCTTCCTCTTCGGTAACCCGCAGGCCCATGACCGCGTCCAGCACCTTGAGGATGATGAAGGTGACGATGGCGGTATAGATCACGGTGAAGCCGACACCTTTGCACTGGATCCAGACTTGAGCTGCGATGTCAGTCACGGTGCCGAAGCCGCCCAATGCAGGGGCTGCAAACACACCGGTGAGGATCGCACCGACGATACCGCCGATACCGTGCACGCCGAATGCGTCCAGGGAGTCGTCGTAGCCCAGCTTGCGCTTGAGGCTGGTGGCGCAGAAGAAGCAGATCACACCGGCCACCAGGCCGATCACCAGGGCGCCCATCGGACCAACAGTGCCGGCGGCCGGTGTAACGGCGACCAGGCCAGCCACTACACCCGAGGCGATGCCCAGTGCGCTTGGCTTACCGTGAGTAATCCACTCGGCGAACATCCAGCCCAGGGCTGCAGCAGCGGTAGCAATCTGAGTCACCAGCATCGCCATGCCGGCGGTGCCGTTGGCCGCAGCCGCAGAGCCAGCGTTGAAGCCGAACCAGCCGACCCACAGCATGGCCGCACCCACCAGGGTGTAACCCAGGTTGTGAGGCGCCATTGGAGTGGTCGGGAAGCCTTTACGCTTGCCGAGCACGATGCACGCCACCAGGCCAGCGACACCGGCATTGATGTGCACCACGGTGCCGCCGGCGAAGTCCAGCACGCCCCAGTCCCACAGCAGGCCACCGTTGCCGCTCCACACCATGTGGGCGATTGGCGCATAGACCAGAGTGAACCAGATAGCCATGAAGATCAGCATGGCGGAGAACTTCATGCGTTCGGCGAACGCACCGACGATCAGCGCCGGGGTGATGATGGCGAAGGTCATCTGGAAGGTGATGAACACGGCTTCCGGGAACAGCGCAGCCGGCCCGGTGATGCTGGCCGGGGTCACACCCGCCAGGAACGCCTTGCCCATGCCGCCGAAGAAGGAGTTGAAGTTGACCACACCCTGTTCCATACCGGTGGTATCGAACGCGATGCTGTAGCCGTAGACAACCCACAGGATGCTGATCAGGCCGGTGATGGCGAAGCACTGCATCATCACCGACAGAATATTTTTGGAGCGCACCATGCCGCCGTAGAACAGCGCCAGGCCTGGAATGGTCATGAACAGCACCAGCGCGGTGGATGTGAGCATCCAGGCGGTGTCACCGGAGTTGAGGACTGGAGCAGCCACTTCGTCTGCCGCCATGGCCAGGCTTGGCATTACGATGGACAACAGGGCTCCGAGCCCTGCGAATTTACGCAGAGTCATATTGTTTTCTCCTGGGGCGTTGGGGTTTGGCGGCTTAGATTGCGTCGGTATCGGTTTCGCCGGTACGGATGCGAATAGCCTGTTCCAGATTGACCACGAAGATCTTGCCGTCACCGATCTTGCCGGTGTTGGCGGCCTTGGTTATCGCCTCGATAACCCGGTCAAGATCCTTGTCGTCAATGGCGACATCAATCTTCACCTTCGGCAGGAAATCCACTACATATTCCGCGCCGCGATACAGCTCGGTGTGACCCTTCTGCCGACCGAAGCCCTTGACCTCAGTAACGGTAATGCCCTGCACGCCGATCTCGGACAACGACTCGCGTACATCGTCCAACTTGAACGGCTTGATGATGGCAGTGACTAGCTTCATGAAAACTCTCTCCCGAATTGGTGGACTTGCCCCAGGAAAACAAACCCGTCTCAAGTCTAAGCGCAGTGCCTGGCTTTGTAACGCATCGTCGCAAGGGCAGTTGCCATTGCGACGCCAGCGAACCACTGGTGACGAAACCTGTACCCCTGATCCGTCGGCGCACTGCATTCGTCACAGCGACTGCATCAGTGCATGGGTCATGATCGTCTAAGCAGAAACCTTGCCAGCTCCGTAAAAATCACTGAAATCAGTCCTTTGCCCACTTAAGCCCACCAGCGGGGCTATCTGGCGCCCGCAATGCGCACGAAAACGGTGCATAGGCGCCCGGCCTGATGCGCGAAAAGCGTGCGACCCCGGCCGTGAAAAAGACTATAGACGCTGCGTGATACACTGCCCGCCAACAGTTTTCCGGAATATTTCCCATGCTCGCGCCCAAAGACCTCCTCGACGCCCTGAGCGGCCACGCCTCTCGCCTGTTCAGCGGCGACACCCCGCTGCCCCGCAATGAAATCGAAAGCCAGTTCAAGGCCTTGCTGCAAAGCGGTTTCAGCAAGCTCGACCTGGTGAGCCGGGAAGAGTTTGATAGCCAGATGGTGGTGCTCGCCCGCACCCGTGCGCGGCTGGAGAGCCTGGAAGCGAAAGTCGCAGAACTGGAAGCGCGGTTGACCCCTCCAGCCGAATAAATGCGATCAGTGTGGGAGGGGGCTTGCTCCCGATGGCGGTGTATCAGCCGGTATCAATGCTGACTGCCCCCCCGCTATCGGGAGCAAGCCCCCTCCCACATTCGCTCTACCTTTTGCTCTGGATACGTTCTGTAAAACCTCCCCGCCTCGCTCTTCCCTACCTCGTCTACCCTTGAAAAACCGCAGGAAGCGGCCTCCCCTTTCAAGGAACGAGCATGTCCCTCGCCATCGTCCACAGCCGCGCCCAGATCGGCGTCGAAGCCCCTGCCGTCACCGTCGAAGTGCATATGGCCAATGGCTTGCCGTCCCTCACACTGGTGGGTTTGCCCGAAACCGCCGTCAAGGAAAGCAAAGACCGCGTGCGCAGCGCCATCCTCAACTCGGCCCTGCAATACCCCGCGCGCCGCATCACCCTCAACCTCGCGCCCGCCGACCTGCCCAAGGACGGCGGGCGTTTTGACCTGGCGATTGCCCTGGGGATCCTCGCCGCCAGCGTGCAGGTGCCAGCGTTGATGCTCGATGACATTGAATGCCTGGGTGAGTTGGCGTTGTCCGGTGAAGTGCGTGCGGTGAAAGGCGTGCTACCGGCGGCTTTGGCGGCGCGCAAGGCCGGGCGCACCGTGATAGTGCCTCGGGCGAATGCCGAGGAGGCGTGCCTGGCGTCGGGGTTGAAGGTGATTGCGGTAGACCACTTGTTGCAAGTGGTGGCGCACCTCAATGGGCACGTGCCGATTGAGCCCTACAAGTCCGATGGTTTGCTGTACCTGAACAAACCCTACCCAGACTTGAGCGAAGTGCAGGGCCAATTGTCGGCAAAGCGCGCCCTGCTGATCGCCGCAGCGGGTGCGCATAACCTGTTGTTCAGCGGCCCACCGGGCACCGGCAAGACCTTGCTCGCCAGTCGCCTGCCCGGCCTGTTGCCCCCCTTGAGCGAACAGGAAGCTCTTGAGGTGGCGGCGATCCAGTCCGTCGTCAGCCTCGCGCCGCTGAGCCATTGGCCACACCGGCCGTTTCGCCAGCCACACCACTCTGCGTCAGGGCCGGCGCTGGTGGGCGGCGGCTCGAAACCACAGCCTGGGGAAATCACCCTGGCTCACCATGGCGTGCTGTTCCTGGATGAGCTGCCGGAGTTTGATCGCAAGGTGCTGGAGGTTTTGCGCGAACCGCTGGAGTCGGGGCATATCGTGATTTCCCGCGCCCGCGACCGCGTAAGTTTCCCGGCACGCTTTCAACTGGTGGCGGCGATGAACCCCTGCCCTTGCGGCTATATGGGCGAACCCAGCGGGCGCTGTCGTTGTACGCCGGAGCAGATTCAGCGGTATCGCAACAAGCTCTCGGGGCCGCTGCTGGACCGGATTGACTTGCACCTGACCGTGGCGAGGGAAACGACGGCACTGAACCCGATCCAACAGGCGGGCGAGGATACCGCCCATGCCTCAGCGCGGGTCGCCCAGGCTCGCGAGCATCAGCAAAAGCGCCAGGGCTGTGCGAATGCCTTTCTTGATCTGCCGGGGCTGCGCGAGCACTGCAAGCTCACGAAGGTGGATGAAAACTGGCTGGAAACGGCCTGTGAACGACTGACCCTATCGCTGCGCGCGGCCCATCGACTGCTCAAGGTGGCGCGCACCCTGGCGGATCTGGATCAGGTAGAGACCATCACCCGCGACCACCTGAAAGAGGCCCTGCAATACCGCCCGGCGGCGATCACTTAAGCTTGGCGCAGCGCCAAATGTGGAAGGGGGCAAGCCTCCCACATCTTGGAAAACGGTGGCTCAGCGAAAGCGATCCACCTCATGGCGCAGGCTCGCCGCCAACGTCTCCAGTTCCTTGGCGGTAATCGCCAGGTTGGACACCACTTCACGTTGCTCGCTGTTGGCCAGCGCAATGCTCTGCAAGTTGCTGCTGCGCAAGGTCGCGGTGCTGCTCTGCTCTTGGGTGGCGGTGGTGATCGCGGCGAATTGCTGGCCGGCCGAGCGGCTCTGCTCATCAATGCGCGCCAGGGCCGAGGCTACGTCGGCGTTGCGCGACAAGCCTTCCTGCATCAGCGTGTTGCCGTGTTCCATAGTGCTGATGGCGTTACCGGTTTCCCGCTGGATGCTCTGGATCATCCCGGAAATTTCATCGGTGGCTTCGCGGGTGCGCGATGCCAGGTTGCGTACTTCATCAGCCACCACGGCAAACCCACGGCCCTGTTCACCAGCGCGTGCAGCCTCGATGGCCGCGTTGAGCGCCAACAGGTTGGTCTGTTCGGCGATGGACGTGATCACACCGACGATGCCGCCGATTTCCTGGGAGCGCTGGCCCAGGGTATTGATCACTGTGGCCGTGCTGTTCAGCGCGGTCGCGATATGTTCCAGCGACGACGACGCCTCCTGCATCGAATTGCGACCAATGCGGGTTTGCTGGGCATTTTCTTGGGCCAGGCGCTCGGTGTTGCCCATGTTGTCGGCAATGTTCAGCGAGGTGGCACTGAACTCTTCCACCGCGCCGGCCATGCTGGTGATTTCGCCGGACTGCTGCTCCATGCCGTCATAGGCCCCACCGGACAGACCGGACAACGCCTGGGCCCGACTATTGACCTCCTCGGCCGCCTTGCGGATATGGGAAACCATCGTCGACAGCGCTTCACCCATCTGATTGAAGCTGCGCGCCAGTTGGCCGATTTCGTCATGGCTGGATACGTTGAGGCGTGCGCTCAAGTCGCCCGCACCCAAGGCTTCGGCCTGGTGTACCAAGTCACTCAGCGGTTGCAGCTTGCTGCGCAGCAGCCAGACCGTGGCGCCCACCGCCAGCAACATCGCCAGCACGCTGCCGATCACCAGGCGAATCCCCACGGCCCAGGTCACCGCGCGGATTTCAGCTTTCGGCATGCTCGCAACCACGGCCCACGGGCCGCCTTCGAACGGTACCGAAACGCTATAGAAATCTTCGTTCTTGTCGCTCCAGAAGCGACCTTTGCCCGGGGTCTTGGCCAGGTCCAGCATCACCGGCACCGATTGATCCAACGCCTGCACGCTGGCGGGTGCCACTAGCCAGTGCTTTTGCTCATCCAGCAGTGCAAGGGAGCCGGTCTGGCCAATTCGGAAGCGCTTGAGGTTTTCGAATTGGGCATTCTGCGCATCGGTGTAGTCAAAACCGATGAACAGCACGGCGATAACCTTACCGCCGCTGTCACGCACCGGGCTGTACTGGGTCATGTAGGAACGATCGAACAACACCGCCCTGCCGATGTAGGTCTGCCCACCCACAACGCGCTGGTAGGCCGGGCCCTGACGGTCGAGGACGGTGCCGATGGCGCGGTTGCCATCCTGCTTGGTCAGGGACGTGCTGATACGGATGAAGTCGTCGCCACTGCGCACAAATACGGTGGCCACGCCGCCAGACATTTGCTTGAACTCGTCCACCTCATCAAAGTTGTTGTTCAACACCTCGTTGCCCAGGTACAGGCTGGGCGTCTGAACACCGGCCACGCTCACGGGTTGGTCCACATGCACGCTCAACCCGGCACCGAAACGTTTTTCAAACAGCCCGCTCAAACGCTGGGTGCTCTCGCGCAACGTGCTGTGGAAGGTATTGAGTTGGTCGGCAAGCAAGCGCGCCTCGCTGGCCAGGTGCTCCTCGCGGGTATCGAGGTTGGCGGAATCGAGGGAACGCAAGGCGAAAACAGTACTGCCGCTGATGACGACAGCCAAAATCACGGCTAACGCGAGACCTAACTGGGAGGCAATCCGGGCGCGAGGTTGAGACATGACAGCTCCTGGCCGAGGCCAGGATCATCCTGATCTCATAGCGCTGCTCGGCAAATTATCTGGTGGGAAACGTTGGTGCACGATGGTTCCAACACACCTACTTCGGCGGCGTTTTGCAATACTTGAGCGAATCGCAGGGGTATCACGCAAACGGTTGCGTCGCTGAGTCAAAACCCCTCAATTGAGCCGTTCGACGTCGGGTAAAACCATGGCCTGCACCTCGCTCTGGAGGAAATCCGCCAGACGCCGCAAGCGCTCACCCCCTGGACGGGTTTTCGGCCACACCAAATAGTAATTTTCCCCACTCGCTACCGCAGTCGGCCACGGCAAGCTCAAGCGTCCCTGCGCCACATCCTCGGCCACCATCAGCAGGTCGCCCATCGACACGCCATAACCGCGGGCGGCGGCGATCATGCCCAGCTCCAAGGTATCGAACACCTGCCCGCCTTTGAGCGACACCTGGGACGATAGCCCCATGCGCTCCAGCCAATTGCGCCAGTCCCGGCGGTCGGGTGTGGGGTGCAGTAACTCGGCGCCGGCCAGGCGGGTCACGTCCCAAGGACCGTCGTTCAACAGGTTCGGTGCACCCACCGGTATCAACAGCTCGGGGAACAGATAGCTGGCTTCCCAATCCGCTGGAAAATGCCCGTAGCTCAATAACACCGCGCAATCGAACGGCTCCTGGTTGAAGTCCACCTCGTCCACGCTCATCCAGGCGCTGGTCAGTTGCACCTCATTGCCCGGCTGCAGCGCCCGGAAGCGGCTGAGTCGCGCCAGCAGCCAGCGCATGGTCAATGTGGAGGGGGCCTTCATGCGCAGGATGTCATCTTCGGCATTCAAGGTATGGCAGGCGCGCTCCAGCGCCGCGAACCCTTCGCGCACACCGGGCAACAACAGACGCGCCGCTTCAGTGAGCTGCAAGGTGCGGCCATTGCGCTGGAACAGCCGGCAGGCGAAATGCTCTTCAAGCGTGCGGATATGTCGGCTCACCGCACTTTGGGTGATCGACAACTCCTCGGCCGCGCGGGTGAAAGAGCTGTGTCGGGAGGCCGCTTCAAACGCGCGCAAGGCATAAAGAGGAGGAAGACGACGAGACATGAGGAAAGCTCCGACAGCGCAATACTGAAACCCTACCAGAATCAATCAAGCATGAGTTTTAATCATGCAAACGATCGCATTTATCCCTTTGTGCAATGGGCTGAGAGCGCCGAGAATCAGCCCTTCCCCAACCCTCTGACTTTTTGAGCGTGATGATCATGCAGCATCCGGCACGTACCGAACTCTGGGCCATTCTGCGGCTGTCAGGGCCGTTGATTGCCTCGCAGTTGGCGCACATGCTGATGGTGTTGACCGACACCCTGATGATGGCGCGCCTGAGCCCCGAAGCCCTGGCCGGTGGCGGCCTGGGTGCCGCAAGCTATTCGTTCGTCGCGATTTTCTGTATCGGCGTGATTGCCGCCGTGGGCACCTTGGTTGCGATCCGCCACGGCGCGGGCGATATCGAAGGTGCCACCCGCCTGACCCAGGCCGGGCTGTGGCTGGCCTGGCTGATGGCCCTGGCGGCGGCCCTGCTGCTGTGGAACCTCAAGCCGGTGCTGCTGATGTTCGGCCAGACCGAGACCAACGTACATTCGGCCGGGCAATTTCTGACCATGCTGCCGTTTGCCCTGCCCGGCTACCTGAGCTTCATGGCCCTGCGCGGCTTTACCAGCGCCATCGGCAAAGCCACTCCGGTGATGGTGATCAGCCTCGGCGGTACAGTGGTCAACTACCTGCTCAACCACGCACTGATCGAAGGCATGTTCGGCCTGCCCAAGCTCGGCTTGATGGGCATCGGCCTGGTCACGGCGATTGTCGCCAACAGCATGGCGCTGGCGTTGATGTGGTACATCCGCAGCAACCGGGCCTATGCCGCCTACCCGCTGAGTACAGGGCTGCTGCACCTCAACACCCAATATCTGCGCGAGTTGTGGCGCCTGGGCCTGCCGATCGGCGGCACCTATGCGGTGGAGGTCGGGCTGTTTGCCTTTGCAGCCCTGTGCATGGGCACCATGGGCAGCACGCAGTTGGCAGCGCACCAGATCGCCCTGCAAATCGTATCGGTGGCCTTTATGGTGCCGGCGGGGATGTCCTACGCGGTGACCATGCGCATCGGCCAGCATTATGGCGCCGGACAGTTGGTGCACGCACGCATGGCCGGGCGTGTCGGCATAGGCTTTGGCGCGGCGATAATGCTGGGATTCGCGGCGGTGCTGTGGCTGTTTTCCGAGCCGCTCATAGGACTGCTGATCGACCACGACAACCCGGCGTTCCACGACGTGATCGTCCTGGCCGTGAGCCTGCTGGCCGTCGCCGCGTGGTTCGAGCTGTTCGACGGCGTGCAAACCATCGCCATGGGTTGCATTCGCGGGCTCAAGGACGCCAAGACCACGTTCCTGATCGGTGCGGGCTGCTACTGGTTGATTGGCGCACCCTCGGCCTGGCTGATGGCTTTCACGTTGGGCTGGGGGCCAACCGGCGTGTGGTGGGGCCTGGCACTGGGACTGGCCTGCGCCGCGATAAGCCTGACCTGGGCGTTTGAAGCGAAGATGAAGCGGATGATTCGCCGGGAAGGCCCGGCGCCCGAAGCCGACACCGGCTTTCAGGCGGTACAGGCCGACTAGAGACCCTCGCTCACGCGGGTGTGCTTGCCGTCGCCGAAGGTCAGGTATTCCACCAGCTCCGGCAACGGCAGCGGCTTGCTGATCAGGTAACCCTGGGCCTGGTCGCAGCCGAACAGCCGCAATAGCGCCAGTTGCTCGGGGGTTTCCACACCTTCGGCCACCACTTCCAGATTGAGGTTGTGCGCCAGGTTGATCATCGCGTGCACCAGTTTGCGGTTCTCTTCGCGCTCCTCCATGCCGCCGACAAAGCTTTTGTCGATCTTCAACAAGGCAATCGGCAGGCTGTTGAGGTGCACAAACGACGAGAAACCGGTACCGAAGTCATCCAGGGAAAACCGCACACCCAGGCGACCAAGGGCGTCCATGGTCTGCTTGACCAGGTCACTGCGGCGCATCACGGCGGTTTCGGTCAGTTCGAACTCCAACCATTGCGCTTCCACGCCGCGCTCGCTGATCAGCCGGCTCAGTGTAGAAAGCAGCTGGCTGTCCTGGAACTGGCGAAACGACAGGTTGACCGCCATATGCAGCGGCGGCAGGCCGCGTTCGCGCAGGTCTTGCATGTCACGCAGGGCCCGGGAAATCACCCAGTAACCCAACGGTACAATCAGGCCGCTCTGTTCGGCCAGGGGCACGAATTCACTCGGCGGCAACAGGCCGCGCTCGCCGTGGCGCCAGCGCACCAGGGCTTCCAGGCCGACGATATGCCCGTCGTCGAGGTCGAGGCGCGGCTGGTAATGCAGCTCCAGCTCATCACGGCGCAAGGCACGGCGCAGCTCGCTTTCCAGGTCGGCCAGGCTGCGCGCGTTGCGGTTGATGCGTTCGTTGAAGATATGAAAGGTACAGCCCTGGGTGCTCTTGGCTTGCTGCATGGCGATATGGGCGTGCCACATCAGCGGGTCGGCGCCGGCACGGGCGCGGGCATGGGCCACACCCAGGCTGCAGCCGATCAGCAGGCTTTCGCCATCCACCCAATACGGCTCGGCCATGGCTTCGGTGATGCGCTCGGCCATCCACTCCGCACGCTGGGGCGCGCGGCGCGTATCGATCAGCAGGGCGAATTCGTCGCTGCCCAGGCGCGCCAGTTGATCGCCGGCTTCCAGCTGGCTCTTGAGCCGCGAGACCACTTGCAGGATCAGGCGGTCGCCGGCCTGGTGGCCGAGGGCATCGTTGGCATGGCGGAAATTATCGAGGTCCAGGTGACCGAGGGCCAGGCCGCGACCTTCGTTCTCGGCCAACCGTGCGGCCAGCAGGGTCTGGAAGCCCTGGCGGTTGGCGATGCCGGTGAGCGGGTCCTGCTCGGCCAGGCGTTGCAGGGTGTTTTCCAGCACCCCCCGCTCACGCACATGGCGCAGGCAACGACGCAACGTGTCGGCGTCCAGCGCATTGCGGATCAGCCAGTCACTGACGCCCAGTGGCGGAACCAGCGGCTCCTGCTCCAACAACAACACGCACGGCAAGCTGCAACGGCCAGGGCCGGGTTGCAGGCTGGGCATGGTCAACAGCACTGCGCTGTCGTCGTCATCGAACAGACGACTCACCGAGTCCCAGTTTGGCGCGCTGATCAGCACAGCCCCATCGCCCATCGGCGCCAGGCACTCGCGCAACAACGCTGCCCACTCAGGCGTATCGGCCAGTAGCAGCAAACGCAAGGGTTCGACAGGCGTAGACAAGCTAGCTCCCTAGACTCTGCAAAAATTCGTTGGCGGCGGGCATTATGACGTGCGGCCTGATAATCACCAATGATCGTGGTTATCAAATACGCAGGCTGTAAGCAATTGTCTTAAAAACCCAGACATCCTGCGGCAAAGTAGCAAAACCGGCAAATTTAGATCGAGTGGTACGTCACACCGTCGATCCAGGGCAGCAGAATCTTGCCAGCCTGTTAAAATGCCCGCCCTTTTGAACAACGACTCCCTGAATTCCGTATGTCCCGACTCAATCCCCGGCAGCAAGAAGCCGTGAACTACGTCGGCGGCCCTCTATTGGTGCTCGCCGGCGCAGGCTCCGGCAAGACCAGTGTGATCACCCGCAAGATCGCGCACCTGATCCAGAACTGTGGCATCCGCGCCCAATACATCGTCGCCATGACCTTTACCAACAAGGCCGCGCGGGAAATGAAAGAGCGTGTCGGCACCCTGCTCAAGGGTGGCGAAGGCCGTGGTCTCACGGTATGTACCTTCCACAACCTGGGCCTGAACATCATCCGCAAGGAGCATGTGCGGCTGGGCTACAAGCCGGGCTTCTCGATCTTCGACGAGACCGACGTCAAGGCCCTGATGACCGATATCATGCAGAAGGAATACGCAGGCGACGACGGCGTCGACGAGATCAAGAACATGATCGGCGCCTGGAAAAACGACCTGATCCTGCCGCCCGAAGCCCTGGAAAACGCGCGCAACCCCAAGGAACAGACCGCCGCCATCGTCTACACCCACTACCAGCGCACGCTCAAGGCGTTCAACGCGGTGGACTTCGACGACCTGATCCTGCTGCCGGTGAAGCTGTTCCAGGAACACGCCGACATCCTCGAAAAGTGGCAGAACAAGGTGCGCTACCTGCTGGTGGACGAATACCAGGACACCAACGCCAGCCAATACCTGCTGGTGAAGTTGCTGATCGGTACGCGCAACCAGTTCACCGTGGTGGGCGACGACGACCAGTCGATCTACGCCTGGCGCGGCGCCCGCCCGGAAAACCTGATGCTGCTCAAGGACGACTACCCGTCCCTGAAAGTGGTGATGCTGGAGCAGAACTACCGCTCCACCAGCCGCATCCTGCGTTGCGCCAACGTGCTGATCTCGAACAACCCCCACGAGTTTGAAAAACAACTGTGGAGCGAGATGGGCCACGGCGATGAGATCCGCGTGATCCGCTGCCGCAACGAAGACGCCGAAGCCGAGCGCGTGGCGGTGGAAATCCTCAGCCTGCACCTGCGCACCGACCGCCCCTACAGCGACTTCGCGATCCTTTATCGCGGCAACTACCAAGCCAAGCTGATCGAGCTGAAATTGCAGCACCACCAGGTCCCGTATCGGCTGTCAGGCGGCAACAGCTTTTTCGGACGCCAGGAAGTGAAGGACCTGATGGCCTACTTCCGCCTGATCGTGAACCCGGACGACGACAACGCCTTCCTGCGCGTGATCAACGTGCCGCGCCGCGAGATTGGTTCCACCACCCTGGAAAAGCTCGGCAACTACGCCACCGAACGCAAGATCTCGATGTACGCCGCCACCGATGAAATCGGCCTGGGCGAACACCTGGACACGCGCTTCACCGATCGCCTGTCGCGCTTCAAGCGCTTCATGGACAAGGTACGTGAGCAGTGCGCCGGCGAAGACCCGATCAGCGCCCTGCGCAGCATGGTCATGGACATCGACTATGAAAACTGGCTGCGCACCAACAGTTCCAGCGACAAGGCCGCGGATTACCGCATGGGCAACGTCTGGTTCCTGATCGAAGCGTTGAAGAACACCCTGGAAAAAGACGAAGACGGCGAAATGACTGTCGAGGACGCCATCGGCAAGCTGGTGCTGCGCGACATGCTCGAGCGTCAGCAGGAAGAGGAAGACGGCGCCGAAGGTGTACAGATGATGACCTTGCATGCGTCCAAGGGCCTGGAATTTCCCTACGTGTTCATCATGGGCATGGAAGAGGAAATCCTCCCGCACCGCTCCAGCATCGAAGCCGACACTATTGAGGAAGAACGGCGCCTGGCCTACGTGGGCATTACCCGCGCACGTCAGACACTGGCCTTCACCTTTGCCGCCAAGCGCAAGCAATACGGCGAAATCATCGATTGTGCCCCCAGCCGGTTCCTGGACGAATTGCCGCCGGATGACCTGGCCTGGGAAGGCAATGACGACACCCCGACCGAGGTGAAGGCCGTTCGCGGCAACACCGCCCTGGCGGATATACGCGCGATGTTAAAGCGCTAGAATCGACTACTTTTCAATCTACTTTCGGCGCACAACCCGCCATTAGAGGAAGCTTTCCGTGGAAGCACTGCACAAGAAAATTCGCGAAGAAGGCATCGTGCTTTCCGATCAGGTACTCAAGGTCGACGCCTTTCTGAATCACCAGATCGACCCGGCCCTGATGAAACTGATCGGCGACGAATTCGCCGCGCGGTTCAAGGACTCGGGCATCACCAAGATCGTCACCATTGAAGCGTCGGGCATCGCACCGGCGATCATGACGGGCCTGAACCTCGGCGTGCCGGTGATTTTCGCCCGCAAGCAGCAGTCCCTGACCCTGACCGAAAACCTGCTGTCGGCGACGGTGTATTCCTTCACCAAGAAAGTCGAAAGCACCGTGGCGATCTCGCCGCGCCACCTGACCAGCAGCGACCGCGTACTGGTGATCGATGACTTCCTGGCCAACGGCAAGGCATCCCAGGCGCTGATTTCGATCATCAAGCAGGCCGGTGCGACCGTTGCCGGCTTGGGGATTGTGATCGAGAAGTCGTTCCAGGGTGGCCGTGCGGAGTTGGATGCGCAGGGTTATCGGGTTGAGTCGCTGGCGCGGGTGAAGTCGCTGGCCGGTGGCGTCGTCACCTTCATCGAATAATCGTTGCCTGCACGCGGTTAAACAGGTGGGAGGGGGCTTGCCCCCGATAGCAGCGGGTCAGCCAACACATTTGGGACTGATACACCGCTATCGGGGCAAGCCCCCTCCCACATTTTGATCTGTGTTGGTTTTTAGTGTGCGGTTGCTTGTAAGCCAGCGAGCAATAGACGCTGATAGAGATCCTCCTTCAAACCCTCCGGCGAATCCAACCCCATCCGCTTCAGATGCTCGGGAAACGCCTGGGGCTCCGGGGCATCCAGCGCCGCCTTACCCAACTCCAGAATCTCCGTCAGCTTGAATTTGCTCTTGAGCCAGTTCAATGCGCGCAACAGATCCCGCTCTTCATCCGTGAAATCGCTGCCCAGCGGATACTCCGGGAACAAACGTCGATGCCGCGCCTGGATACCCTGGAGCCGCTCCGGCGTGTTGTCGCCAAAGCGCGGATCCAGCTGGAAATCCTTGGGCAACTTGCCGGCCTTTTGCGCCTGTTCGATCAAGTCGGCCTGGAAGCGTGAGTCGGTGATATTGAGCAACGCCTCGATCACCTTGGCATCCGTCTGCCCACGCAGGTCGGCAATACCGTATTCCGTGATGACGATGTCCCTCAGGTGGCGGGGAATGGTGCAATGCCCATACTCCCAGACGATAGTGGAACTGACCTCCCCTGCCGACTCACGCCAGCTGCGCAGGATCAGGATCGAGCGCGCGCCCTCCAGCGCATGCCCCTGAGCCACAAAGTTGTATTGCCCGCCTACGCCGCTGAGCACGCGACCGTCCTCCAACTGGTCGGCCACGCCTGCGCCCAGCAACGTCACCGTGATCGCGCTGTTGATAAACCGTGCATCCTGGCGCTGCAGGCGCTTGAGTTCTTCCTGGCCGTACAGCTCGTTAATGTAGCTGATGCGGGTCATATTGAATTCCAGGCGCTTGGCGTGGGTCATCTCCTGCAGGCGCTGGTAAAAACTGCGCGGCCCCAGGAAGAAACCGCCGTGGATCGAAACGCCGTCGGGCTGCGCCGCATCGTCCAGCAAACCGGCATTGGCTTGCTCCTGGGTAGCCACATCCGGATAGACCTTGCGCCGGATAATCCCCGCATCCGCCAGCACCAACAGGCCGTTGACGAACATTTCGCTGCAACCGTAGAGGCCACGGGCGAAGGGCTCGACACCGCCTTCCCGGCTGATCAGCGGGGCCCACTGGTACACATCGATGTCCGTCAGCAGCAGTCGATAGGCTTCATTGTCTGCCTGGCGCGCCAGCAACGCGGCGGTCAGCGCATCCCCCATGGAGCCGATGCCGATCTGCAAGGTGCCCCCGTCGCGCACCAGGGTGCTGGCATGCAAGCCGATGAAATGGTCCTGGAACCCCACCGGCATGTTCGGTGTGGAGAACAGTGTGGTGCTGTCCTTTGCATCGATCAGGTAGTCGAACGCGTCCATGCCCAACTCCGAGTCGCCCGGCATGTAGGGCAACTCGGTGTGAACCTGGCCAACGATCAAGACGGTTTCGCCCGCTTCACGGCGCTTGGCGATCATGGGCAGCAGGTCGAGGGTGATGTCGGGGTTGCAGCTCAGGCTCAGGCGATCCGGGTGTTCGGCGCTGCTCGCGACCAACTGCGCCACCAGGTTCAAGCCGGCGGCGTTGATGTCGCGGGCGGCATGGCTGTAGTTGCTGCTGACATAGTCCTGCTGGGCCGAAGTGCTATGAAGCAGGCTGCCGGGCTGCATGAAGAACTGCTGCACATGGATATTCTTCGGCAGGCTGTCTGAATGCAGCGCGGCGAGAAACTCCAACTCTGGGTAATCACCAAACACCCGCTCGATAAAGGGTTCGAGAAAGCGTTTCTGCAAGCCATCGCCCAAGGTCGGGCGGCCCAGGCTCAACGCGGTGTAAATCGTCAGCGCCCGCTCCGGCAGCTTGGCGATACGCCGGTACAGTGCATTGGCAAACAGGTTGGGCTTGCCCAGCCCCAGGGGCATGCCCATGTGGATATGCGCCGGTAGCCGCGCGAGTACATCGTCAACTGCTTGCTCGATTGAACACAACTGCACCATCCGACCCTCCTGAACATTCCATGATTAGGGGTTGGACAGAGAATGGCGGGTCTTTGCTGCAAAGAACAGCCTCGAAACACACATCACACCCACAAAAAAGCCGCTCGTAAGCGGCATTTTTGACGAAGATCGACGGTTACAGGCCGGACATCTTCTTGATCGCGCCCTTCAGGTCATCATCCGAGCAATCCGCACAGGTGCCTTTAGGCGGCATGGCGTTGATACCGGTAATGGCCTTAGCCAGGATGCCATCAAGGCCGCCCTGGTGGTCGGCGCGTTCTTTCCAGGCAGCGGTGTCGCCGATTTTCGGCGCGCCCAGCAGCCCGGTACCGTGGCATGCGTTGCAGTGCTTGGCGATGATGTCGTCGGGCGTCTTCGCAGCGCCCCCGCCCGCAGCTACCGCCACTTCCATGCCCTTGCACTCCTGGCCCTGGACGCAGACTTGGCCAACCGGCTCCAGGCGCTTGGCAATGTCATCGTTGGTCGCAGCTTGAGCGCTGACAGCCCATAGGGCCAGTACGGTTGCTGGTGCAGCCAGCATTTTCATAATTAGATTCACGCGTTCACCCTCAATGGTGGCTATTCACGCCTGCGGCCACGGTTTCGCAGGCGGCGAAAGTATAACGGTTAGCCCGTCCGGCCGAAACAACCCTATTAAATAAAGGGAGATTAGACCTCGCGGAATGCAGCTGCGGGAGCCTCTGCAACGCTGGCAGGACGCCTCTTTTGTTAAAAGTTCGCGGGTGTGGCTGCGCTGATTAGTCGCGCCGGCACATCGAACGGATTACGGAAACGATGAGGCTTGGTGCTTTCAAAGTAGTAGCTATCGCCGGCTTCGAGCACAAAAGTTTCAAGACCGACCACCAACTCCAGACGGCCTTCCACCAGAATCCCGGTTTCCTCGCCCTCGTGGGTGAGCATTTCTTCGCCTGTATCGGCGCCAGGCGGGTAGATTTCATTGAGAAACGCAATTGCCCGGCTCGGGTGCGCACGGCCCACCAGCTTCATGGTGACGGCGCCGTCGGAGATGTCGATCAGCTCATTGGCTTTATAGACGATCTGCGTCGGTATTTCCTGGAGGATCTCCTCGGAAAAGAACTCGACCATGGACATGGGGATGCCGCCCAGCACCTTGCGCAAGGAACTGATCGAGGGGCTGACGCTGTTTTTTTCGATCATCGAAATGGTGCTGTTGGTGACACCCGCGCGCTTGGCGAGCTCACGCTGGGAAAGACCCTTCAGCTTACGGATGGATTGCAGTCGTTCACCGACGTCCAATGCGGGAGCCTCCTAGGATTCAGGCGTTGTTGTAATTGAGCGTTATCATGGCGACAGCGTTCAGTATTTACAACACTTGGGCCTAAATCCCAGGGAGCTGTGTTCGTCCCTGTCGCTCAAGCGCCGGAATAGAGCCTTGGCACACGACGCAGGTTGCAGAAGATCTGGTACGGGATGGTCTCGGCAGCGGCGGCGACGTCACTGGCGAGGATATTTTTGCCCCACAGCTCCACCGTGGAACCAAGACCCGCCTCGGGGACGTCCGTCAGGTCGATACACAGCATGTCCATGGACACGCGACCCAGCAATTGGCTGCGCTGCCCCGCCACCAGCACCGGCGTGCCGGTGGGCGCATGGCGCGGGTAGCCGTCGGCATAGCCCATGGCAACCACGCCGATACGCATCGGTTTGGGCGTGATGAACCGGGCGCCGTAGCCCACCGGCTCGCCGGCTGGCAGTTCACGCACGCAGATCACTTTCGATTCCAGGGTCATCACCGGCTGCAAACGCGCGGCCAAGGCCTGGTCCTCACCAAACGGTGTGGCGCCATAAAGCATAATGCCAGGACGCACCCAGTCGCTGGATACGCTCGGCCAGCCCAGCACCGACGGCGAGTTGCGCAGGCTGACCTCAGCCACCAGGCCCTGGCGCGCCGCATCGAATACCGCCACTTGCTCGTTGCTGCTGACGCAATCGAGTTCATCGGCACGGGCAAAATGGCTCATCAACACAATCTTTGCGACTTTGCCGCTGGCCAGCAGGCGCTGGTAAGCCTCGTGGTAATCCTTGGGGTGCAGGCCAACGCGGTGCATCCCCGAATCGAGCTTGAGCCAGATGGTCAGCGGCGCGCTCAACCGGGCCTGTTCGATGGCCTCCAGTTGCCACAGCGAATGCACCACGCACCAGAAATCATGCTCGACGATCAGCGGCAACTCGTCGGCTTCGAAAAAGCCTTCCAGCAGCAGCACTGGCGCGCGAATACCAGCGGCGCGCAACTCCAGCGCCTCCTCGATGCACGCCACGGCAAACCCGTCGGCCTCGGCTTCCAGCGCCTGGGCAACGCGTACGGCACCATGGCCGTAGGCGTCGGCCTTGACCACGGCGAGGGCCTTGGCCCCCGTGACTTCACGGGCCAGTTGGTAGTTGTGGCGCAAGGCTTGGAGGTCGATCAGGGCACGGGCAGGACGCATGGCGGCAGGCTTCTAGGCGGCAAAGTGAAGAAAAACCGGAGCCGACCAACAGCGTCAGCACCGGGAGAGGGAGCGTTGTTTAAGGCAGCGCGGCCACGACGGACAGCTCTACCAGGATTTCCGGTTCGCACAGCCTGGCTTCAACCGTGGCGCGGGCCGGGGCGACGCCTTTGGGCAGCCACTTGTCCCACACCGCGTTCATACCGGCGAAATCGGCGTCGATGTCCTTCAGGTAGATCGTCACCGACAGCAGCTTGGTTTTGTCGGTGCCGGCCAAGTCCAGCAAACGTTCGATATTGGCCAGGGTTTCACGGGTCTGCTGTTCGATCCCGGCGTTCATGTCGTCACCGACTTGCCCGGCCAGATACACGGTACCGCTGTGAACAACGATCTGGCTCATGCGCTCATTGGTGAGCTGGCGCTGGATTGACATGTTTTGCGGACTCCTGGTGGTTGCCATAACGGGAAATATCGAGGCCTTCGGCGCTGATCTGCGGCGTTTTCTTCGCCATCAGGTCGGCCAACAGGCGACCGGAGCCGCACGCCATGGTCCAACCGAGAGTGCCATGGCCGGTGTTGAGGAACAGGTTCTTGAACGGCGTGGCACCGACAATCGGCGTGCCGTCGGGTGTGGTCGGGCGCAGGCCGGTCCAGAACGTGGCTTCGGCCAGATCGCCGCCCTGAGGATAAAGGTCGTTGACGATCATCTCCAGGGTTTCACGCCGACGCGGGTTAAGCGACAGGTCAAAACCGGCTATTTCAGCCATGCCGCCGACGCGGATGCGGTTGTCGAAACGGGTGATGGCGACCTTGTAGGTCTCGTCGAGAATGGTCGACGTCGGCGCCATCGCCGAGTTGGTAATCGGCACGGTCAGCGAGTAGCCCTTGAGCGGGTACACCGGCGCCTTGATCCCCAGCGGCTTGAGCAGCTTCGGCGAGTAGCTGCCGAGGGCCAGCACGTAGCGGTCGGCGGTTTCCAACTTGCCGTCGATCCATACGCCGTTGATGCGGTCGCCGGCGTAGTCGAGGCGCTGGATGTCCTGTTCGAAGCGGAACTCCACGCCCAACTGCTTGCACATCTCGGCCAAGCGGGAGGTGAACATCTGGCAGTCGCCGGTCTGGTCGTTGGGCAGGCGCAGGGCACCGGCGAGAATATCGGTGACACTGGCCAGGGCCGGCTCAACACGGGCGATACCGGCGCGGTCGAGCAGCTCGAACGGCACACCGGACTCTTTCAAAACGGCAATGTCCTTGGCGGCGCCATCCAACTGGGCCTGGGTACGGAACAACTGGGTAGTCCCGAGGCTGCGGCCTTCGTAGGCGATACCGGTTTGCGCACGTAATTCGTCGAGGCAGTCACGGCTGTACTCGGACAGGCGCACCATGCGCTCCTTGTTCACCGCATAACGGCTGGCGGTGCAGTTGCGCAGCATCTGCGCCATCCACAGGTATTGGTCGATATCGGCAGTGGCCTTGATCGCCAGCGGCGCGTGGCGTTGCAGCAGCCACTTGATGGCCTTGAGCGGCACGCCCGGCGCGGCCCATGGCGATGCATAGCCTGGGGACACCTGGCCGGCGTTGGCGAAACTGGTTTCCATGGCAGCAGCCGGCTGACGGTCGACCACAACCACTTCAAAGCCAGCCCGCGCCAAATAGTAGGCACTGGTCACCCCAATGACGCCGCTACCCAAGACCAGAACGCGCATTTTTATACCCTCATCGCGGGCTTGGCCGCTGACGTGTGTTATTCGAGCAATGATGGGCGCAGTATAAAAAGCAATCGCCAGTGCATTTCACTATATAAATGCCTATATTTGGCGACAATTCTCGGCAAAAACCCTTTTTACAGAGGCGTATCCCCTATGCGTACCAACACCCAGACCAAGCGGGAGCTGGACAAGATCGACCGCAACATCCTGCGCATCCTGCAAACCGATGGGCGAATTTCGTTCACCGAGCTGGGGGAAAAGGTCGGGCTCTCCACCACGCCGTGTACCGAGCGGGTGCGACGGCTGGAGCGCGAGGGGATCATCATGGGTTACAACGCGCGGCTCAATCCCCAGCATTTGAAGGGAAGTTTGCTGGTATTTGTCGAGATCAGCCTCGATTACAAATCCGGCGACACCTTTGAAGAGTTCCGCCGCGCCGTGCTGAAACTGCCCCATGTGCTGGAATGCCACCTGGTCTCGGGGGACTTCGACTACCTGGTGAAAGCGCGGATTTCCGAGATGGCCTCGTACCGCAAATTGCTCGGCGACATCCTGCTCAAGTTGCCCCATGTGCGGGAATCGAAGAGCTATATCGTGATGGAAGAGGTCAAGGAGAGCCTCAACCTGCCTATTCCCGATTAAACCAGCACCTGCCGGGTGCTCGCCATGTATTCATGGATCTGCTTTTCCACCCGTGGATGAATCAGCTCCACCGGCCCCCGCCCATTGGGGCATGGCAAGGTCTTCGTGGTACCGAACAGCCGACAGATCAGCGGCCGCTCGTCATACACGGTGCAGCCGTGGGGGCCCAGGTGCACACAGTTCAGCTCGTCCATTGCGGCGTCCTGCTCGGCAGCGGTCTTGCGTGGCAGGCGCGACATCTCCTCGGGCGAAGTGGTGACCGGCCCACAGCAGTCGTGGCAGCCGGGGACGCACTCGAACGAAGGAATCTGACGGCGCAGCGCGCTGATTTTCTGACTGTTGCAACTCATCGAAACAGGTACCGAACGGCGAATAGAGGTGGATTCTGAAGCAAAACGCCCCGCGCAGACAGCTTCGTCCGACCGCTGTATCCTGCGTCAAATTTTCCAAACAGGGATGCTCCCCATGACCGCCAGCGCCCGGCACACCGCTTCCTACTACGCCGCCAGCAGCGTACCGCAACCCGACTACCCGGCGTTGACGGGCGAGGTGGGCGCTGATGTGTGCGTGATCGGCGGCGGTTTCTCAGGGCTCAACACGGCCCTGGAGCTGGCTGAGCGCGGCTTCAGCGTGGTTCTGCTGGAGGCGCGCAAGATCGCCTGGGGCGCCAGCGGGCGCAATGGCGGCCAGTTGATTCGCGGCGTCGGTCATGGCCTGGAGCAGTTCACCAACGTGATCGGCACCGATGGCGTACGCCAGATGAAGCTGATGGGCCTGGAAGCCGTGGAGATCGTGCGTGAACGTGTCGAACGCTACCAGATCCCCTGCGACCTGACCTGGGGCTACTGCGACCTGGCCAACAAGCCTCGCGACCTGCAAGGCCTTGCCGAAGACGCCGAAGAACTGCGCAGCCTGGGCTATCGCCACGAAGTACGCTTGCTGCAAGCGAGCGACATGGGCAGCGTCATCGGCTCCGACCGCTATGTGGGCGGCATGATCGACATGGGTTCCGGCCACCTGCACCCGTTGAACCTGGCTCTCGGCGAAGCCGCCGCCGCGCAGCAATGGGGTGTGCAGTTGTTCGAACAGTCAGAAGTCACGCGCATCGACTACGGCCCCGAGGTCAAGGTGCACACCGCCCAAGGCACTGTGCGCGCCAAGACCCTGGTACTCGCTTGCAATGCCTACCTCAATGGACTGAATCCGCAATTGAGCGGCAAGGTGCTGCCCGCCGGCAGCTACATCATCGCCACCGAACCGTTGAGCCAGGCGCAAGCCGCCAACCTGCTACCGCAGAACATGGCCGTGTGTGACCAGCGCGTGACGGTGGATTACTTCCGGCTGTCCGCCGACCGTCGCCTGTTATTCGGCGGCGCCTGTCACTACTCCGGACGCGACCCCAAGGACATCGGCGCCTACATGCGGCCAAAGATGCTGCAGGTGTTCCCACAGCTGGCCGACGTGAAGATCGATTACCAATGGGGCGGCATGATCGGCATCGGCGCCAACCGCCTGCCGCAGATCGGCCGCCTGGCGGATCAGCCCAACGTGTATTACGCCCAGGCCTACGCAGGCCACGGCCTCAACGCCACACACCTGGCGGGCAAACTGCTGGCCGAAGCCATCAGCGGCCAGCAGCAGGGACGTTTCGACCTGTTCGCCCGGGTGCCACACATCACCTTCCCCGGCGGCAAGCACCTGCGCTCGCCGCTGCTGGCCTTGGGAATGCTCTGGCACCGTCTCAAAGAGCTGGTCTGATCAATCGCGCCAGAAGGGTTTCAAGCCTTCCTGGCGGGCTTGCTCCAGGGTCAACCCAACGTCGCGCAATTGCTCGCGAGTCAAGTGCAGCAAGGCCTTGCGCGTATGGCGGCGGTGCCAGAACAAGCTCCAGCGGCTGATCTCGCGCGGCGACGTCGCCCGCTCTTGCCCAGCCTGCAATTCCTGACTGTGTAACATCAGCCGCACATCGCTCATGCCGTTCATTTTGCTGCCCCTCATTTGCCTGTTGCCATGAGTGGCTAGAATGGGCGAGCAGGCAAAACCATTACAGATTCAACCCACCTTTATTAAATCCATACAGACACTGCCTATGCGCGGCTGAATCCTGTATTTTCCCCCTATCTGTACTGGTCCCCTGGGAGCGACCTCCGTGACGCTTTACGTCAACCTCGCCGAATTACTGGGCACACGCATCGAACAGGGGTTCTATCGCCCCGGAGATCGGCTGCCGTCCGTACGCGCCTTGAGTGTGGAGCACGGGGTCAGCCTGAGCACCGTGCAGCAAGCGTATCGGTTGCTGGAAGACAATGGCCTGGCGATGCCCAAGCCCAAGTCTGGGTACTTTGTACCGGTGGGCCGGGAGTTGCCGGCGCTGCCCGAGGTCGGCCGCCCGGCCCAGCGCCCGGTGGAAATCTCCCAGTGGGATCTGGTGCTGGAACTGATTCGCGCCGTTCCGCGCAAAGACGTCATACAGATGGGCCGCGGCATGCCGGACGTATTGTCACCCACCCTCAAACCCCTGCTGCGCAGCCTGGCCCGCGTCAGCCGGCGCCAGGATCTGCCGGGGCTGTATTACGACAATATTCTCGGCTGTATGGAACTACGCGAGCAAATCGCCCGGCTGTCATTGGATTCTGGCTGCCAACTGACGGCCGAGGACATCGTGATTACCACCGGCTGCCACGAGGCGCTGTCCGCCAGCATCCACGCCATCTGCGAGCCGGGCGATATCGTCGCGGTGGACTCGCCCAGCTTCCACGGGGCCATGCAGACCCTCAAGGGCCTGGGCATGAAAGCCCTGGAAATCCCCACCGACCCGATCACCGGCATCAGCCTCGAAGCCCTGGAACTGGCACTGGAACAGTGGCCGATCAAGGTCATCCAGCTGACCCCCAACTGCAATAACCCGCTGGGCTACATCATGCCGGAAGCGCGCAAACGCGCATTGCTGACCCTGGCCCAGCGCTTTGACGTCGCGATCATCGAAGACGATGTGTATGGCGAACTGGCCTACAGCTACCCACGCCCGCGCACCATCAAATCCTTCGACGAAGACGGTCGTGTGCTGCTGTGCAGTTCGTTCTCCAAGACCCTGGCGCCAGGCCTGCGCATTGGTTGGGTCGCTCCGGGCCGGTACCTGGAGCGGGTACTGCACATGAAGTACATCAGCACCGGCTCCACCGCCACGCAGCCGCAGATCGCAATTGCCGAGTTTCTCAAAGGGGGTCATTTCGAACCGCATTTGCGACGGATGCGCACACAATACCAGCGTAATCGCGACCTGATGCTCGACTGGGTCAGCCGCTACTTCCCTGCCGGCACCCGCGCCAGCCGCCCACAAGGCAGCTTCATGCTGTGGATAGAACTGCCGGAAGGCTTCGACACCCTCAAGCTCAACCGCGCACTGGTGGAACAAGGCGTACAGGTGGCTGTGGGAAGCATCTTTTCCGCGTCGGGCAAGTACCGTAACTGCCTGCGCATGAACTACGCTGCCAAGCCTACCGCCCAGATTGAAGAGGCCGTGCGCAAAGTCGGCGCTGCCGCGATCAAGATGCTGGCCGAAACGGTGGACTGACCTTTCGCAAGAAATCGCCGTCATATGTCGACAACCGCCCTGACCTGGACACGACTCCCTTGATGATTCGACGGCTTTTACCGTTTTTCCTGCTGGGAGCCCTGGCCCTGAGCGGCTGCGCCACGGTGAGTACCCCGCGCATACCCAGCGATGCCCTGCCGGCCGCCCAATCGTCGTTCGGCCGCTCGATCCAGGCCCAGGCCGCGCCTTACCAGGGTCGTTCAGGTTTTCGCCTGCTGCCCAACAGCAGCGAAGCCTTCATGGCCCGCGCCGAGCTGATCCGCAATGCCCAGACCAGCCTTGACCTGCAGTACTACATCGTCCACGACGGCATCAGCACGCGGATGCTGGTGGATGAACTGCTCAAGGCCGCCGACCGTGGCGTGCGCGTGCGCATCCTGCTGGATGACACCACCAGCGACGGCCTCGACCAGATCATCGCCACCCTCGCCGCCCACCCCAAGATCGAGATTCGCCTGTTCAACCCCCTGCACCTGGGACGCAGCACCGGTGTGACGCGCGCCATGGGCCGCCTGTTCAACCTGTCGCTGCAACACCGGCGCATGCACAACAAGCTGTGGCTGGCGGACAACAGCGTGGCCATCGTCGGTGGGCGCAACCTGGGGGATGAGTATTTCGACGCCGAACCCAACCTGAACTTCACCGATATCGACATGCTCAGCGTGGGGCCGGTGGCCGAGCAACTCGGGCACAGTTTCGATCAGTACTGGAACAGCGCCCTGAGCAAACCCATTGATGATTTCGTCTCCAATACGCCCTCCAAAGGTGACCTGGCCGCCGCGCGCCTGAGCCTGGAGGCGTCGCTGGCCGAATCGCGCCAGCAGAAGCACGCGCTGTACGCGCGCCTGCGCACCTACCAGACCCAGCCGCGCATGGACATCTGGCGCCGCGAACTGATCTGGGCCTGGAACCAGGCGTTGTGGGACGCACCCAGCAAGGTGCTGTCCAAGGCCGACCCGGACCCGCACCTGCTGCTGACCACGCAACTGGCCCCGGAGCTGGAAGGCGTCAACCATGAACTGATGATGATCTCGGCGTACTTCGTGCCGGGACAGCCCGGGCTGGTGTACCTGACGGGGCGCGCCGACGCGGGCGTATCGGTGAGCTTGTTGACCAACTCCCTTGAAGCCACCGACGTGCCTGCCGTACATGGCGGCTATGCACCGTACCGCAAGGCGCTGCTGGAGCACGGGGTAAAACTCTACGAGCTACGCCGCCAACCGGGTGACGGCGGCGGCAGCGGCCCGCACCTGTTTCGTCGAGGCACGTTCCGCGGCTCGGACTCGAGCCTGCACAGCAAGGCGATGATCTTTGATCGGCAAAAATCGTTTGTCGGCTCTTTCAATTTCGACCCGCGCTCCGTGCTGTGGAACACCGAGGTCGGCGTGCTGGTGGACAGCCCCGAACTGGCGGAACACGTGCGCAATCTCGCCCTGCAAGGCATGGCGCCGGCCCTGAGCTACGAGGCGAAACTGCAGGACGGCAACGTGGTATGGGTGACCGAGGACAACGGCCAACTGCACACCCTGACCCGTGAACCGGGCAGTTGGTGGCGACGGTTCAATGCCTGGTTCGCCACCTCGGTCGGCCTGGAACGCATGCTCTAGGAACAGCGAGGATCAAGCCGGCTGAGCAGCACCGAATGCGCCTTGGCGCAGCAACAGCACCACCAAGCCCAAGGCCCCGGCCGCCATCAGCCACGGCAGCGCGTGCCCGCTGATCCATTGGCTGCCGGCGCCGGCCACCAGCGGGCCGATCAGGCAACCGATACCCCATAACTGCGCGATGTGGGCATTGGCACGCACCAGCGCATCGTCACGATAACGCTCGCCGATCAGGATCAGCGACAACGTGAACAACCCGCCGGCACTGGCGCCGAACAGCACCCATATTGGCCAGATCAGCAGCGTGTGCATCAGCAACGGAACCGCCAGGCTCGATGCCAGCAACAGCAGTGCGCAACTCAAAAACAGCGTGCGTCGTGGCAGATAATCCGCCAGTGCCCCGATGGGCAGCTGCAGCAGCGCGTCCCCGACCACCACCGTGCTGACCATCGTCAAGGCAATTTCGGCAGTGAAGCCCTGTTGCAGGCAATACACCGGCAGCAGCGTCAGGATCATCGCCTCAAACGCGGCGAACAGCGCCACCGCCCAGGCAATCGCCGGCAGGCTCAGGCAGAAGCGCCACAAATCCGCGAAGGTCACGCTGAACGATTCGGCACTGGGCGCACCAGAGCGACCCAGCAATGCCAACGGAGCCACCACCAGCAGGCCAACGCCGACCCAGAAGCCATAGTCATGGCCGGTGCCGATCAGGCCCAGCAGCAACGGGCCCGAGAGCTGGCTCAAGGCATAACTGCAGCCATACAGCGCCACCAGCCGGCCACGCCACTGCTCCACCACCAACTGGTTGATCCAGCTTTCACCGAGGATAAACACGATGGTCAGGATCACCCCGATCATCAGGCGCAACGCCAGCCATATCGGGTAGCTGGGCAGAATGGCCAGCAAACCGATGGACACCGCGCCAGCCCACAGGCACAGACGCATGAGATTCGCGGTGCCGAGCCAGGCGGCCAGACGGCTGGAGACCTTGGCGCCGAGCAATACGCCAAAGGCCGGCATGGCGGCCATTACGCCAATCGCGAAACTGCCGTAGCCCCAGCCCTCCAGGCGCAGGGAGACCAGCGGCATGCTGACGCCCAGGGCCAGGCCGACACTGAGCACCGAGGCCAGGACGGCGAAATAGGTCGCCCAACGCATTGCCACGCTCCTGTGGATAATCATGGGTTCACACAAAACAGTGTGGGAGGGGGCTTGCTCCCGATTGCAGTGGATCATTGAGCACTGTTAGTGCCTGACACACTGCTATCGGGGCAAGCCCCCTCCCACATTTGCCTGCGGTGTTGCTTACAGCTTGATCCAGGTCGCCTTCAGCTCGGTGTACTTGTCGAACGCATGCAGCGACTTGTCTCGACCATTACCCGACTGCTTGAAGCCGCCAAACGGTGCGGTCATGTCGCCGCCGTCGTATTGGTTGACCCACACGCTACCGGCACGCAGAGCCTTGGCGGTGAGGTGCGCCTTGGAAATGTCCGACGTCCACACCGCAGCGGCGAGGCCGTATTGGGTGTCGTTGGCGATCTTGATCGCTTCCTCGGCGCCGTCAAAGGTGATCACCGACAGCACCGGGCCGAAGATCTCTTCCTGGGCGATTCTCATGGCGTTGGTTACACCGTCGAAAATCGTCGGCTCGACGTAGGTGCCGCCCGTCTCTTCCAGGATGCGCTTGCCACCCGCCACCAACTTGGCGCCGTCAGTGTGGCCGGCTTCGATGTACGACAGCACGGTGTTCATCTGCTGGGTGTCCACCAGGGCACCGACGTTGGTCGCCGGGTCCAGCGGGTTGCCGGGCTTCCAGCCCTTGAGGGCCTCGATCACCAGCGGCAGGAAGGTGTCCTTGATCGAACGTTCCACCAGCAGGCGCGAACCGGCAGTGCAGACTTCACCCTGGTTGAAGGCGATGGCGCTGGCAGCGGATTCGGCAGCGGCTTGCAGGTTCGGAGCATCGGCAAAAACGATGTTCGGGCTCTTGCCGCCGGCTTCCAGCCATACACGCTTCATGTTCGATTCGCCGGAGCGGATCAACAGTTGCTTGGCGATCTTGGTCGAACCGGTGAACACCAGTGTGTCGACGTCCATGTGCAGCGCCAGCGCATTGCCGACGGTGTGGCCGTAGCCCGGCAGCACGTTGAACACGCCTTTCGGAATACCGGCTTCAACGGCCAGGGCCGCGATGCGGATGGCGGTGAGTGGAGATTTTTCGGACGGCTTGAGGATCACCGAGTTACCGGTGGACAGCGCCGGGCCGAGTTTCCAGCAGGCCATCATCAGCGGGAAGTTCCACGGCACGATGGCACCCACCACGCCGACCGGCTCGCGGGTCACCAGCCCCAACTGATCGTGCGGGGTGGCTGCGACTTCGTCGTAGATCTTGTCGATTGCCTCGCCGCTCCAGCTCAGGGCATTTGCCGCGCCGGGTACGTCAATGTTCAGGGAGTCACTGATCGGCTTGCCCATGTCCAGGGTTTCGAGCAGCGCCAGTTCTTCGGCATTGGCCTTGAGCAGCGCGGCGAAACGGATCATGGTGGCTTTGCGTTTGGCCGGCGCGAGGCGCGACCAGACACCGGAATTGAAGGTGGCGCGGGCATTTTCTACGGCGCGCTGGGCATCGGCGGCGTCACAACTGGCAACACTGGTCAGCAGGCGACCATCGACCGGGCTGATGCATTCGAAGGTGTCGCCGGAAACAGCAGCGGTGTATTCGCCATTGATGTAGGCGCGGCCTTCGATCTTCAGATCCTTGGCGCGTTGTTCCCAGTCGGCACGGGTCAGGGTGGTCATGCGAGTGTCCTCCTCTTATTGAATACAAGGGCCAGGCGATGTCCCCCGGCAGCCTCAAAGAATGCTTGCCCGCCAGCCAGCTGTTCGGCTCAAAGGCAGCTGCCACCCTAAACCAGCGGCCAGGGATGTTTCAATATATTTGACATAACCGCGGTAAACGCCCTTGCGATGTTCATTTTAATAAACATAGACTTTGGGCTCTCCAACCGCAGGCCAGACGGGACACGCACATGAGCATCCAGGACATCGTCGACTTCAGCCAGGCCAACACCGCCCCAGACCGCTACCGCCCTGCCGCAGAAAAAATCCTCAAGGGCGATCCCGAACAAACGGTGTACAACCATTACAACAGCCCGTGCGGCCAGATGAACGCCGGTGTCTGGGAAGGTGAGGTCGGGCAGTGGCAGGTCAACTACAGCGAGCATGAGTATTGCGAGATCGTGCAGGGCGTCTCTGTATTGCGCGACGCCGAGGGCAATGCGAAGACCTTGCGTGCCGGCGACCGCTTCGTGATCCCCGCCGGCTTCAGCGGCACCTGGGAAGTGCTGGAGCCGTGCCGCAAGATCTACGTGGTGTTCGAGCAGAAAGCCTGATCAGTAAATCCGACGCAAAAAAAAGCCCGTATCGTGAGATACGGGCTTTTTTCACAAGGAGGAAAATCAATTACTTGATTTTGCCTTCTTTGTAGATCACGTGCTTGCGAACGCGCGGGTCGAACATTTTCTTTTCGAGCTTGTCCGGGGTAGTACGCTTGTTCTTGTCGGTAGTGTAGAAGTGACCAGTACCGGCGCTAGAGATCATTCGAATCAATTCACGCATGATAGAGCTCCTTAGATCTTGCCAGCGGCGCGGATTTCGGCCAGCACGACAGTGATGCCACGCTTGTCGATAATACGCATGCCTTTGGCAGATACACGCAGGCGAACAAAACGTTTCTCTTCTTCAACCCAGAAGCGGTGATGCTGCAGGTTCGGCAGGAAACGACGACGGGTTTTGTTATTTGCGTGGGAAATGTTATTCCCAGTCACCGGACCCTTACCGGTAACTTGACAGACTCTCGACATGCCTCAGCCCTCTAAAACCACATGCCCAACCCGGCATGGGTTGGCCGCTTAATCTCTCAGTCATTTGGCGCCAGGCGCCGCGTTTCTTTAGGGTCTTACCGGCTACACCTACAAGCGAAGGAACCGGGCCCCTAGAAAAGAGCGCTGCTTTATACCAGAAAGACCCATGTGCAACAACAGCCCGTGTATTTTTACCGGCGTAAATCTCGGCGACAGACGCCCGAACCGTTGCCAGGAGGGGCCGCTGTAACAACCGACCGCTCGTCGCACAGAATGATTTACAGCACTCGCGCGCGCAATAAAGCGCACAGCGAAACGCGCTGGGGTGCCATCAAAACAGTATTTGAAGCAAAAGCACAGGCAAAAATGGGCTAGTCATTTATCAACCAGACCACTACGGTAGGGCTTTTCCAGACTGCACTCGCAGATGGGCCTTCGATCTGCAAAGGAAACCGAACATGCGCCTCGCTGCCCTACCGCTATTGCTAGCCCCTCTATTTATCGCGCCGCTGGCCTCTGCCGCCAGCAACTTGAGCGTCTGCACCGAGGCCAGCCCCGAAGGGTTCGATGTGGTGCAATACAACTCGCTGACCACCACCAACGCCTCGGCCGATGTGCTGATGAATCGCCTGGTGGACTACGACGCGGCCAGCGGCAAACTGGTGCCCAGCCTGGCGGACAGCTGGGACGTCTCGCCGGATGGCCTGACCTATACCTTCAAGCTGCACCCGGACGTGAAATTCCATCGCACCGAGTATTTCACCCCAAGCCGCACCCTGACCGCCGAAGACGTGCGCTTCAGCTTCGAACGCATGCTCGACCCGGCCAACCCGTGGCACAAGATCGCCCAGAGCGGCTTCCCCCACGCCCAGTCCCTGCAATTGCCAACGCTGGTCAAGAAGATCGATGCCCTCGACCCGCTGACCGTGCGCTTTACCCTCGATCACGCCGACTCCACCTTCCTCGCGGCCCTGAGCATGGGCTTTGCCTCGATCTACCCGGCGGAATACGCCGACAAACTGCTCAAGGCCGGCACGCCGGAGAAGCTCAACAGCCAGCCGATCGGCACCGGGCCGTTCATCTTCAGCCGTTTCCAGAAAGATGCCGTGGTGCGCTACAAGGCCAACCCGGACTATTTTGCCGGCAAACCGGCTGTGGATAACTTGATCTTCGCCATTACCCCGGACGCCAACGTGCGCCTGCAGAAACTGCATCGCAACGAATGCCAGATCGCCCTGTCGCCCAAGCCCCTGGATGTGGGCGAGGCCGAAAAGGACCCCGCACTCAAGGTAGAAAAAACCGCAGCATTCATGACCGCATTCGTGGCCATCAACAGCCAGCACCCACCGTTGGACAAGCCCGAGGTGCGCCAGGCCATTAACCTGGCCTTCGACAAGGGCAGCTACCTCAAGGCGGTGTTTGAAGGCACCGCCGAAGCCGCCAACGGCCCGTACCCGCCCAATACCTGGAGCTACGCCAAAGACTTGCCGGGTTATCCACAGGACCTCGCCAAGGCCAAGGCCTTGCTGGACCGTGCCGGTCTCAAGGACGGCTTCAAGACCACCCTCTGGACGCGCCCCACCGGCAGCCTGCTGAACCCTAACCCGAACCTCGGCGCGCAACTGCTGCAGGCGGACCTGGCCAAGGTGGGCATCCAGGCCGAGATCCGCGTGATCGAATGGGGCGAGCTGATTCGCCGCGCCAAAGCGGGTGAACACGACCTGCTGTTCATGGGCTGGGCCGGCGACAACGGCGACCCGGATAACTTCCTGACCCCACAGTTTTCCTGCGCGGCGGTTAAATCCGGCACCAACTTCGCCCGCTACTGTGACCCGACGCTGGACAAGCTGATCAGCGCCGGCAAGACCACCAGCGAACAAGGTGTACGCAGCAAGCTGTACCAGCAGGCCCAGGCGCAGATCCAGCAACAGGCGCTGTGGTTGCCGCTGGCGCACCCGACGGCGTTCGCCCTGGCGCGCAAGAGCGTCGAGGGCTACCAGGTGAGCCCGTTCGGGCGCCAGGATTTCTCGAAGGTCAGCGTCAAGCCCTGAGAACCAGGCCCGCCCCCAGGGGGCGGGCTTACATCCAGCCATATTCCGCCATCGACAACGGATCACCGTCCCCCACGATGATGTGATCCAGTACCCGCACATCCACCACTTCCAGGGCCTTTTGCAGCAGCTTGGTCAATTTTCGATCAGCCGCGCTGGGCTCCACGCTCCCGGAAGGATGGTTGTGACACAGAATCAACGCCGCCGCGTTATAGGCCAGGGCGCGCTTGACCACTTGCCGCGGGTAGACCACGGCAGCGTCGATGGTCCCCTCGGACAACACTTCGAACCCCAGCACCCGATGCTTTGAATCGAGAAACAGGCAGCCGAAAACTTCATGGGGCTCATGGCGCAACAGCGACTTGAGGTAATTGCGCACGGCCACCGGGCTTTCCAGCACCGAATCGCTGCGCAGGCGTTCGGCCATATGGCGCCGGGACATTTCCAGTACCGCCTGCAACTGCGCAAACTTCGCCGGCCCCAAGCCCAATTGCTGGCTGAACACCGCCTGGCTGGCTTCCAGCAGCGGGCGCAAACCGCCAAATTGCGCCAGCAGATGGCGCGCCAGATCCACCGCGCTCCTGCCGGTTACCCCGGTGCGCAGGAAGATCGCCAGCAATTCAGCATCGGACAGACTCGCAGCACCCCACTCCAAAAGCTTCTCTCGCGGCCGCTCTGCCGCCGGCCAATCACGAATACTCATTCCACCTCCCTGTGCATGTGCGCCGCTGTTGCGGGGCGGGCGCTGTGTTATCGTAGGCCCTCTTTTTTGCGTGCGATTTCACCTGGGGAGGGGGCATCGCAGGCGTCACTGAACTGGCTTCACTGAACTGGAAAGGCAAACCAATGCAGCGTCTGTATCGGAAACGCATCGTTCTCGGCGTCGGCGGCGGCATTGCCGCCTACAAGAGCGCAGAGCTGGTCCGCAGGCTTCTCGACCAGGGCGCTGAAGTGCGCGTGGTCATGACCCGCGGCGGCAGTGAGTTCATTACTCCGCTGACCATGCAGGCCTTGTCCGGTCACCCGGTTCACCTGGACCTGCTGGACCCGGCAGCCGAAGCCGCCATGGGTCATATCGAACTTGCCAAGTGGGCCGACCTGGTACTGATCGCCCCAGCCACCGCCGACCTGATCGCGCGCCTGGCACAAGGCATTGCCGATGATCTGCTGACCACCCTGGTACTGGCCACCGACGCCACCGTCGCCATCGCCCCGGCCATGAATCAGGCCATGTGGCGCGACCCGGCGACCCAGGCCAACACCCAGCTCCTGCAAAGTCGTGGCCTCAAGGTGTTCGGCCCGGCCTCCGGCAGCCAGGCCTGCGGCGATGTCGGCATGGGCCGCATGCTCGAAGCCACCGACCTGGCATTGTGCGCCGCCGAATGCTTCCAGCACCTGGCCCTGACCGGCCGGCACGTGCTGATTACGGCCGGCCCGACCCAGGAAAACATCGACCCGGTACGCTACATCACCAACCATAGCTCAGGAAAAATGGGCTTTGCCTTGGCGGAAGCCGCGGTCGAGGCAGGCGCACGCGTTACCCTGATCACCGGTCCGGTGCACTTGCCGACCCCCGATCGCGTCACGCGAATCGACGTAGTCAGCGCCCGGGACATGCTGGCCGCCTGTGAGGCCGCCATTCCCTGTGACCTGTTTATCGCTTCGGCAGCGGTTGCAGACTACCGCCCTGAAGTCGTCGCCCCGCAAAAGCTCAAGAAAGACCCTACGAGCGGTGACGGGCTGCTCCTGCAAATGGTGCGCAACCCGGACATCCTGGCCACAATCGCCACGCGTCCGGACCGCCCGTTCAGTGTCGGCTTTGCCGCCGAGACCGAGCACCTGCTGGACTACGCCGCACGCAAACTGAAAGACAAAAACCTCGACCTGATCGTTGCCAATGATGTCGCCAACCCGAGCATCGGCTTCAACAGCGAGGAAAACGCCTGCAGCGTGATCGACCGCGAGCTGCACGCCACTCTTTTCGCCCAGACCAGCAAAGGCAAGATTGCCCGCCAACTGATCTCTTTTATCGCCCAACGGCTGAACCAGGTTTAATTTCCATGCACGCTTTGCAAGCCAAGATCCTCGACCCCCGCATCGGCACCGAATTCCCGCTGCCGGCCTACGCCACCCCAGGTTCCGCCGGCCTGGACCTGCGCGCCATGCTCAAGCAAGACACCGTCCTTGAACCGGGCCAGACCGTCCTGATTCCCACCGGCCTGTCGATCTACGTCGGCGACCCGGGCCTGGCGGCGCTGATCCTGCCGCGCTCCGGCCTGGGCCACAAACACGGTATCGTGCTGGGTAACCTGGTAGGCCTGATCGACTCGGACTACCAAGGCGAGTTGATGGTGTCGTGCTGGAATCGTGGCCAGACGGCGTTCAACATCGTTGTCGGCGAGCGCATTGCCCAGCTTGTACTGGTGCCGGTGGTGCAGGCGCGCTTCGAACTGGTGCAGGATTTCGACGAAACCCAACGCGGCGCAGGCGGTTTTGGGCATTCCGGCAGTCACTGACTACGCTGAACCTGGCCGGGCGCTTTTGCCCGGCTCGATGCCCCCGCAAGGCTTTTCAGGATGAAGAATGCGCGGACTTTATCAGCGAGATTTCCCATTTGAAATCAATGCATTACGCAGGAATAAAGACAGGGGCCAAGCTCCGATGGCACTTTTGCACCACGAACTCTCTGCCGAAAACACCGTCATACCCTTCAGTTTGAGCCTGCCGGTCAGCCACATTAAGGCCAGCCTTGCCCCCCTTGAGATGGAGTTTCCCCCCGCGATGAGTACCGCAGCCCGAGTAGCCCCGACATTCCCCGACAGCATCTTTCGCGCCTATGACATTCGTGGCGTAGTCCCCAAGACCCTGACCGCCGAAACCGCCTACTGGATTGGCCGCGCCATTGGTTCCCAGAGCCTGGCCCAGGACGAGCCGAACGTCTCGGTCGGTCGTGACGGTCGCCTGTCCGGTCCGGAACTGGTGGAACAACTGATCCAGGGCCTGGCCGACAGCGGCTGCCATGTCAGCGATGTGGGCCTGGTGCCCACTCCCGCGCTGTACTACGCCGCCAATGTACTGGCCGGCAAATCCGGGGTAATGCTGACCGGCAGTCATAACCCGTCGGACTACAACGGCTTCAAGATCGTCATCGCCGGCGACACCCTGGCCAACGAACAGATCCAGGCCCTGCACACCCGCCTGAAGACCAACGACCTGACCAGCGGCAAAGGCAGCATCACCAAAGTTGACATCCTGCAGCGCTACTCTGATGAAATCACCGGCGACGTCAAACTCGCACGCCGCCTCAAAGTGGTGGTGGACTGCGGCAACGGCGCGGCCGGCGTGATCGCCCCGCAGCTGCTCGAAGCCTTGAACTGCGAAGTGATCCCGCTGTTCTGCGAAGTCGATGGCAACTTCCCCAACCACCACCCGGACCCAGGCAAGCCGGAAAACCTGGTGGACCTGATCGCCAAGGTCAAGGAAACCGGTGCTGACGTCGGCCTGGCCTTTGACGGCGACGGCGACCGTGTAGGCGTAGTGACCGAAACCGGCGAGATCGTATTCCCGGACCGCCTGCTGATGCTGTTCGCCCGCGATGTGGTGGCACGCAACCCGGGTGCCGAGATCATTTTCGACGTGAAGTGCACCCGCCGCCTCACCCCGCTGATCAAGGAATATGGTGGCCGTCCGCTAATGTGGAAGACCGGTCACTCGTTGATCAAAAAGAAAATGAAGGAAACCGGCGCGCTGTTGGCCGGCGAAATGAGCGGCCACGTGTTCTTCAAGGAGCGCTGGTTCGGGTTTGACGACGGCATTTACAGCGCCGCCCGTCTGCTGGAGATCCTCAGCAAGGAAAAATCCACCTGCGATTCGCTGTTTCAGACCTTCCCGAATGATATTTCTACGCCAGAGATCAATATCCATGTGACCGAGGAGAGCAAATTCAGCATCATTGACGCACTGCACGATGCGCAATGGGGTGAAGGCGCCCACCTGACCACCATTGATGGTGTGCGAGTCGATTACGCCAAGGGCTGGGGCCTGGTTCGCGCGTCCAACACCACACCGGTGCTGGTGCTGCGTTTCGAGGCGGATACCGAGGCTGAGTTGCAGCGCATCAAGGACGTGTTCCACGCCCAGTTGAAACGTGTTGCCCCTGATCTCCAATTACCGTTCTGATTTTTACCGGAGCCCTGAATGACCCTCGAACGCGAAGCCGCTGCCAACACCGCCAAGGTCCTGTCCGAAGCGTTGCCTTATATTCGACGCTACGTCGGCAAGACGCTGGTGATCAAGTACGGCGGCAATGCCATGGAAAGCGACGAGCTGAAAACCGGCTTTGCCCGCGACATCGTGTTGATGAAAGCCGTGGGAATCAACCCCGTGGTGGTCCACGGCGGCGGCCCGCAGATCGGCGACCTGCTCAAGCGCTTGTCGATCGAGAGTCACTTCATCGATGGCATGCGCGTCACTGACGCGCAGACCATGGACGTGGTGGAGATGGTCCTCGGCGGCCAGGTGAACAAAGACATCGTCAACCTGATCAACCGTCATGGCGGCAGCGCCATTGGCCTGACCGGCAAGGACGCCGAGCTGATCCGCGCGAAAAAACTGACCGTTACCCGTCAGACGCCGGAAATGACCCAGCCGGAAATCATCGATATCGGCCAGGTAGGCGAAGTGATCGGCATCAACACCGACCTGCTGAACCTGCTGGTCAAGGGCGACTTCATCCCGGTGATCGCGCCGATCGGCGTGGGTGCCAACGGTGAGTCCTACAACATCAACGCCGACCTGGTGGCGGGCAAGGTGGCCGAAGCATTGAAGGCTGAAAAGCTGATGCTGCTGACCAACATTGCCGGCCTGATGGACAAGGAAGGCAAGGTGCTGACCGGTTTGACCACTCAACAAGTGGACGAACTGATCGCCGACGGCACCATCTACGGCGGCATGCTGCCGAAGATCCGTTGCGCGCTGGAAGCGGTGCAAGGCGGCGTCGGCAGCTCGCTGATCCTGGATGGCCGTGTACCGAATGCAATCCTGCTGGAAATCTTCACCGATACGGGTGTGGGCACGCTGATCAGTAACCGCAAGCGCCCTTAAAACGCTGAAAACAAAAAGCCCCGCTCAACCTGGTTGAGCGGGGCTTTTTTATGGTTCGGCGATTACTGAACGCCGAACTGCTCGCGATACGCCTTAACTGCCGGCAAGTGCTGCTTGAGCTGCGGGTCGTCTTCCAGGAACTGCAGCACCTGGTTCAACGACACGATGCTGACCACTGGAATGCCGAAATCACGCTCCACTTCCTGGATCGCCGACAACTCACCGTTGCCACGCTCCTGGCGGTTCAGCGCGATCAGCACACCGGCGGCCTTGGCGCCGTCCTGGGACGCGATGATCTGCATCACTTCACGGATAGCCGTACCGGCCGTGATCACGTCATCGATGATCAATACATCGCCGGTAAGCGGCGCGCCCACCAGGCTGCCGCCTTCGCCATGGGCCTTGGCTTCCTTGCGGTTGAAGCACCATGGCAGATCGCGCCCATGATGTTCCGCCAGGGCCACGGCTGTTGCAGCGGCCAGGGGGATGCCCTTGTAGGCCGGGCCAAACAGCACGTCGAAGGAAATATCGCTTTCAACGATGGCTGCCGCGTAGAAGCGCCCCAACTGAGCCAGGGCCGAACCCGAGTTGAACAAGCCTGCATTGAAGAAATACGGGCTGGTGCGCCCGGACTTGAGGGTGAACTCACCGAAGCGCAAAACCCCGCGATCGATGGCAAAACGAATGAAATCGCGTTGATACGCCTGCATGAAAAAAGCCTCAGATACCACGGATTTAGCTAATTAGGTAGACGGCGTGTATCATACACGCACGCGATTTTTGGGGCCATTTATGCGGATCATCAGTGTGAACGTTAATGGTATTCAGGCTGCAGTCGAGCGTGGTTTGCTCAGTTGGCTGCAAGCTCAGAATGCCGACGTCATCTGCCTGCAGGACACCCGCGCCTCCGCCTTTGAACTGGACGACCCAGCCTTCCAACTGGATGGCTACTTCCTTTATGCCTGCGATGCCGAAGTGCCCACCCAAGGTGGCGTGGCTTTGTACTCGCGGTTGCAACCCAAGGCGGTCATCAGCGGCCTCGGCTTCGAGACAGCCGACCGCTACGGGCGCTACCTGCAAGCCGATTTCGACAAGGTCAGCATCGCGACCTTGCTGCTTCCTTCGGGGCAGAACGGCGATGAAGACTTGAACCAGAAGTTCAAGCTAATGGACGATTTCGCCCGTTACCTGGATAAACAGCGACGCAAACGTCGCGAGTACATTTACTGTGGCTCGCTGTACGTGGCGCAACAGAAGCTGGATATCAAGAACTGGCGTGACAGCCAGCAATCCCCGGGCTTCCTGGCGCCGGAACGGGCCTGGATGGACGAGATTGTCGGCAACATGGGCTATGTGGATGCGCTGCGCGAAGTCAGCCGCGAAGGCGACCAGTACAGCTGGTGGCCAGACAATGAACAGGCTGAGATGCTCAACCTGGGCTGGCGCTTCGACTACCAGTTGCTGACCCCGGGTCTGCGCCGGTTCGTTCGCAGTGCACGCCTGCCGCGCCAGCCGCGCTTCTCGCAGCACGCGCCGCTGATCGTGGACTACGACTGGACACTGACCATCTAGGGTCTTTATCCAGGCACAAAAAAACCGACATCGCTGTCGGTTTTTTTGTGGGTGTCGATTATTTGACCAGGCGCCAGGTCAAGGGATAGCGATAGGCGATCCCTTTGTTGGCTTTGATTGCGCCGATGATCGTCAGCACCACGCTTGCGATGACCAAGGCCGTCATCAGGAAAAACCCAATGACCGCGAAGGCCAGCACGATGCAAATGATCCAGGCGATGGCTACGGTGATCTGGAAATTCAGTGCCTCCTTGCCCTGGTCGTCAATGAACGGATCCACTTCTTTTTTCATCTGCCACAGGATCAGCGGCCCCACGACGCTGCCGAAGGGGAATACAAACCCCAGGAACGCAGCAAGATGGCACAACATTGCCCCCTGACGCACCTCGTAGGAAGGCGTAGGCACCGGCATTTGGCTGTCATTCATGGCGCTTCTCCTTGAGGCGTACTCAGTCAGCCAGTGCGGCGTTCTGCAGTTCGAAGATCTCAGTCATGCCTTTCTGGGCCAGGGCCAGCATGGCGTTCAGCTCGGCCGGCTGGAATGGCGCACCTTCGGCGGTGCCCTGCACTTCGATGAAACCACCGGTGCTGGTCATCACTACGTTCAGATCGGTCTCGGCAGCCGAGTCTTCCAGGTAATCCAGGTCCAGCACCGGCTCGCCCTGGTACATGCCCACCGATACGGCGGCGATCATCTGCTTCAGTGGGTCGCCGCCTTTCAGGCCGCCGCGCTTCTTGATGACTTTAAGCGCGTCGACCAGCGCCACCATGGCGCCGGTGATGGAGGCGGTGCGCGTACCGCCATCGGCCTGGATCACGTCGCAGTCGACGTAGAGAGTCACGTCGCCCAGCTTGGTCATATCCAGGGCCGCGCGCAGGGAGCGACCGATCAGGCGCTGGATTTCCAGGGTGCGGCCGCCTTGCTTGCCACGGCTGGCTTCACGCTGGTTACGCTCGCCGGTGGCGCGCGGCAGCATGCCGTATTCGGCGGTCAGCCAACCCTGGCCCTGGCCCTTGAGGAAGCGCGGCACGCCATTTTCAACGCTGACGGTGCAGATAACCTTGGTATCGCCAAACTCGACCAGTACGGATCCCTCGGCGTGTTTGGTGTAGTTGCGGGTGATGCGGATCGAGCGGAGCTGATCGGCAACGCGACCACTTGGACGTTTCATAGGGGATACCTGTACTGAGGACGAAAAACTGCCGAGCATTATAGAGCCGCGAGCCGATTCGGGGCACTGCTAAAAATCTGGTTACGAATGCCCAGGGTTTGGGCGCGCCCGCCCCACTGCGCTACAATCCCGCGCCTTCGCAGCCTGTCGGCTTCAATTTACCCATCAGCCCGCTTTCGCGGGACTGCATCGCGAGGTACCTCCATGGTGCACAGCATGACCGCCTTTGCCCGCGTCGAAAAAGCCGGCGCCCAAGGCACCCTGAGCTGGGAACTGCGCTCGGTCAACAGCCGCTACCTGGAGCCGCACCTGCGCCTGCCGGAATCCTTCCGCGACCTCGAAGGCGCCGTGCGTGAGGCACTGCGCCAGGGCATCTCCCGCGGCAAGCTGGAATGCACCCTGCGCTTTACCGAAGAAACCACCGGCAAGCCGCTGCAGGTAGACCGCGAGCGCGCTGCGCAACTGGTCGCCGCGGCCGAAACCGTCGCCGGCCTGATCAAGCAGCCCGCCGCACTGAACCCTCTGGAAGTACTGGCCTGGCCCGGTGTGCTGGTGGCCGACGCCTCCGATCCGCAAGCCCTCAACGCCGAAGCCCTCGCCCTGTTCACCCAGGGATTGAAGGAACTCAAGGCTGGCCGCGAGCGTGAAGGCGCCGAACTGGCCCGACTGATCAACGAGCGCCTGACGTCGATCGAAGCAGACGTGGTCACCTTGCGCGAGCTGGTACCGCAGATGCTCGCCACCCAACGCCAGAAGGTCCTCGACCGCTTCACCGACATGAAGGCCGACCTCGACCCCGTGCGCCTGGAGCAGGAAATGGTGCTGCTCGCGCAGAAGAGCGATGTCGCCGAAGAACTGGATCGCCTGAGCACCCACATCCTCGAAGTGCGCCGCGTGCTCAAGTCCGGCGGCGCCGCTGGTCGGCGCCTGGACTTCCTGATGCAGGAACTCAACCGCGAAGCCAATACACTGGGCTCCAAGGCTTTCGATCCGCGCAGCACCACGGCGGCGGTCAACCTCAAGGTGTTGATCGAGCAGATGCGCGAACAAGTACAGAATATTGAGTAAGGCAACCTTCATGACCCATAGCACCGGCACCCTGTACATCATTTCCGCGCCTTCGGGCGCGGGCAAGAGCAGTCTGGTCAAGGCCCTGACCGACGCTGACGAGCAGATTCGCATCTCGATCTCCCACACCACCCGCGCCATGCGTCCGGGCGAGGTGAACGGCGTGCACTATCACTTCGTCGAGCGCACCGAGTTCGTCAAGATGATCGAGCATGGCGACTTCCTCGAGCGCGCCGAGGTGTTCGGCAACCTCTACGGCACCTCGCAGAGCCACCTGCAGCAGACCCTGGACGAAGGCCACGACCTGATCCTGGAAATCGACTGGCAGGGCGCCGAGCAAGTGCGCCAGCTGATGCCCAAGGCACGCTCGATCTTTATCCTGCCGCCGTCGCTCGAAGCCTTGCACCAGCGCCTGACCAACCGTGGCCAGGACAGCGACGAGATCATCGAAGGCCGCATGCGGGAAGCTGTCAGCGAAATGAGCCACTATGTCGACTACGACTACCTGATCATTAACGACGATTTTTCCCACGCGCTGGATGACCTGAAGGCGATTTTCCGCGCCAATCAGCTCCAGCAAAAGCGTCAACAGCAGCGTTTCGGCAAATTACTCGCCGAACTGCTCGGCTGATTGGCCCTTCCCAAAACCGCTGCAAGGGCTTTACATTGGCGCTTGCAGCGGTTTTGCGAGAGCCTGCGAAAAATCAGCGCTTCCCTAAACGCTGGTGATTTTTTAAACTGCTCAGTCCGCTCGCCCAACCGGGCAGCGCGCATCTTGCATTCGCTCCGAGGAATATCATGGCCCGCGTAACCGTTGAAGACTGCCTAGACCACGTGGCAAACCGCTTTGAGCTGGTCATGCTCTCTACCAAGCGTGCCCGTCAACTGGCCACTGGCGGCAAAGAGCCCCTGGTCCAGTGGGAAAACGACAAGCCTACCGTTGTAGCCCTGCGTGAAATCGCTGAAGGCCTGATGAGCTACGAGTTCATCGCCAACGCTGAAATCGTTGAAGACGAACCGTTGTTTGCAGCGTTCGAGGACGAGTCCAACGAGGCCGTCTAAGCCTATGCCTGGTCGACGTAGCACGGCGCGGGGTCACAGCCTTCGGCAGGAGTTCACACTTTGCCGAGCATAGACGCCCTCGCCGATCGCTTATCGGCCTACCTCGGCCCCGACCAGGTCAACCTGGTCCGCCGAGCGTATTTCTACGCCGAACAGGCCCACGACGGGCAACGCCGCCGAAGCGGTGAGGCGTACGTCACCCATCCTCTTGCGGTGGCGAATATCCTGGCCGACATGCACATGGACCATCAGAGCCTGATGGCCGCGATGCTGCATGACGTGATCGAAGACACCGGCATTGCCAAGGAAGCGCTCAGTGCGCAATTTGGCGAAACCGTGGCCGAACTGGTCGACGGGGTCAGCAAACTGACCCAGATGAACTTCGAGACCAAGGCCGAAGCCCAGGCGGAAAACTTCCAGAAAATGGCTATGGCCATGGCCCGGGACATCCGGGTGATCCTGGTCAAGCTGGCCGACCGGCTGCACAACATGCGCACGCTGGAAGTGCTGTCCGGCGAAAAACGCCGGCGCATCGCCAAGGAAACCCTGGAAATCTACGCGCCCATTGCCAACCGGCTGGGTATGCACGCCATTCGTATCGAGTTCGAAGACCTCGGCTTCAAGGCCATGCACCCGATGCGTTCGGCGCGCATCTACCAGGCCGTCAAGCGCGCCCGGGGCAACCGCAAGGAAATCGTCAACAAGATCGAAGAATCCCTGAGCCATTGCCTGGCGATCGACGAGATCGAGGGCGAGGTCAGCGGCCGGCAGAAGCACATCTATGGCATCTACAAGAAGATGCGCGGCAAGCGCCGGGCCTTCAACGAGATCATGGACGTGTACGCGTTCCGCATCATCGTGGACAAGGTCGATACCTGCTACCGCGTCCTCGGTGCTGTACATAATTTGTACAAACCCCTGCCGGGGCGCTTCAAGGACTACATCGCCATTCCCAAGGCCAACGGCTATCAATCGCTGCATACCACACTGTTCGGTATGCACGGGGTGCCGATCGAGATCCAGATCCGCACCCGCGAAATGGAAGAGATGGCCAACAACGGCATCGCCGCCCATTGGCTGTACAAATCCAGCGGCGACGAGCAGCCCAAAGGCACCCATGCCCGCGCCCGCCAGTGGGTCAAGGGCGTGCTGGAAATGCAGCAACGTGCCGGCAACTCCCTGGAATTTATCGAAAGCGTGAAAATCGACCTGTTCCCGGACGAGGTCTACGTATTCACGCCCAAAGGCCGCATCATGGAGCTGCCCAAAGGCTCCACTGCGGTCGACTTTGCCTACGCGGTGCACACCGACGTCGGCAACAGCTGCATTGCCTGCCGGATCAACCGCCGTCTCGCGCCGCTGTCCGAACCGCTGCAAAGCGGCTCCACGGTCGAGATCGTCAGTGCACCCGGAGCCCGCCCGAATCCGGCGTGGCTCAACTTCGTGGTCACCGGCAAGGCCCGCACACACATCCGCCACGCGCTGAAACTGCAGCGCCGCTCCGAGTCCATCAGCCTGGGCGAACGCCTGCTGAACAAAGTGCTCAACGGCTTCGACAGCGCCTTGGACAAGATTGCGCAGGAGCGCGTGCAAGCGATGCTCCACGAGTACCGCCAGGAAACCATCGAAGACCTGCTGGAAGATATCGGCCTGGGCAACCGCATGGCCTACGTGGTCGCACGCCGCCTGCTGGGCGAAGGCGAACAGTTGCCAAGCCCCGAAGGCCCGCTGGCGATTCGCGGCACAGAGGGCCTGGTGCTCAGCTACGCCAAATGCTGCACGCCGATCCCTGGCGACCCGATTGTCGGCCACCTGTCGGCTGGCAAGGGCATGGTTGTTCACCTCGACAACTGCCGCAACATCACCGAGATCCGTCACAACCCGGAAAAATGCATCCAGCTCTCGTGGGCCAAGGATGTCACCGGCGAATTCAACGTCGAGCTGCGCGTGGAGCTGGAACACCAGCGCGGCCTGATCGCCCTGCTGGCCAGCAGCGTCAACGCGGCCGACGGCAATATCGAGAAAATCAGCATGGACGAGCGCGATGGTCGCATCAGCGTGGTCCAGCTGGTGGTCAGCGTGCATGACCGCGTGCACCTGGCCCGCGTGATCAAGAAACTGCGCGCCTTGACCGGTGTGATCCGCATCACCCGCATGCGTGCGTAGCCCATCCATTACAAGGAGTCATTCATGACCAAGACCGTTATCACCAGCGACAAGGCCCCAGCCGCCATCGGTACTTACTCCCAGGCCATCAAGGCGGGCAACACCGTCTACATGTCCGGCCAGATCCCGCTGGACCCAAAGACCATGGAACTGGTGGAAGGCTTCGAAGCCCAGACCGTACAGGTCTTCGAAAACCTAAAGTCCGTGGCCGAAGCTGCCGGCGGCTCGTTCAAGGACATCGTCAAGCTGAACATCTTCCTCACCGACCTGAGCCACTTCGCCAAGGTCAACGAGATCATGGGCAAGTACTTCGAACAACCTTACCCAGCCCGCGCCGCCATTGGTGTTGCCGCCCTGCCAAAGGGCGCACAGGTTGAGATGGACGCAATTCTGGTCATCGAGTAAAACACCCGGCGCAGCCTCCATAGGCTGCGCCGACTTCGTTTTAAAAGGATTTCATGATGCGCAAAGCGCTTGTAGCCTCTTCGTTGCTCGCCCTGTTGCTCGGCGGCTGCGCCAGCAACCCTGCCAACCAGGATGTGAGCGGCACCTGGATCAACCAGGTCGCCATCGATGCGGCAGCCAAGGGCGGCCCTTTGCGTGAAGCGCTGCAAAGCTATGGCCCGAACCTCGAATGGGAGGTCAACCCCAAGGCTTCGCAGGCACGTTACTACAACGGTTTTGAAGTCGCGGAAGGCAAGTTGCTCGGCGAACAGTCCGGCGCCTGGAGCGTCGACTTCTACGGCAGCTCCGCCACTGAACTCAAGCGCAAAGGCAGGCAACTGCTGCAAGTGGCCAACGACAACGAGCCCGAGCAGCTCTTTGCCCGCGCCAAGGAACCTGCACCGGAAGGTGCGCCGCTGGGTGCCAACTTCGAACGCGCCCTGTACGCAGCCTATATGGGCGGCGACTGGAAGATCACCGACGGCTTCGGCAACGGTGCCACTGTCCAGTTCCAGCCTGACGGCAAGGTCGCCGGTTTGCCCAATGTTGATCGGTACTCTCTGTGCCTGGCCGGTGACTGTGCCTCCATGAGCGGCGGCTACGACAGCATGTGGCTGCAGCTCAACGGCGTGGGTAACCCGTGGATCTTCGTGCGCAAGGGCAAGCAGTTGGAGATCTTCCAGGCGGTCAACACCGCTCAAGCGGATGAAGTGCCTCAGTTCACTCCCGGGCCGCGCCAATGGCTGCTTGAAAAACAATAGCAGTCATCACCCAGCTCCAAATGTGGGAGAGGGACTTACCCCCTCCCACATCTTTAACCGCATTTCAGCCTTTAAGAATGGCTGCGTACCCTTCGCGGTAGCTCGCATACGTGGGCGTCCACCCCAGCGCCTTTATCCGGGCATTGCTGCATTGCTTGCTGCCCGCACGCCGCACACTCGCGTCCTCGGACCACTCAGTGACGCCCAGGTAGTCACGCAGCCAGGCCACCACCTCGGCCAAGGGCGCCGGTGCATCGTCGACGCCGATATAGACCTTATCCAGCGAACCGCCCTGCTCCACGTGGCGTAGCAAAAATGCCAGCAAGCCCGCCGCATCATCGGCGTGTATACGGTTGCCGTATAAAGGTGGATCAAGCGCTACACGGTACCCCTGGCGCACCTGGGTCAGCAGCCATTCGCGACCAGGACCGTAAATACCGGTCAACCGCACGACGCTCGCAGGAATGCCACTGTTAAGTGCCACCTGCTCGGCCTCCAGCATGACTTGCCCGGAATAACCCTTGGCCTGGGTTTCGGAGGTTTCGTCGACCCACTCGCCATTCTGCTGCCCGTATACGCTGCTGCTGGACACAAACAGCAGGTGCCTGGGCTCCTGGCCATAATCCTTCAGCCACTCCAGCACATGCTGCAACCCTTGCACGTAAGCGGCGCGATAACCGGCCTCATCGTGGTCGGTGGCGGCGGCGCAGTACACCAGGTAATCCACCCCGCCGATCGGCCAGGTGTCAGGGCAATCCTTGTTGAACAGGTCGCCGGCAATGCCGATCACCCCGTCGGGCAGGCGTGAAATATCGCGCCGCAGGCCATGAACCTCCCATTCCGAGGCCAGCAATTGGCTAGCCAGCCGACTACCCACATCGCCACATCCGGCAATCACAACCGAAGGCACAGACATCATAAAACTCCGTTCTTAAAGGTCTAGATTAGCCCTCGCAGCAGACCGGCGGCCAGAAAAAGGGCAAATAAAGTTACTGTATTACTTCTGTTAACAAGAATTACTTGCAATAATAACCGCCCATTTGTCCTCGACCCCTTTGGGTCTGGAAGGACGATCAGTCATTTTCTTCTCTCAGGTCCGGCCAGCATGACACGTAATACAACCCCCGCTTCGCCAACCAAGCTTCACAGCCCATCCCGCGCCTGGCGTGCGATTGCTGCGATGCTGTTCAGCGTACTGCTGGCGCCGACCGCCGCATTCGCTGATGCCACCGCCCCGGCTACCCCGGCCGCCGCCGAGCACAATGCTGCGGCTCCAACCGCACCCGCTGCGGCCACCGACCCGGCCCAGGCTGCAGTCCCAGCCGCCGCCGACGAAACCGGTGTCGTGCTGGAAGAAGACAACACCCTGGGCATGGCCCACGACCTGTCGCCATGGGGCATGTACCAGAATGCTGACGTGGTGGTGAAAGCCGTGATGATCGGCCTGGCCATCGCGTCGATCATTACCTGGACCATCTGGATCGCCAAAGGCTTCGAGCTGCTGGGTGCCAAGCGCCGTCTGCGCACTGAAATCGTCCACCTGAAGAAGGCCACCACCCTCAAGGAAGCCAGCGAAAGCGCGACCAAGAAAGGCACCCTGGCCAACACCCTGGTGCACGACGCACTGGAAGAAATGCGCCTGTCGGCCAACACCCGTGAAAAAGAAGGCATCAAGGAGCGCGTGGCGTTCCGCCTGGAACGCCTGGTTGCAGCCTGCGGCCGTAACATGAGCAGCGGCACCGGCGTGCTCGCGACCATCGGCTCCACCGCGCCGTTCGTCGGCCTGTTCGGTACCGTCTGGGGCATCATGAACAGCTTCATCGGCATCGCCAAAACCCAGACCACCAACCTCGCCGTCGTCGCCCCCGGCATCGCCGAAGCCCTGCTGGCAACCGCCCTGGGCCTGGTCGCCGCGATTCCTGCGGTAGTGATCTACAACGTCTTCGCCCGTTCGATTGCCGGCTACAAGGCCCAGGTATCGGACGCGTCGGCAGAAGTCCTGCTGCTGGTCAGCCGCGACCTCGATCACCTGCCTACCGAGCGCAGCTCGCAACCGCACATGGTGAAAGTGGGGTAATCGGCCATGGGCCTGCATTTGAATCAAGGCGACGACGAACTCGTCGAGAACCACGAAATCAACGTCACGCCGTTTATCGACGTGATGCTCGTGCTGCTGATCATCTTCATGGTGGCCGCTCCATTGGCCACCGTGGACATCAAGGTTGACCTGCCCGCCTCCAGCGCCAAGCCTGCGCCGCGGCCGGAGAAACCGATCTTCCTCAGCGTCAAGGCGGACCAACGCCTGTTCCTGGGCGAAGAAGAGGTCAAGACCGAAACCCTGGGGCCGGTGCTCGATGCCAAGACCCAAGGCAAGAAGGACACGACGATCTTCTTCCAGGCCGACAAGGGCGTGGACTACGGCGACCTGATGAGCGTGATGGATGCCCTGCGGGCAGCCGGCTACCTCAAGGTAGGCCTGGTCGGACTTGAGACGGCAGCCAAGAAATGATCACGACGCGCCACAAACTGACGCGTTATGGCACCAGCCTCGCCGTCGTGCTGGGCGTGCATGCCGTCGCGATTGCCATCGCGCTCCACTGGTCAGCGCCGCGCACGGTGCAGTTGCCGCCGGCAGCCATGGTCATCGACCTGGCCCCGATGCCTGCACCGCCGCCTCCGGCGCCGCCGAAAGTGGTAACGCCGCCGCAACCGCCTGCACCGGTGGAAGAGCTGCCCCTGCCGAAACTGGCCGAGGCGCCCAAGCCAACGATCCAGGTGCCCAAGCCGGTCAAGCCCAAGCCTAAACCGCAGCCGCCCAAGCCGGTGGAGAAAAAGATCGAGCCGCCCAAGGAGAAACCCTCCGAGGACCCGCCGAGCGACGCTCCGCCCACCAAGGCACCGGCTGAAAAATCGGCCCAGCCCGTACCTGGCCCGTCGCCGCAACAGATCGCCGCCAAAGCGTCCTGGGAAGGCACCCTGCTGGCACACTTGCAGAAGTACAAGAAGTACCCGCCAGGTGCCCAGGCCCGTGGCAAGGAAGGCCTGAACCGCCTGAAGTTCGTGGTGGATGGCGACGGTAACGTGCTGTCCTACGAGTTGGTGGGGCGTTCCGGCAACGCCGACCTGGACCGCGCCACCCTGGACATGATCCGTCGTGCCCAGCCGCTGCCCAAGCCGCCAGCCGATATGCTCAAGGGCGGCAGCATCGAGATCGTTGCACCGTTCGTGTACAACATCGAGAAGCGTCGTCGCTGAAAATGATGATGGCGAGGGACACCCCTCGCCACTCTCAGCAAAATCCCGCGCATTCCCCCCTCAATCCCCAGCAAAGTTCTGATAACGTGCGTCTATCGATTGCAGCCGGTATGCTTGGCCCGCAACCTCATGGACGCCCGCTATGACTCTTACAGAATTACGCTACATCGTCACCCTCGCCCAAGAGCAACACTTTGGCCACGCGGCCGAGCGTTGCCACGTCAGCCAGCCGACGCTGTCGGTGGGCGTGAAGAAGCTTGAAGACGAACTCGGTGTGCTGATTTTCGAGCGCAGCAAAAGCGCCGTGCGCCTCACCCCGGTGGGCGAAGGCATCGTGGCCCAGGCCCAGAAGGTGCTGGAACAGGCGCAAAGCATTCGCGAACTGGCCCAGGCCGGCAAGAACCAGCTGACCGCACCGCTGAAAGTCGGCGCCATCTATACCGTCGGCCCGTACCTGTTCCCGCACCTGATCCCGCAACTGCACCGCGTCGCGCCGCAGATGCCGCTGTATATCGAAGAAAACTTTACCCACGTGCTGCGCGACAAACTGCGCAACGGCGAGCTGGACGCGATTATCATCGCGCTGCCGTTCAACGAAGCGGATGTGTTGACCCTGCCGCTCTACGACGAGCCGTTCTACGTGCTGATGCCCGCCTCCCATCCGTGGACGCAAAAAGACACCATCGACGCCGGCCTGCTCAACGACAAGAGCCTGCTGCTGCTCGGCGAAGGCCACTGCTTCCGCGACCAGGTGCTGGAAGCCTGCCCGACCCTGACCAAAGGCAACGACGGCGCCAAGCACACCACTGTGGAATCCAGCTCCCTGGAAACCATCCGGCATATGGTCGCTTCCGGCCTGGGCATCTCGATCCTGCCGCTGTCGGCAGTGGACAGCCATCACTACGCCCCCGGCGTGATCGAAGTACGCCCACTCACGCCACCGGTGCCGTTCCGTACCGTGGCGATTGCCTGGCGCGCCAGCTTCCCACGGCCCAAAGCCATTGAGATCCTCGCCGACTCGATCCGCCTGTGTTCGGTGGCCAAGCCGCCTGCTGCGAGCTAAGTAAACGTATGACTGAGCTGTCGCAGGTGTCGGTGACGGCACTCAAGGGTGTCGGCGAGGCCATGGCCGAGAAGCTGGCCAAGGTCGGCCTGGAAAACCTCCAGGACGTGCTGTTCCACCTGCCCTTGCGCTATCAGGATCGCACTCGCGTGGTGCCCATCGGCCAACTGCGTCCTGGGCAGGATGCGGTGGTCGAAGGCACCGTCAGCGGTGCCGACGTGGTGATGGGCAAGCGCCGCAGTCTGGTGGTGCGCCTGCAGGATGGCACCGGCGGCCTGAGCCTGCGCTTCTACCATTTCAGTAACGCACAGAAAGAAGGCCTCAAGCGCGGCACCCGCGTGCGCTGCTACGGCGAAGCGCGCCCCGGCGCCTCCGGCCTGGAGATCTACCACCCGGAATACCGCGCCATTACCGGTGACGAACCGCCGCCGGTGGACACCACCCTCACGCCGATCTACCCGCTCACCGAAGGCCTGACCCAACAGCGCCTGCGCCAATTGTGCATGCAGACCCTGAGCATGCTTGGCCCGCAGAGCCTGCCCGACTGGCTGCCCCTGGAACTGGCCCGCGACTACCAACTGGCGCCACTGGCCGATGCGATCCACTACCTGCATCACCCCCCTGCGGACGCCGATGTCGACGAACTGGCCCTCGGTCATCACTGGGCCCAGCACCGCCTGGCGTTCGAAGAACTGCTGACTCACCAACTGTCCCAGCAACGCCTGCGCGAAAGCATGCGCTCCCTGCGTGCGCCGGCCATGCCCAAGGCCACGCGCTTGCCTGCGCAATACCTGGCCAACCTCGGCTTTGCGCCGACCGGCGCCCAGCAGCGCGTGGGCAATGAAATCGCCTACGACCTCAGCCAGCACGAGCCGATGCTGCGCCTGATTCAGGGCGACGTGGGCGCGGGCAAGACCGTGGTCGCCGCCCTCGCCGCCCTGCAAGCCCTGGAAGCCGGTTACCAGGTGGCGCTGATGGCGCCCACCGAGATCCTCGCCGAGCAGCACTTCATCACGTTCAAGCGCTGGCTCGAGCCCCTGGGCCTGGAAGTCGCGTGGCTGGCCGGCAAGCTCAAGGGCAAGACGCGCGCGGCCGCGCTGGAACAGATCGCCGGCGGTGCACCGATGGTGGTGGGTACCCATGCGCTGTTCCAGGACGAAGTCCAGTTCAAGAACCTGGCCCTGGTGATCATCGACGAACAGCACCGCTTCGGCGTGCAACAGCGCCTGGCCCTGCGCCAGAAAGGCGTGGGCGGGCGCATGAACCCGCACCAGTTGATCATGACCGCCACCCCGATCCCGCGCACCCTGGCCATGAGCGCCTACGCCGACCTCGACACTTCGATCCTCGACGAACTGCCCCCCGGCCGCACACCGGTCAACACCGTGCTGGTCACCGACACCCGGCGCGTCGAAGTGATCGAACGTGTGCGCGGCGCCTGTGCCGAAGGCCGCCAGGCGTACTGGGTGTGCACACTGATCGAAGAGTCCGAGGAGCTGACCTGCCAGGCCGCCGAGACCACCTATGAAGACCTCACCAGCGCCTTGGGCGAACTCAAGGTCGGGCTGATCCATGGGCGCATGAAGCCCGCGGAAAAGGCCGCGGTGATGGCTGAATTCAAGGCCGGTAACCTGCAGCTGCTGGTCGCTACCACCGTGATTGAAGTGGGCGTGGACGTGCCCAACGCCAGCCTGATGATCATCGAAAACCCCGAACGCCTGGGCCTGGCGCAACTGCACCAATTGCGCGGCCGTGTGGGCCGAGGCAGCGCCGCCAGTCACTGTGTGCTGCTCTACCACCCTCCGTTGTCGCAGATCGGCCGCCAGCGCCTGGGCATCATGCGCGAGACCAACGACGGTTTTGTCATCGCCGAGAAAGACCTCGAACTGCGCGGCCCCGGCGAAATGCTCGGCACCCGCCAGACCGGCCTGCTGCAGTTCAAGGTCGCCGACCTGATGCGCGACGCCGACCTGCTGCCTGCCGTACGCGATGCGGCGCAGGCGTTGCTGGAACGCTGGCCGGATCACGTCAGCCCGCTGCTGGATCGCTGGCTGCGCCATGGGCAGCAATACGGCCAAGTGTGACGCCTGACGCACTTATCCGACCTACAGGTGTATCAAGCTGGTTATACTTCGGTGACTGTAAGAAATTGGATCAGGCCATGTCAGAAGTTGCCCACGCCACAGCCCCACTGACCGCCCCACCGGTCATTCGGGCTTTGCTCGCAAAACTCGCCATCAGCTACACGGAAGTCACCGAACATCCGGGCCTGAATCCTGCGCAAAAAGTCCAGGCCGTCTTGCTGGAAGACGCGGTGGGCGCCCTGATGGTGCTGTTCCCGCAGAACCAGCTGCTGGACCTCAACCGCCTTACCGAACTCACGGGTCGCCGCCTTACGGCCGTGTCGCCGGACCGCGTCGCGCGCATGCTGGGCAAGCACGACCTGAGCCTGCTGCCGGGCCTGCCGGCACTCACCAGTTCGCCGTGCCTGTACGAAGGCAGCCTGCTCGACGAGCCGAGCCTGCTGGTGCATTCGGGCGAAGCCGGGCTGCTGCTGGAAATCGCCAGCGACGCTTTCAAGACCATGCTCACCAAGGCCAGCGCGGCCCAGTTCGGTGAACCGCTGAGCAACATCCGCCCGAACCTCGACCGCCCCAATGATGACCGTGAGGAAATCACCCAGGCGATGCAGGCGTTTACCGCCCGTCGCATCCAGCAACGCCTGGAAGCGACCATCGAGATTCCACCGCTGGCCGACACCGCCCAGAAGATCATCAAGCTGCGCGTCGACCCCAATGCCACCATCGACGACATCACCGGCGTGGTCGAAACCGACCCGGCCCTGGCCGCCCAAGTGGTGAGCTGGGCCGCATCGCCGTACTACGCATCGCCGGGCAAGATCCGCTCGGTGGAAGACGCCATCGTGCGCGTGCTGGGTTTTGATCTGGTGATCAACCTCGCCTTGGGCCTGGCCCTGGGCAAGACCTTGAGCCTGCCCAAGGACCACCCGCACCAGGCCACACCGTACTGGCACCAGTCCATCTACACCGCCGCCGTGATCGAAGGCCTGACCCGCGCCATGCCCCGCGCTCAGCGCCCGGAAGCCGGCCTGACCTACCTCGCCGGCCTGCTGCACAACTTCGGCTACCTGTTGCTGGCCCATGTGTTCCCGCCGCACTTCTCGCTGATCTGCCGCCACCTGGAGGTCAACCCGCACCTGTGCCACAGCTATGTGGAGCAACACCTGCTGGGCATCAGCCGCGAGCAGATCGGCGCCTGGCTGATGCGCTACTGGGACATGCCGGACGAGCTGTCCACTGCCCTGCGCTTCCAGCACGACCCGACCTACGATGGGCAATACGCCGAATACCCGAACCTGGTGTGCCTGGCCGTGCGCCTGCTGCGCAGCCGGGGGATTGGGTCCGGGCCGGACGAGACCATCCCGGACGAACTGCTTGAGCGTTTGGGCTTGAGCCGTGACAAAGCGGATGAAGTCGTGGCCAAGGTGCTGGATGCCGAGGTGCTGCTGCGCGAATTGGCCTCGCAGTTCAGCCAGGCTTAACAGCAGCTGCAAGCTTCAAGTAGTCAGCTTCAAGCTTGCAGCTTGTGGCTCATCGCTTGGAGCTGCGCTTACGCCCCAAATACTTGGTCAACCCCTGGAACCAGATCACCAGCGCCGGGTTGCCCTTGATCTGGATCGACTTGTCCTGAATCCCCGTCATGAACGCCAGTTGCTTGTTCTTCGCCTGCATCGTGGCGAAGCCGTAGGCGGCATCCTTGAACGCGATGGCGAACGCCGGCTCCGGGTGAACGCCCGAGCGGCTGGTGATGCGTTGGTCTTTGACGATGAAGTGACGGGCAACCTTGCCGTCGAGGGTCTGCAACTGGAACGCGAGGTCTTTGTCACCCAGCTGTTGCTGGAAGGCAGGATTGGTGCGGCTGGCTTTGCCCATCATCAGGCCCAGCACCCACAGGAGAAGACGAAATTTCATGCACACGGCCTCGGTGTAATTATTGAGTGGCCGCAGCAGTTTAACCAATTGCAAAAAGAACGCTACCGATCTTGCGCATTAGCGGAAGATCGGCTGGCGTTTGACGCTTATAGCAGCATGTTACTTAAACGTTAGGGCAAGGCACCGGTGCCCAGTCGACCAGGTTAGGATCGCGGCAAGTGCCTTCGATCTGCGCTTTACCGGCGCTGGCGACCTTCTTGCTTTCATCCTGCTTGGTCTGGGCGGTCTGGAAGGTTTTCTCGGTGCTCACGGCTTCTGTTGGTACGGTTGGAAGCGGTGGCTTTTTCGGTGGCTTGGTGCCGGTACCTTTCTTCTTGCCCGGCGTCACAACGGGCGTTACATCGGCCTTGGCCACGGTGACCACGTCGGCACGCTGTACGCCGACCTGCTGCAGGTCTTTCTCGTAGGCCTGGGTGTAGTTGTTCAGGTCTTCGGCGGCTTTGCCGTTGACCGCCACGATCAGGTCATTGGATTCCTTCAGGCCCGAGACGATTTCCGCCAGGCGCTTGCGGCCTTCGGTGTCGTTGACGGTCTTGGCTTTGCGATCAGCCACCAACTTGGTGAATGCGCTCTGGTAGCACTGCTGGGACGCCCTGGCGTACGCGGTACTGCGGTCGATGTCGGAGGCGCTTTTGTTCACGTCAGCCGCATACGAGGCAATGCGCTGGTTGTCGTCGGCGATCTGCTTCTGACGCTCGGTGTAGTACCCCGCTGCGCCGCCGGCCAGGGCCCCGCCCGCTGCGCCGATGGCGGCGTTACGGCCACGTTTTTCCTTGTCGCCGGTCAGGGCGCCGAGCAGGGCACCGCCGGCCGCGCCGATGGCCGCACCGGTCACCACCGACTTGGTCATGTTCGAATCGGTGGCGCGCAAGTGCTGCACCGGCTCGTAGCAGTTAGGGTAGTACTCGACCTTGGTGCTCGACGCGACCTTGGAGGCCGGCGACGTGGCGCAGCCGGTCAGCACAGTGCTGAAACCGGCCGCGATCAGCAGCAAGTGACGCTTGGAAACCGCCTTACGGGAAAAAAGCATAGGTTGTGTTCTCTTCTAAGTTTGACTTGCCCAGTGCGGCCACTGCCGCCTGAGTCCCTTCCAAGCTCGCCATACAGCCAGCGATCAGCGCTGACCGCTCGCTGCGAGCAATTCCTTCAAGATCGTCGCCGGGTCGGCCCGCTGTTGCTTGCGGTAGTTGCCGACATGGCGAACGAACAGTGTTGCGCGCGTCACCAGGCTCTTGCCGAGCACGGGCTTGCGATCCAACTCTTCCTTGATCCGTTGAAACTGCGCCTGGATCACCGCATCGGTGTAACGCGTGCCGGTGGCCAGGTTGTCGATATAGATCGCCACCGCGCCATCGAGGGCGCTGCGTCCGTTCTCGATAGCCGTGGCAAACAGTGCCGCGCTGGCCTCTTCCTTGTTGTCCAGGGCCTGCTGGCGACTCTTCTGCAGGTTGGCCAGGCGGATGTTGTAGTTGCTGATGGTCTCGGCCACCAGCGCGGCCGACTGAATCAGGTTGCCCGCCGCTTCTTCGCGTTGCTGGGCGATCAGCGAGACATTGCGCTTGAGTTCTTCATTGACCAGCCCCAACTCGGCCTGCAGCTTGGGGTCGACGCTGGCGGCGATGATGCTGTCCAGGCGCTTGGTCGGGTCCTGGGCGTCGTCGATGGCGTCGGTCAGCGAGGCCAGGCGGCCTTCTTTCTGCCACTGCGCAAACAACTCCTTGTAACGCGAGCGCGGCGCCGACAACGCCCCGATTGCCACGCGGAATCCCGTGGTCTCGTTGCTTTGCTCGGTGCCGTCGGCGGCGAACAGCGGGTATTCGCGGCGCATGCCGGTAAACAGCGTGCCCTCGCCTTCGAGGTAGTTGCCGCCCTTGACCACAAAGCCGCCGTAGGTGCCCTGGCGACGACCGGCGTGCACCAGCTGGAAGGACTCCTGGACCATTTCCGCGGCGTTGCCGATCACGTCGAACATGCCGATGGGGTTGGGCAGCTTGGTACCGATAGGCATCAAGCGTGCGGCCTGGCCAGTACCGCCGGCGACCTGGTTGAACACCGCGTAATCACCCAGCGGGCCATCGCTTTCACTGCCTTCGGTGCGGCGTGGAAACAGGCGCCCTTCCAAGTCCTGGCGACTCACCGCCTGGCCACCGCGTGCGGCGAACTCCCACTCCACTTCAGTGGGCAGGCGCACGAAACCCAGGCCGCCGTCTTCCGCCGACGACCCACGACCGCTCACCGGCAGCAAATCGCGGTGGTATTTCATCAGCCAGGCGCTGTACACCGCCGAGAAGCGCTCAGCCTCAAAGCGCGACAGCTTCACCTTGGGCAAACGCCCGGCCATGCCGGTGGGCGCATCGCACGCCGGTGCCGGTTCGCCACTGGCCAGGGATTGCGCCTGGGCCATCACCTGGGCGTACTGGCGGGCGGTCACTTCGTACTTGCCGATGAAGTACAGCATGGGCTTGAGCGGGGTCTTGGCGTCGGTCTTCGGCATCAACGGAGCAATGACTTTGCTCCAGTCTTTCGGCAAGTCCTTGAGGGTGAACTGGCCGTTGATAAAGTCGCGGCGGTAGCCGGAGATAAATGACTGCTGGTAACCCGCCTCGCCTTCGGCGAAGGGGTAGCCGAGACTGATCTCGCGGTCATCCAAGGTCCCTTGGGCCAGCACGTAGGCGTAGCGGAACACCATAGTGCCTTCGCACGGCAGCGGGAGGCTGACGTCGTCGGGCAACGGCTTGGGGTTGTCGAGCTTGTCGCTCGCTTCATCGGCCATGGCCAGCGAGGCCAGGCTCAGCGCCACAACGGCGCCCAGTAACTTATACATCTCTGATTCCTTCAGAAGCCTGGATACGCGCCACTCGCCAACCACCACAGGCTGCCGCCACGGCGCTGACGCCAAGGACTGCAACCAGGGCCAGGCCATAGTGACGCGCCAGCAGGTGGCTGGCGTGTTCGCCCGGCACCTGCACGAATAACTTGTTCAACGCGGCCTCGGCCAGGCCATACAGCCCAACGCTGAGTAAAGCGGCAAACCCTGCGCTGTACAGCGCCTGCAGCACCACAAACAGCAACAGCGCGCCGGTGGAAAACCCCAACAGACGCAACACCGACAATTCCCGGCGCTTGCGTGCCACAGCGGCCAACGCCCCGGCGAAGATCGCCGCAAACGCGCCCGCCAAGGCCAGCCCGGCGATGATCCAGAAGACGATCGACAGGTTGCGGCTCAGCGACTGCACCTGGGCGATCGTCTGTGCCTGGGTCGATACCAACAGATTCTGCCCGGCGAAAAATACCCGCAGCGGCTCCACATCGGCCAGGCTGCGCGCATACAAGCGAAACGCCGGATACACCTGCTGCTCGCTCACACCCACCTCGTCACCGGCCCAACCCAACGCCGGTACCGCACGGCCATCGCGGTAATCTTCCGCCGCTTCCAGCAATCTCAAATCGGCAAACAACCCATCCCGGGCGAAGGCTTCCAGCGGCAGCACCCCCAGTACCTGCAAGCGCGTGCGCTGGGCTTCTACACGCCCCGCCACTTGCCGCGCAAAGCTGGTCTCCAGCCAATCCCCAGGCCGCGCCGCAAGCTTCTCGGCAGCGGTGTGGCTCAGCACGATCCGGTCCAGGCCCCTGGGCATCGGCAGGCCGTTCAGCAGCGGATCACCCGCAGCGGTCGGCAGCATTTCCAGGGTCAGCGTGCCCACCTGCGCCGTCGCCGCAATCTGCCGCGTGCGCGGTAAGGCGAACGCCACATCGCTGCGCTGGCCGAGCTGTTCGACAAATGCGCTGCTGAATCGACCACCGCCCAGCGGAATAATTTCACGGGTGGCCGGATCGGTCTCCAAACGTTCGGTCAAACTGCTAACCAGTCCAAATTTCAGGCCGAACAACACCAGCAACGGCGCAATCACCGCCACCAGCGCCAACACCGAACAGGCCGACAGCCAGGCATCGTTGCGGTAATCCTGAAAGGCCAGGGACGCCACCAAAGGGATGCGCATCAGCACGCCTCCCCAAGGGTCGCGGTGACGCCGCCATCGGTATCGCGACGGCAACTGATGCGCCGCACCTGCAAGCCACTGGCACGGGCCAAGGGTTCGTCATGGGTGGCGATCACACAGCCGGCGCGGTGCTCGCGGGCCTGGGCCAGCAGGGCCTGCATTACGCGCTCGGCATTCAGCGGGTCAAGGGACGCCGTCGGTTCATCGGCCAGCACCAGTTGCGGTGCATGGGCCAGGGCGCGGGCGCAGCTCACACGCTGGCGCTGGCCCACCGACAACGCAGCCGGCTTCTTGGCCAACTGGTCGCTGATCTCCAGCTGTTCCGCCAGGCGCGTCACGCTGCCATCGTCTTTCAACCCCAGCAGTTGCCGGGACAGCGCGATATTGCTGCGCACATCCAGAAAGCCCAGCAGCCCGCCGGTTTGCAGCACATAGCCCAAGTGCTGGCTGCGCAGCCCGGCCAGGGTGGATTGCTGATCGGCGCGCCACAGTCCACCAATGTCCTGCCGGTTGAATTCGAACCGGCCCACCTGATCCGGCGCCAGTACCAGCGCCAACAGATCCAGCAAGGTGCTCTTGCCGCACCCGCTCGGCCCGACAATTGCCAATTGCTCGCCGGCACGCAGGTGCAGCGCCGGGATCACCAGGCTGTAACGCTGGCTGCCGACACCCCGGCTTTTGTGCACCGCGCTCAAGTTCAGCATTACGGCAGTGTCGACAACGGCACGCGGTACAACGCATCACCCGGTTCGGCATCGCCGAAACGGACCCAGTTGGCCAGGTCATTGTGGAAGGTTTCGTAGAGGCGGATTTTCGAATCCAGCTCGTCGATAAAGTCTTCCTGCTCGGCCACGCTCAACGACAACCACAGGTCCTGGGTCATGTTCAGCGACTTGCTGCGGTACGGCAGGCCTTCCAGGTATTCGCCGAGAATGCCGCCGTCGGCCAGGTTGCCGCCCTTGCGCAGGGCTTGGGGGTCGCGGCTCATATAGGCCGAGGCGCTAGCGATTTCCTGGAAGAAATCCTTGGGCGAGGTCTGGGTCTTGCGCGCCGCATCGACGATCAGTTTCAGCGACTGTTGCAGGTCGTTGAGCTGCAATTTGGTCAGCATCACGCACACCTGGAACGCCGGCAGCGCGGGATTGGTCAGGTCGCGGTCGGCGGTCCAGGCACTGACCAGTTGCGGCGCCTGGCTGGCGTTCCGGCGACCGAGGAAGTCCATGTGCATGGCATAGCCGACCGCGGCGGATTTGTCCGCCAGGCTCGGCGCGGCACTCAGCAGCGGCACCGCTTGCGGCGTATTGCTGCGCACCTGGTGCACGAGGTTGGCGAACACGCTGCCGATCTCGTCGACACGCTCGCCCAGCTTGCGCACATCGCCACCCGGCACCGGCGTGTACAGGTCGCCGATCTGCGGGTTGGCGTCGGCGGTGAGGATGCGGTATTGGCTCTCGGCGCCGGCGTGGGTTTTCTTGCCGGCGTCGGTGCGCAGGTGCAGCGCGTAGATCTTGATCTGCTTGCCCAGTGCGGCCTGGCGCACTTCGGCTTCGTTCATCTGGGTGGCGGCAAACGGGTCGTTCTTGCGCAGCGCGCCCGCATCGGTGACCAGCAGGATGATACGACCGCCGTAGCCGGACCAGTCCATGCCGTCCACGGCCTGCATCACCCCGGCAAACGCGTCCTCGTTGAAGGAGTGGCTGGACACGGTGGACGCCTTGACCTGGCGCGCCATGTCGAGGAAGCGTTGCGGGTCGCGGCCCTGGTCGAGGCTGATCAGGGTCTTGGCCACGTATTCCAGGCCTGGGGTTTTCTTGATGCTGCTCCGGAAACCGACCATGCCGAAGCTGACACTGTCCAGCTCGCCACGCTCGGCGATACGGGTTTGCAGCTCGTGCACCACATCGCGGATCTGGTCGATGTAGGGCTGCATGGAGACCGTGGTGTCCACCACCAGCACCACGGCAGTGCGGAAGGCGTCGGCATTGGCGTTGATCACCGGGGTCGATGGTTTGGCCGCAGCGTTGCTGCCCGGGTCGATGGAGGCAACGTTAAGCAACTGCACCGGCTGGCCGTTTTCGTCGAAGCTCTCCTTGGCGTCGAAGATCGGCAACAGGTAGAACTGGTTCTGCGGCACCGCGCTGGCGGCCGGCTCCAGGGCCAGGACCTGGCCGTTGTCGTCGCTGTTCTTCTGCGCCTTGGCCAGCACGCCTTTGGCGGCGGCTGGATCGGCGAGCAACTTTTCCACTTCGCCGGATTGGCGCAGGAACATCACCGGCGCCCGGCCGGAGCGTTCGGTGAACTTGAGCACGAGGCTTTGCTTCCAGTCGCTGACCTGGGCGGCCGGCAACCAGCCGTCGCTGCGGCCATCGGTGGCGGCACCGACGCGCACCCACGGGCTGCCGTCGACGTCTTTGCGCTGGTACACATACAGCACGGAGAACGCCGGCAGGGCCTTGCCAGGCGCGCTGCCGGCGTCATCCGACAGCTTGGCGCCGGGCTTGCTGAGCACGCGCTGGAACAGGGTCTTCTTGCCGGCCATCAATAACGGCCGTTGGCCGCCGTCCACTTCGGCGGACGCAGTGGGCGTTGCCGGGGGCACGTCGGCGACCGCCGCCGGAGACTTGGCCTGAGGCACGACGGCAGCCGGCGGCTTGGCCGGCTCATCACTGCCGCTCAACCACCAGTAACTGCCGCCACCAATGGCCAATGCGACGGCCACCGCCACGGCGGCCAGTGCCAGCACCGGCCCACGACGCTGCTCGGACACGGCGTTATGCTGGGTCGGCGTCACCACCGGCTGGCGCACCGGTTGCGGCTGGGGTCTGTCGGTCGGGATGTCGATGGTGACCGGGGTCATGCCCGCCAGATCAAAACTCAGCGGGATCGGCAACGGCCGCACCAGCGTGGCCTCCGGCGACTCCGCAGGCAGGTTATCCAGCGCCTGCAGCAACGCCGCCGCATCCGGGAAACGCTCCGCCGGGTCCTTGGCCAACAGCTTGCGCAACACACCCTGATAACGCCCGTGGTGCACCGGCAATTCCGGCAAGGGTTCGGTCAGGTGCGCCAGCGCGGTGGACAGCGCGTCGTTGCCGTTGTACGGCAGCTTGCCGACGAGGATTTCATACAGCACCACGCCCAGCGCGTAGAGGTCGGCACGGCCATCGATCTCCTGGCCCCGCGCCTGCTCCGGGCTCATGTAGCTCGGCGTGCCCACGGCAAAGCCGGCCTGGGTGAATTGGGTGCGGTCGTCCAGGGACTTGGCAATGCCAAAGTCCGACAGCACCGCCGTGCCATCGGCGCGGAACAGGATGTTTGCCGGCTTGACGTCGCGGTGCACCAGCCCCTGGGCATGGGCATAGCCCAGCGCCGAGGCGATCTGGCGGATCAGCGTAATGCCCTGCTCCGGCGTCAGGCCGGCGGCGATGCGCTCCTTGAGCGTGCCGTTGGGCAGGTATTCCATGGCCATGTAGTACAGCTCACCGACATTGCCGATGTCATGGATGGTCACCGTGTGCGGGTGGGACAGCCGCGCCAGGGTCTTGCCCTCGCGCAGGAAACGTTCGCAGAAGCTCGGGTCGGCCGCCAGCGCCGCCGCCATCACCTTCAGCGCCACCTTGCGCTCCAGGGAGCGCTGGGTCGCCAGGTACACGCTGGCCATGGCGCCTTCGCCGATCTCGCCGTCGATGTCATAGCCCGGAATCACAATGTTCATGCCGATACCTTCACGACGATGGCGGTGATGTTGTCCGGCGCGCCACGGTTGAGCCCCAGGTGCACCAGGCTGCGCACGATTTCATCCGGCGCGTCGTGGCTGAGCACTTCGCGGATCTCATGGTCGTCGACGGTCTTGTTCAGACCATCGCTGCACAGCAGGTAGCTGTCGCCGGGGGCGATCAGCAGGTCGACCACCGCCAGTTCCAGCTGGGCTTCCACGCCAATGGCGCGGGTGACGATGTTGGCGCGCGGGTGCACGCGGGCATCGGCTTCGCTGAGCAGGCCGCTGTCCTGCAGGTCCTGGACGTAGCTGTGGTCGCGGGAGATGCCTTCGAGCACGCCGTCGCGCAGGCGGTACAGGCGGCTGTCGCCGGCCCACAGGCACACACCGCGCAAACCGCGCGCGGCGAGCACCACCACCGTGCTGCCCATCATGGTCACGCCACGGTTGGCGGTTTCTTCACGCACGGCGGCGTTGATGCGGGTCAGGTCATTGCGCAGGGCTGCCGAGTACTCGTCAAGGGAACGGCCCATCGGCACGCTGCGCAGGCTGTCGACGATCAGGCTGCTGACATAATCCCCCGCCGCGTGCCCGCCCATGCCGTCGGCCACCACCCACAGGCGGTTTTCCGGCAGGTCCAGGCACGCGTCTTCGTTGACCTGGCGAACCATGCCCACATGGCTTTTGCTCGCGGATTTGTACGTCGACCCCATCTACACCACACCTTCTTGTCCGAGCAGAAACTGCGCAAAATCGCCGGCGGCAGGCAGGCCCTGACACCGCAATAAACCAGGGGAAATCGTCTGCGAACCACGCCCCCACCACAGGCTCGCACCGTCGCAGGCCTGTTCGGCGAGCGCGGTCATGCGCTGGTGCGGCACGCTGGCCGCCACGCGCTGCAGCCCGGCGAAACGGCTGTCCACCGCACGCGGCTCGGTCGCCGGTAAGCCCAGGTCATCGAGGCCAGCGTTGAAGCGTTCAAACGTGGCGCCGGCATCCAGGGTGCTGAGCAACAGCTCTTCGGCCTGCTCAAACCAGCTGTCCGGCCCGCCCACCAGGGACGCCGGGTTGATGTCGTGATCGAGCAAGGTGACCACCGCCAACGGGAAATAGCGCCCGACCCGGTCAATGCTCGGCATCACCACGCCCGCCGCCGCGTCCGGCCCGCACACGCCGGGCGCCAGCACAAAGCGCCATAGAGGGCTGACCAGGTACGCATTGAGCCAGTCGGCGCCGAGGCTGTTCTGGCTGGCGAGCAACCCCGCCGCCAGCCAGCTGTCCCAAGGGCCGATAAAGCTCTGGGGCAAGGCACGGCTGACGAAGTCTCCGCGACTGGCCAGCTTGCCGTAGAAACCCAGCGTCGTCATAGCCGCTCCGGCAGGCTGAAGCCATTGAGCACACGGCTCTTGAACGGGTTGAAGGCGCTGTTGGCACGCAACTCGTAGGCGATGCTCGCACCGTCGACCCGCAGGCGCAGGTTGAAGCGGTCCGGCGAGTTGCCGGCGGTGAGGTCCGATTGCTCCAGCAGGCGGAACCAGGCCCACGGCCCGTCGAGGGTCACGCCCGAGCGACCACTGGCCGACGGCGGCATGATCGAGATACGCACCACGCCAATGCTGCCGGGGTTCGGCCATTGCATCGCCACCGGGCGGCTGGGGCCGTGGTCGTAGCTCAATTGCTGGCCGTCGAGGTCGAGCAGGAACTGGGTGATCGTCGGGTCCATCGACACCGGTTTGAGTTCAAAACGCACGATCGGTTGGGTGCCACCGGAGCGGAAAAACGCATCGCGGATCGTCGCCGCGCGCTGGAAGGTTTGCAGCACGCCCGGCGCAATCCCGAGTTTCTGTGCCGCGCCCGGCTGCCAGCGCCAGGTCTGTGCCGAGGTGTCCACGTACGGCTGCAGGTATTTGCGGAAGTAGTTGTCCATCACCCCGCCCACGCCGAAGAACTGGCCGAAGTCATCCAGGGTCGCATCCCGCGCACTGCCCGGCGACATCGGGTAACGACCGGCCAGGGACTGGCGGTACACGTTGACCACTTCGCTGACCCACGCCGCGTTCAGTTGGTTACGCACCCCGCCCATCATGCTGTTGGTGGTGGAGTTGACCACCGACTTGACCATGCCCTGCACCAGCGGCGGTTGGCGCTCGGCGTTCAGGCTGACCCGTGTGGCCGCAGCCGCCGCCTGGTTCTTCGCCTCGCCAAGCAAGGCATCGCCGCTGGCCCCGACCATGGCGCTGACCTGCACATACAGCGCGTTCATGTCCGACAACAGGCCGTCGATGGCCGCCGGTTCGCCTTCGTTCTTGCTGACGATACTGTTGAGTTCGGCAAAGTGCGCGGTCACCGGATCATCCGCTGCAGCCGGCGCATTGGCCGTCGGTTGCTCCTGGCCGAGCAGGCTGCCGAGGCGCTCCTTGAGCTTGTCGACGCCACCTTCCACCGGCACGCCTTTAGCGGCCAATTGGCGCTCTTCGGCTTGCAGATCGGTTTCCTTGGCCACGGCCACCAGCAGTTTTTTCAGCGGCGAACTCGGCCCGGAAATCACCCGCAGCACATCGGCTGCCTGGGCCACGCTGGTGATGGGCACAAAGTCGATATCGGCGAGCAACGCATCCCATTGGCGCTGATAGTCCTGGAAATACAGGCGACGCACATCGGCGGCCAGGCTGACCACGTTCTGCTGATCGGCCTGCTCATGGCCCAGCACCCATTGCTCTTCAGCCAGGGTGCCGGTCTGGTTCAGGCTGCTGAGCAAAAACGCCTGGCGATAGCCCTTGGCGGTGAAAAAGCCACTCAACGGCTCGCCCAACGGCTTGCCGCTTTTACGGCTGAACACCAGCGCGGCATCGCGGCCAGCGGCTTCGTTGATACGGAAGTCCGGGATACCTTCAGGCAGTTTCTGGCGTTTGACCCGGTCGTAGACACGCTGGGCCACCGGCAGCTGTTGCAACTGGCGACGCAGATCGTCGATCAAGCGCGGGTCAAGGCGCGCATTCGGCGGATGGCGCTCGAACAGCGCCTGCAAGTGCCCGGTCAACGCCTGGCGCTGATCGGCCGGCAGATCGCGCGGCAGGTTGCGGTCCCAGTCGAGGGCGATCCAGGCCTTGATGAAGTCCGGATCGTAATGCTCGCTGTCGGCGAGCATCAGGTAGGCCTTGAGGCCTTCGTAGAGGAAGTCGGAGTTGCCGCCGCCGTGCAGTTGCTCCTCGATGCGCGTCACCAGGCGCGGCGCGAACACGGCGATCAACAGCTTGCGATAGACGCTGGCGGACTCGGCTTCGAGCATATCGCCCTGATACAGCCCCAGGCCTTCGGACCAGCTCGGCGAATCCCCCGCGAGGTTCTTCACCGCATTGAGCAGCGGCAGCACCGCGAGCACTTCACGCTGCGCCGGGCTGAGGTTCTGGACGGTCTGGCCCAGTGGCGCGACCCTTTGGTCGACCTGGGCGATATACGCCTGGTTGGCGCGATAACTCACCCACCACAGGCTGCTGACCACGATCACCAAGGCCACGGTGGCCGCGAGTACACCGCGTGCGATCCACGTGCGCCGACGCTCGACTTTCGGGTTAACGCCCACCAGTCCTCGTTCGGCAAAGGCCACGGCGGTGAAGAGTTTTTCGATGAAGTAACTGCGCCCGGTGCCGCTCTGGCGCGCCAGGTGCTGGCGGTCCAGGTTCATGCTCTGGGCCATGGCGCCGATCAGGCGATCGATCGGGCTGCCTTCCTGGGTGCCGCTGGTGAAGTACACGCCGCGCAGCAACACGCGCTCTTCAAAGGCATTGGGCTTGAACACGCCTTCGAGGAAGCTTTGCAGGCAGTCCTTCAATGCGCCGAACTGCTGCGGAAAACCGTAGATCAGGTCGCGCCGCGCCGGGTCACGCTCCTGTTGCAGGCGCTCCACCAGGCGTTCGTTGAGGCGCTGCTCGAGGCCGGCGAATTCGCTTTGCAGGTGCGCCAGGGGGCTGTCGCTGTTCTTGCCGTCGTCCAAGGCAAAGGTCATGCCCCAGACCTGGGCGCGTTCTTCCTTGCTCAGGTTGTCGAAGAACTCCATGAAGCCCGGCACCAGGTCGAGCTTGGTCAGCATCAGGTAGATCGGGAAACGCACGCCCAATTGGGTGTACAGCTCCTGGATACGCAGGCGGATCGCCGCCGCGTGGGCCGCGCGTTCGGCATCGGTGCCCAGCAGCAGGTCCGACAGGCTGATGGCGATAAAGGCGCCATCGATCGGGCGGCGCGAGCGCTGCTTTTTCAGCAGGTCGAGAAAGCCCAGCCAGGCGGCTTTGTCCACCGTGGAATTGCTGTCCTGGGTGGTGTAGCGGCCGGCGGTGTCGAGCAATACCGCCTGGTCGGTAAACCACCAGTCACAGTGACGCGTACCGCCAACACCGCGCACCGCCCCGGCGCCCAACTGGGCCGCCAGCGGAAAGTGCAGCCCGGAGTTGACCAGCGCCGTGGTCTTGCCCGAACCCGGCGGGCCGATGATCACGTACCACGGCAGCTCGTAGAGGTTGCGGCGTTCGTCGCCACCGAGCTTGGCCTTTTTCAGCAGCGCCAGGGCTTCGTCCATGCGCTGGCGCAGGGTGGTGAGCTCTTCGGCGGTCGCCACGCTGTTGGGGTCGGCCGGGGTTTCGGCCGCCAGGCTGCGCATCACTTCGGCCGCTTGGCGCCGCGCCTGGATGATGCGGAACACGCGGTAGGCGATCCACACCGCAAACACCAGGATGATCAGCGCCCAACGGCGCCCTTCCGGCACCAGCACGTCGAGCAACGGCCCCACAAACCAGATGATCAGGCTCAGGGCGATCAGGCCCAGCACGGGGATCACCCAGCGAATCATGAAACTGAAAAACGCCTTCACTCGACGCCCTCCGCCAATACGGTGATTTCAACCCGACGATTGCGGGCACGGCCTTCGGCAGTTGCGTTGGTCGCCAACGGCTCGGTGTCGCTGCGGCCCTCGGCACTGAAGCGATCAGCTTGGCCGGTCTTGGCCGCGAGGATCTCCAATACCGACTTGGCCCGCGCTTCGGACAAGGCCCAGTTGGATGGGAAACGCAGCGTGGCAATCGGGCGGTTGTCGCTGTGCCCGGTGACGCGCACCTGGCCCTTGACCTTGCGGATGGCGTCGGCGATGCGCAGCATCAGCGGCTGGTAGTCATCGACGATGCTGGAACTGGCGGACGCAAACAGCTCATCGCCACGAATGGTGACCACGGAGCGGTCGACCTTGTCTTCCACCGCGACGCGACCGGCCTTGATGTCTTCCGCCAGGAAGCCGGCCAGACGCGGACGCTCGATCACTTTTGGTTGCGCCACGGGACGGTCGATGGCCTGCACCGGGATCTCGCCCAGGGCATGGATGTTCTTGAACACCGGTTCAGCCTGCGCCGCGAGCAGCAGGCGCAAGGTGAACAGCAAGGCCAGCAACAACGCCAGGCCAATCGCCACGGCGATCCACGGCGGCATGAACTGCGCCAGCCGATCACGCGCGACGGTGACGCCGCGCCAATGGGGCGACAGCTCGCGCTCGTGGTCACCGCGAGCACTGCGAATCGCCGCCGCCGTGCGCTCACGCAAGGCTTCCAATTGGCTGCGACCGTCGTTCATCACGCGGTAACGGCCTTCGAACCCCAGGCACATGCACAGGTACAACAGCTCCAGCAGGTACAGGCGCTCCCGTGGACTTTGCAGGCAGTGGTCGAGCAACTGGAAGACTTTTTCGCCCCCCCATGCTTCGTTGTGCACCGTGATCAACAGGCTCTGCTTGCCCCAATCGCTGGTGCTGCCCCACGGCGTGCTCAACACCGCTTCATCGAGGGCGGTGCACAGCGCGTAGCGCGCCAGCAGCACCTCGTTGCGGGCCACGCCAGCGGCTTCGGCGCGTTCTTCGAACTGGCGCAGGTACGCCAGCAACTGCGCGCGCAGGCTGGCCGGCGCCGGGTGCGCGATGGTGTTGCGCAGGCGCGTCAACAGCGCCAACAGCGGGCCGGCGGCGCTTTCCAGCGGGTTCAGGCCCTGGCTTTTGCCGGTGAGGATCGGCGCGGCCGGCATCGACAGCGGGGCCGGCTCGGCACGCGCGGGTTCCGGCGCGCGGCCACCCGGGCGCGGCATGAACTGGGTGCGGTCGTCATCATTGGGATGCATCGCGGATTATCCTCGGATCGCCCAGAAGGCCAGGTTCAAGCCCGGGAACTGCCCGGCGATATGGAAGGCAAAACCACCGGAATTGCCCAGTTGCTGCCAATGCTCGCTGCCACGGTCCAGCTCGTAGTAGGTCGAGCCTGCGTGGTACGGCAGTTGGCGCGGCGCCACCGGCAACGGCAGCAAGGTGATGCCCGGCAGTTGCAGGTTGACCAGGTCGCGGATGTGCTCCACCGAGCCGACCTTGCTCTGCTGGCCGAAGCGCGCACGCAGGGTTTCGCCGGGCACATCGGCACGGACCACGAGGATGAAGCTGGCGCTGTCGAGCAAGGTTTTGTCGGCCAGCATGGCCACGTGGACGCCGTAGGCTTTCTCGACAATCGGGATCGGCGTGGCCTTGCTGTCGATCAGCATCGACAGGGCTTCGCGCAGGGCCGCCATGACTGGGGCGAAGCTCAGGGCCAGGTCGTCGTGCTGGTATTGCGGGTATTCCTGGGGACGACGGCCTGAAGTGGAAAAGGTCGAGAACTCACCGGCCAGGCTGACCAGTGCGCTGAAAAAGCGCTCCGGGTGCAGCGGGCTCAACTGGCTGAAATGCTGGATCAGCGGCTGGGCGCGGTTGACCAGTTGCAGCAGCATGAAGTCGGCGATCTCCGACGCACCGCCTGCCCCCGAGGCAACCACGCGGCCCGCCAGGGCTTCGCCGCGCTGGTGCAACAGGCCCAGCAGTTCGCTGCGAAACGCGCTCAATGGCTTGCTCGCGGCCACGTCCAGCACGGGCGGGATGTAGCTGTCGTCGAGGACCAGCGCACGGTCGGCGCGTTTTTCCTTGATGCGCACCAGGCCCACGGCGGCGTAGTCACTGATGCCGTCCTGGGCGGTCAGCAAGCGCAGGGCCCGGGAACCCACGGCCACCGGCGCGCGGTTTTCGAACGGCGCGTTGTCATCGCGCACTTCGCGCACCTGGCTCACGTAGCGCGCGGCTTCCAGGGCTTCGCCTTCATCCACGGTGTCGCGGGCACCCGCACGCTTGAGTGGCAAGGCCAGGTAGACCAGGCCATCGCGCAGGTTGTCGTCGATATTCAGCGGGCTGGGCGCCAGGTCATCCTGGGGAATGTTGAACGGCGTGCCGTCGGGCAACAGGCCGCGCGCCGAGACGATGGCCAGCTTGCCCTGGGCCAGCAGGCCCTGGTCGATCAGCAATTCGGAAAACCCCCAGGCGCCGGCGGACAACGGGCGGCTGCGGGCGTCGATCAGGTTTTCCAGGTAACGGTCATGCTGCTGGAAGTGCTGCGTTCCGATGAACATGCCTTCCGACCAGACCACGCGATTGTTCCAGGACATGGGGAGCTCCGATTGCTTCTTATTGGGCAGGGCTGGATGGGGTGACCACGACGTCGGCGCGCACGGCACGCACATCGAGGCTGATCTGGTATTCGGTGTATTGGCGCGCCGGTACGTTGATCACCGTGCGCCATTGCGCGCGGTCCAACTCGCGATAACCCACCAGCAAGCCGATCTGGCGCGTGGAGGGGTCGAGGTCGCGCTGGATGCTCAGTTGCTGGCCGGGTTGCACCATGACTTCGTCCTGGTCCAGCAGGTCCAGGCCGAGGGTCGATTGCGCACGGTCGGCCAGGGCGAAGTAATCGGAGCGGGCGAAGGTGGCGGCGTTCTTCAGTTCGAAAATGCGCACCCGCACCGGCGCGGCCTGGCCGTTGGCGCCGGGGTTAAGCCCGGCAATCGCGTGGAAGTGCAGCTCGACGGCGGCGGTGTTCACTTCAGCCTCAGCAGCCGTTTCGGGTTTGACCGCATCCTTGCTACACGCGGTCAGCAGCAGCGCGGTGGCGACTGCGAGTAAAAACCTGGGAATCATCCTGCGTCCTCAATGACGTACTTAGCTATCCGTTAATCCGTAGGTTGCGGCGCGGTTTTACCGACGCTGTCGCGCGCTGTGTTCTTCGTAGGCCCGGCTGAATTCACGGCCGAACAGGTCCTGGAAATCTTCCTGGGCCTCGCGGGAAATATTGCTGTAGAGCTCGGTGAACTGCTGCCAGTACTGGGCCTGGCGCGAGCCGGCGAACAGGTTCGACAGCCCGCCGGGCTTGCCCATGCGCTCTTCCAGTTGCGACGGTTCAAAGCGCGTGAGCAAGTGCTTGATCGCTGCTTCCACCCCGGCCATCACCGCCAGTTGGTGGGCGCGCAGGTCATCAAAACTGTCGCGCACGGCAATGTCCGGCGCCATAAACGCCTGGTTGCCGTGGCGAAGCAAAAGCAGTAAAGCTTCGTCGGCATTCGGTGCGAATTTCAACGGATTGTTTTCGGCAGGCTGGATCATGGTCTGCTGCATGCGGAACTCGCCCTTGAGGCTGGCGCGGGCACGCAATACGTCGATCAGGCCTTCGACCATCAGGCGGTAGCTGCGGCCGATGTTTTCCATCTGCGCCTCCGCCTGGGCCTTGTCCAGGCGCAACTGGTCCAGGCCGGCACCGCGCAGGAAGGCTTGCAAGAGATCGGGCGGCTGGGTGGCGGCCACGGGGAGCACTGGCTCGACCACGGGTGGCGGCTGGATGATCGGTGTGGGTGGCGGTGGCGGAGGTGGCGGCGCACTGGCCGACGGCGCCGGCGTGTCGCCAAACAGGTCCCAGTCTTCGGGAATCACCGAGCCCGAGACCACAGGCGTCTCGACCACGGGTACCGCCACCGGGGTCGGCGGGCGGAAGTCGTGTTGTTCGCTGGGAACATGGTCGGCCACGGTGGGCGGCGGCACGGCGGTGGGGCTGAGGAAGTCGAACAGGTCCGGCAGCGTGTCCATCGACGAAGCGCCCTGGAATTGCGGGGCAATCACCGGCGTCGGCGCGGGCTTGTTCGCCACGGCGCCCATCAGGGCCTCAAAGCTGTTCGGCGAATCACCGGCGAATGGCTGGCTGTCGATGGCCTGCACGTTGAAGTCGATCCGCGCCTGGATCTCGTAATCGCCGATGCGGATCAACTCGCCATCCTGCAACAGCTCGCTGTTACCCCTGCGCAAACGGATGCCGGCGTTAACCAACTCCACACCGTTTGTACTGTTATCGGTTAAATAATAACGACCATCTTTGTATTGAATAACGCAGTGCTGCGAAGACACCAGGCGCTCGGGATCAGGCAATACCCAGTCATTATCCGAGCTGCGGCCGATAGCCATCGAGCCCTGGTTCATGGACTTTTCCGAGCATTGCCCGGGGGTAATCTTGTGATAACTAGTGATAGTCAAACACAGCGACATCTTGCCTCCTTGCTGATACTTCGCGCGCAGTCGACCCCAGGGACAGCGACGCCCGGGAGATCCCCATCAGGTCGTGCAATCGACCGTTCAAAACCTGCTGATGCCAGCATGATCGCTGATCTTAACTGGGCTCCATGACAAAAATCCTATGCCGGTGCGTCGTTCGACCCACCAGTCGCGCAGGTTGTTAAGCACCGCACATCTGTCACAGAGGGCGAATAGCTTACCTTGACAAGGCATAAGTACTACACCAAAAATGCACAACTTCTTGAATACCGGTGATGGCACATTAGTGGCATCTTCTTATATGACCAAGAAAACATGCAAAGTTCCTTGCGCAACTAATGCATGCATTGCCCGCCATGTAACGGGCTGATAGGGAGATCAATTTCAGTGGATGTGCCGTTGCTGCTCACCGCCGTTTCCGCGACTTCGCCCTGTGGCGAAGACATGGAATATGACGCGGATTTTCTCCAGCTGGAGCGTGATGCCAAGGGCCAACCCGAGCGCAGCATGGGCGATTCGATCCTGCCCGCCGAGCCGCCGGAATGGCGCAGCATCCAGCAGCAGAGCCTCGACTTGCTGCAGCGCAGCAAAGACCTGCGCATCACCCATTTCCTGTTGCAAAGCTCCCTCGCCCTCCAGGGTGCGGCCGGGCTGGCTGAAGTCCTTACGTTGATCAATGCGCTGCTGCGCGAATACTGGGCCGACCTGCACCCGCGCCTGGATGCCGACGACGATAACGACCCCACCGTACGCATCAACGCCCTCTCCGGCCTGACCAGCGACGCAACCATTCGTCTGCTGCGCGAAAGCATCCTCACGCGCTCGCGCACCTTCGGTCCGGTGAGCCTGCGCGCCGCGTTGAATGCCAGCGGCCTGATGAGTTTCCCCGACGAACAGCTCGGCGCCCAGCAGCTCAACGCCGCGTTCCTCGACAGCGACCCCGAACACCTGCAAGCCACCCGCGACGCCTTGAGCGCCGCACGCGCCGCCTGCGAAGCCATCGAGCAGCAGGTCAGCGACCAGGTGGGTTCCGCCCAAGGCGTGGACCTCAGCCTGTTGAAGCAACCGCTCAAGCAGGCGCTGCAGGTGCTTAACCAGTTTGTTCCGAACAGCGCTGCCGGCAGCGAACCCGAGGCCGTCAGTGACGACAATGCCCCCTCGGTGGACTTCGCCGCTGCCCCCGCCGCACCTCGCCCCAGCGGCGACATCAGCAACCGTGATGACGTGCTGCGCAGCCTCGACAAGATCCTTGCGTATTACACCCGGCACGAGCCTTCGAGCCCGTTGCCAGTGTTGCTGAACCGGGCCAAGCACCTTGTGCACGCCGACTTCGCGGCCATCGTGCGCAATCTGATTCCCGATGGGATGTCCCAATTTGAAAACCTGCGCGGCCCGGACGGCGAGTAAGCCGCTCGACTGCGCAGTAACAACACCGTCGCTCAAGCGACCAGGAGCAGCAACGTGGCGAAGCAAAGTTCTCAGAAATTCATCGCGCGCAACCGCGCGCCTCGAGTGCAGATCGAGTACGACGTCGAGCTCTACGGCGCCGAGAAAAAGGTCCAGCTGCCCTTCGTGATGGGTGTGATGGCCGACCTCGCCGGCAAGCCTGCCGAGCCTCTTCTGCCTGTGGCCGACCGCAAGTTCCTTGAAGTGGACGTCGACAACTTCGACTCGCGCCTCAAGGCCATGCAGCCGCGCGTGGCGTTCCACGTACCCAACGAGCTGACCGGCGAAGGCAACCTGAGCCTGGACATCACCTTCGAAAGCATGGACGACTTCAGCCCGGCCGCCGTGGCCCGCAAGGTCGACTCGCTCAAGCAACTGCTCGAAGCCCGCACCCAGCTGGCCAACCTGCTGACCTACATGGACGGCAAGACTGGCGCTGAAGAAATCATCATGAAGGCGATCAAGGACCCGGCACTGCTCCAGGCACTTGCCAGTGCGCCTAAGCCTGCAGGGGACCAGTAATCATGACTGACAATACCGCCCGCGAAGGCGCCCAGAGCCTGGGTGCAACCGAGGAAACCAGCGAGTTCGCATCCTTGCTGATGCAGGAATTCAAGCCCAAGACCGAGCGTGCCCGCGAAGCTGTGGAAACCGCCGTGCGCACCCTGGCCGAACAGGCCCTGGCGCAAACCGACCTGGTGTCCAACGACGCGATCAAATCGATCGAATCGATCATCGCCGCCATCGACGCCAAGCTCACCGCCCAGGTCAACCAGATCATCCACCACCAGGATTTCCAGCAGCTGGAAAGCGCCTGGCGTGGCCTGCACTACCTGGTCAATAACACCGAGAGCGATGAGCAACTGAAGATTCGCGTGCTCAACATCTCCAAGCCGGACCTGCACAAGACCCTGAAGAAATTCAAGGGCACCGCGTGGGACCAGAGCCCGCTCTTCAAGAAGATGTACGAAGAAGAGTACGGCCAGTTCGGCGGCGAACCGTACGGCTGCCTGGTAGGCGACTACTACTTCGACCAGTCGCCACCGGACGTGGAACTGCTGGGCGAGCTGTCGAAAGTCTGCGCCGCCATGCACGCCCCGTTCATTGCTGCGGCATCGCCGACCGTGATGGGCATGGGCTCGTGGCAGGAACTGTCGAACCCGCGCGACCTGACCAAGATCTTCACCACCCCGGAATACGCCGGCTGGCGCTCGCTGCGTGAATCGGAAGACTCGCGCTACATCGGCCTGACCATGCCGCGCTTCCTGGCGCGCCTGCCCTATGGCGCCAAGACCGACCCGGTGGAAGCCTTCGCCTTCGAAGAAAACACCGACGGCGCCGACAGCTCCAAGTACACCTGGGCCAACGCCGCCTACGCGATGGCGGTGAACATCAACCGTTCGTTCAAGCACTACGGCTGGTGCTCGCGCATCCGTGGCGTGGAGTCCGGCGGTGAAGTGGAAAACCTGCCGGCCCACACGTTCCCTACCGATGACGGTGGCGTGGACATGAAGTGCCCGACCGAAATCGCCATCAGCGACCGCCGTGAAGCGGAACTGGCGAAGAACGGTTTCATGCCGCTGCTGCACAAGAAAAACACTGACTTCGCCGCGTTCATCGGCGCCCAGTCGTTGCAGAAGCCGGCCGAATACGACGACCCGGACGCCACCGCCAACGCCAACCTGGCCGCGCGCCTGCCGTACCTGTTCGCCACTTGCCGTTTCGCGCACTACTTGAAGTGCATCGTGCGCGACAAGATCGGTTCCTTCAAAGAGAAGGACGAGATGCAGCGCTGGTTGCAGGACTGGATCCTCAACTACGTCGACGGTGACCCGGCGCACTCCACCGAGACCACCAAGGCCCAGCACCCGTTGGCCGCCGCCGAGGTGATCGTGGAAGACGTCGAGGGCAACCCGGGGTACTACAACTCCAAGTTCTACCTGCGCCCGCACTACCAGCTCGAAGGGCTGACCGTGTCGTTGCGCCTGGTATCGAAGCTGCCTTCGGCGAAAAGCGCGTAAAAAATCGGGACTGGCTCGCTCCCTGTAGGAGCGAGCTTGCTCGCGAAAAACTTGAAGGCGCTGCGTTCATCCAGGATGCCCGCGTCACCGTTGACGACCTTCGCGAGCAAGCTCGCTCCTACAGGGGTCGGCGGCGTTAACAAATACAGTGGCTGAGGCCACACAGGGAGAAAACATGGCTGTTGATATTTTCATCAAGATCGGCGACATCAAGGGCGAGTCCATGGACAAGGCCCACAAGGACGAAATCGACGTGCTGAACTGGAGCTGGGGCATGGCCCAGTCCGGCAACATGCACGTTGGCGGTGGCGGCGGTGCGGGCAAGGTGAACATCCAGGACCTGTCGCTGACCAAGTACGTCGACAAGGCCTCGCCGAACCTGATGATGCACTGCGCCAGCGGCAAGCACATCGACAAGGTCAAGCTGACCGTGCGCAAGGCCGGTGGCGAAAGCCAGGTCGAGTACATGGTGATCAATCTGGAAGAAGTGCTGGTAACGTCCCTGAGCACCGGCGGCTCGGGCGGCGATGACCGCCTGACTGAAAACGTCACCTTGAACTTCGCCCAAGTGATGGTCGACTACCAGCCGCAGAAAGCCGACGGCACCAAAGACGGCGGCGCGATCAAGTTTGGCTGGAACATCCGTTCCAACACCAAGCGCTGATACGCCTACCTCGCTCCGCCGTAGCAGCTGCCGAGCGAAGTGAGGCTGCGTTCGAGGACGAAGTCCTCGCACACCTGGCACTGAGGTTTACCTGATGAAACTCAGTGCCTGCTCTACGACTGCTTCGCAGTCGGACGCAGCCTCGCTTCGCTCGGCAGCTGCTACGGCGGGTCTTTCATTTTCGATATTGTCCGTGGAGCTGCTTTGGTGGTAACTGAAATCGCTTCCCGCGACCGTCTGCAACCGTCCCTGCTGGACCGGTTGACCGACGACGACCCAACCAATCCCAAGGAAAGCGCCGATAAACGCGTGCTGTCCCTGACCCAATTGAAAGCCTCGGTGCTGCGCGACCTGGCGTGGCTGCTCAATACCACGTCGTTGCTCGATGCCGATGCCACGCTGCACACACAGGCAGGCACCTCGGTGGTCAATTACGGCCTGCCGGCGCTGGCGGGCAACAGCGTTTCCAGCGTCGACATCAAGGCCCTGGAAGCCCTGATCTACCAGGCGATTGCCACCTTTGAACCGCGCATCCTGCGCCATACCCTGCGGGTGAAGGCCCGTGTCGGCCATGGCGAGATGAATCACAACGCCCTGAGCTTCGAGATCGAAGGCGACCTGTGGGCGCAGCCGGTGCCCTTGCGCCTGTTGCTGCAAACCGACCTCGACCTGGAATCCGGCCATGTGCGCGTGGTGAATGCCGACCAGCGGAGGCGCCCATGAACCCGCGCCTGCTGGAGCTGTACAACCAGGAACTGCACCACGTGCGCGAAAGTGCGGCGGAGTTCGCCAAGGAATACCCGAAGATCGCCAGTCGGCTGACCCTGTCCGGTATGGACTGCGCCGACCCGTACGTCGAACGCCTGCTTGAGGGCTTTGCCTACCTCACCGCCCGCGTACAGCTCAAACTCGACGCCGAGTACCCGACCTTCACCCACAACCTGCTGGAGATCGCCTACCCGCACTACCTGGCGCCGACGCCGTCGATGACCGTGGTGCAATTGCACACCGACCCCGACGAAGGCTCCCTGGCCAGCGGCTTCCCGCTGCCGCGCGACACCGTGTTGCGCGCCGCATTGGGCCGCGAAACCCAGACCTGCTGCGAGTACCGCACCGCGCACCCGGTGACGTTGTGGCCGTTACAGGTCAGCAACGCCGAGTACTTCGGCAACCCCGCCGCCGTGCTCGGGCGCCTGGCCGCCAGCGAGCCGAAAGCCAAGGCCGGCTTGCGCCTGACCCTGCGCACCGGCGCCGAATTGCCGTTCAACAGCCTCGACCTGGACAACCTGCCGCTGTACCTCAGCGGGGCCGACGAGCAACCGTTCCGCCTTTATGAACAACTGCTGGGCAATGCCTGCGCAGTGTTTGCACGCAAGCCCGGTGGCGATTGGGTCGAGCGCCTGCCCCAGGACGCGCTGCGCTCGCGGGGTTTCGACGACGCCGATGCGGCCATGCCGGTCGTCGCGCGCGCATTCCAGGGCTATCGCCTGTTGCAGGAATACTTCGCCCTGCCCCACCGCTTCCTGTTCGTCGAATTCGCCGAGCTGAGCCGCGCGGTCAAGCGTTGCGACGGCCAGGAGCTGGAACTGATCGTGCTGTTCGACCGTCACGAGCCAAGCCTGGAAGGCAGCGTCGGCGCGGCGCAGTTCCTGCCGTTCTGCACCCCGGCGATCAACCTGTTCCCGAAACGCGTGGACCGCATCCACTTGTCCGACCGAGTCAACGAGCACCACGTGATCGCCGACCGCACACGGCCGATGGATTTCGAGATTCATTCGTTGAGCGGCATCACCGGCCACGGCACCGGGCCAGAGCAGCCCTTTTTACCGTTCTATGCGGTCCGCGATCCATCCCGTTATGGCCGCGACCAGGCGTACTACACCGTGCGCCGCGAGCCACGGGTGTTGTCCAGCGACCAGCGCCGCAACGGCCCGCGCTCCACCTATGTGGGCAGCGAAACCTTTGTCAGCCTGGTCGACAGCCGCCAGGCGCCGTATCGCCACGACCTGCGCCAACTCGGCGTGACCGCGCTGTGCACCAACCGCGACCTGCCGTTGTTCATGAGCGTGGGCAACGGCAAGACCGACTTCACCCTGGCCGACAGCGCGCCGGTGTTATCCGTGCGTTGCGTCGCCGGGCCAAGCCGTCCACGCGCCAGCCATGCCCATGACGCCAAGGCCTGGCGCCTGATCAGCCAGTTGTCGCTCAACTATTTGTCCCTGAGCGAGCAAGGCCAGGGCGCGGCGGCGTTGCGCGAACTGCTGCGCCTGTATGGCGACAGCAACGACGCGGCGCTGCAATTGCAGATCGAAGGCTTGCGCGACGTCAGCAGCAAGGCCGTCACCCGGCGCCTGCCGATGCCCGGCCCGATTGTGTTTGGTCGCGGCCTGGAAATTACCTTGGAGTTCGATGAAAACGCGTTTCGCGGCACCGGCGTGTTCCTGCTCGGTGCGGTGCTGGAACGCTTCCTGGCACGCTACGTGTCGATCAACAGTTTTACCGAGACGGTGATCCGTACCACCGAACGCGGCGAGATCATGCGATGGAAAGCCAAGCCCGGGCGTCGTCCGACCCTGTGAGTACGTTGGATGCGATGCATCAGGAGCCCTGGGAATACGATTTCTTCCAGGCGTTGCGGCGTATCGAGTGCGAATCGCCCGAGCTGCCGCGCCTGGGCCATTCCCTGCGCCTGGCGGATGACCCGTTGCGCCTGGGGCAACAGGCCGATTGCACCTTCGCCCCGGCCACCCTGGCCTCGGTCGATCCCGGCGGCGACGGCAAACCGGCACGGCTGGAACAGTTCTTCTTCGGCCTGGGTGGCCCCAACGGCCCGTTGCCGCTGCATATCACCGAGTACGTACGCGAGCGCCAGCGCAACAACGCCGACAGCACCAGCAAGCAGTTCCTGGACGTCTTCCACCACCGCCTGCTGAGCCTGTTTTACCGAGCCTGGGCCGAGGCGCGGCCGACGGTCAGCCACGACCGCCCGGACGATGACTACTGGTCCGCACGCCTCGCTGCCTTGAGTGGCCGGGGCATGCCGAGCCTGCTTAACCAGGGGTTGATCCCCGACACGGCGAAGCTGCACTACAGCGGCCACCTGTCGGCACAAACCCGCTACCCGGACGGTTTGAAGGCGATCCTCGGCGAGTATTTCGGCCTGCCGGTGGAGATCGAAGAATACGTCGGCCAATGGCTGGAACTGCCCGAGCGCAGCCGCGTAGGCGTGAGCGCCAACCAGCTGGGGGTGGACTTCTGCCTGGGCAGCCACGTGTGGGACCGCCAGCATAAATTCCGCATCCGCCTGGGCCCGCTCAAGTTGGACGACTACATGGGCATGCTGCCCGGCAGCCAGCCGTTCAACGAGCTGGTGGCGTGGGTGGCCGAGTACCTGGGCCATGAATTGGACTGGGACTTGAACCTGATTCTGCAACAACCCGAAGTACCGGCGCTGCAACTCAATGGCCAGTTCCGCCTGGGCTTCAACACCTGGCTCGGCTGCCCTGCGGTTGATGCCAACGACCTAATCCTGGCCCGGCATTACGCCGATCAAGCCACCACCTCAAGGAATCCAGAGCATGGGTGAAATCAGTCGCGCCGCACTGTTCGGCAAACTCAACAGCGTGGCCTACAAGGCCATCGAAGCCGCCACCGTGTTCTGCAAGCTGCGGGGCAACCCGTACGTGGAACTGGCCCACTGGTTCCACCAGTTGCTGCAACTGCAGGACTCGGACCTGCACCGCATCATCCGCCAGTTCAACGTCGAGGCGGCGCGCCTGGCCCGAGACCTCACCGAAGCCCTGGACCGCCTGCCGCGTGGCTCGACGTCGATCACCGACTTGTCGTCCCACGTGGAAGAGGCGGTGGAACGCGGCTGGGTGTACGGCAGCCTGATGTTCGGCGAAAGCCAGGTGCGCACCGGCTACCTGGTGCTGGGCATCCTCAAGACGCCAAGCCTGCGCCATGCGCTGCTGGGCTTGTCCTCGGAGTTCGACAAGATCAAGGCCGAAGCCCTGAGCGAGCGTTTTGACGAATACGTCGGTGATTCGCCGGAAAACGCCCTGACTGCCAGCGACGGTTTCAATGCCGGCGCCGTGCCGGGCGAGGCCAGCGGCGCCATGGCACCGAGTGCGATGGGCAAGCAGGAGGCGCTCAAGCGCTTCACCGTTGACCTCACCGAACAAGCGCGCAGCGGCAAGCTCGATCCGATCGTGGGCCGTGACGAAGAGATCCGCCAACTGGTGGACATCCTCATGCGCCGCCGCCAGAACAACCCGATCCTCACCGGTGAGGCCGGTGTGGGCAAGACCGCTGTGGTCGAAGGTTTTGCCCTGCGCATCGTCGCCGGTGACGTGCCGCCCGCCTTGAAAGACGTGGAACTGCGCAGCCTCGACGTCGGCCTGCTGCAAGCCGGCGCGAGCATGAAAGGCGAGTTCGAACAGCGTCTGCGCCAGGTCATCGAAGACGTCCAGGCCTCGCCCAAGCCGATCATTCTGTTTATCGACGAAGCCCACACCCTGGTAGGTGCCGGTGGCGCCGCCGGGACCGGTGATGCGGCCAACCTGCTCAAACCCGCCCTGGCCCGTGGCACCCTGCGCACCGTGGCCGCGACTACCTGGGCCGAGTACAAAAAACACATCGAGAAAGACCCGGCCCTGACCCGCCGCTTCCAGGTGGTACAAGTGGCCGAGCCATCGGAAGACAAGGCGCTGCTGATGATGCGGGGCGTGGCCTCGACCATGGAGAAACACCACCAGGTGCAGATCCTCGACGAAGCCCTGGAAGCCTCGGTGAAGCTGTCCCATCGCTATATCCCGGCGCGCCAGTTGCCGGACAAATCCGTGAGCCTGCTGGACACCGCCTGCGCCCGCGTCGCCATCAGCCTGCACGCGGTGCCGGCCGAAGTGGACGACAGTCGCCGCCGCATCGAAGCCCTGGAAACCGAGCTGCAAATCATCGCCCGCGAGCATGCCATCGGCATTGCCATTGGTGCGCGCCAGAGCAACAGCGAAGCCCTGTTAAGCGCCGAGCGTGAGCGCCTGGCGACCCTGGAAAGCCGCTGGGCCGAAGAAAAAACCCTGGTGGATGAGCTGCTCGCCACCCGTGCAACCCTGCGCGAAAAGGCCGGCGTCGTGGACAGCGGCAACGATGAATTGCGTGCGCAACTGGTCGACCTGCAACAGCGCCTCACCGCGCTGCAAGGCGAAACCCCGTTGATCCTGCCGACCGTGGATTACCAGGCCGTGGCCTCGGTGGTCGCCGACTGGACCGGTATCCCGGTGGGCCGCATGGCCCGCAACGAACTGGAAACCGTGCTCAACCTCGACCAGCACCTGAAAAAACGCATCATCGGCCAGGACCACGCCCTGCAGATGATCGCCAAGCGCATCCAGACCTCCCGCGCCGGCCTCGACAACCCGAGCAAGCCGATTGGCGTGTTCATGCTGGCCGGCACCTCCGGCGTGGGCAAGACCGAAACCGCCCTGGCCCTGGCCGAAGCCATGTACGGCGGCGAGCAGAACGTGATCACCATCAACATGAGCGAGTTCCAGGAAGCCCACACGGTGTCCACCCTCAAGGGCGCACCACCGGGCTATATCGGCTACGGCGAAGGCGGCGTGCTGACCGAAGCGGTGCGGCGCAAGCCCTACAGCGTGGTGCTGCTGGACGAGGTGGAAAAAGCCCACCCGGACGTGCATGAGATCTTCTTCCAGGTGTTCGACAAGGGCGTGATGGAAGACGGCGAAGGCCGGGTGATCGACTTCAAGAACACCCTGATCCTGCTGACCACCAACGCCGGTACCGAGCTGATTTCCCAGGTCTGCAAGGACCCGGCGAACATCCCCGAGCCGGAAGAAATCGCCAAGGCCCTGCGCCAGCCGCTGCTGGAGATCTTCCCGCCCGCCTTGCTCGGCCGCCTGGTGACGATCCCGTACTACCCGCTGAGCGACGAGATGCTCAAGGCGATCACCCGCCTGCAACTCAACCGCATCAAGAAGCGCGTGGAGACGACCCACAAGGTCGCCTTCGACTACGACGATGCGGTGGTCGACCTGATCGTCTCGCGCTGCACCGAGACCGAAAGCGGCGGGCGCATGATCGACACCATCCTCACCAACAGCCTGCTGCCGGACATGAGCCGTGAATTCCTCACGCGCATGCTCGAAGGCAAGGCATTGGCGGGTGTGCGCATCAGCAGCCGGGATAACGAGCTGCATTACGACTTCAGCGACGCCGAATAACGACTGTTGGAATGCAATGCAAATATGGGAGGGGGCTTGCCCCCTCCCATATTTCGAACCGGTTCCGTCAGTTATTTAGTCATTTACAGGTTAACCGATGCTATTCAACCAAGCCTCACGCCTGGCCAAGATCACCAGCCCTCTCGGGCCGGATGTGCTGCTGCTCAATGAAATGGGCGGCGGCGAAGAGCTGGGCCGCCTGTTCAACTATGAACTGCAACTGACGTCCCTGGACGCCAACATCGACCTCAACCAGTTGCTCGGCAAGCCCATGAGCGTGGGCGTGCAACTGGCGGACGGCGGCGAGCGGCACTTCCACGGCATCGTCGCGCGCTGCAGCCAGAACATAGACCAGGGCCAGTTCGCCAGTTACCAGGTGACGCTGCGCCCGTGGTTCTGGCTGCTGACGCGCACCTCGGACTGCCGGATTTTCCAGAACCTGAGCATCCCGCAGATCATCAAGCAGGTGTTCCGCGACCTGGGGTTTTCCGACTTCGAAGACGCCCTGAGCCGGCCGTACCGCGAGTGGGAATACTGCGTGCAGTACCGCGAGACCAGCTTCGATTTCGTCAGCCGCCTGATGGAACAGGAAGGCATCTACTACTTCTTCCGCCACGAGCAGGACCGCCATGTGCTGGTGCTGGCCGACGCCTATGGCGCCCACACCACGGTGCCGGGCTATGCGTCGATCCCGTATTACCCCAAGGACGAGCAGCAGCGCGAACGCGACCACATGCACAACTGGCACCTGGCGCAGGAGGTTCAGCCCGGCTCGCTGGAGCTCAACGACTACGACTTCCAGCGCCCCAGCGCCAGCATCGACGTGCGCTCGGCCATGCCGCGCCCGCATACCGCCGGCGACTACCCGCTGTACGACTACCCCGGCACCTACGTGCAAAGCGCCGACGGCGAACACTACGCGCGCACCCGCATCGAAGCCCTGCAAACCCTGCATGAACAGGTCGAGTTCGCCGGCAATGCCCGTGGCCTGGGTTCCGGCCACCTGTTCAGCCTCACCGGCTTCAGCCGCCAGGACCAGAACCGCGAATACCTGATCGTCGGCTGCCGCTACTACATCGTCCAGGAAAGCCTGGAAAGCGGCGGCGGTTCGGGTTCGGCGCAGTTCGAAAGCAGCCTGACCTGCATCGACGCCCAGCAAAGCTTCCGCCCGCTGGCCACCACCCACCGCCCCATCGTCAAAGGCCCGCAGACGGCATTGGTGGTTGGCCCCAAAGGCGAGGAAATCTGGACCGACCAGTACGGCCGCGTGAAGGTGCACTTCTACTGGGACCGCCACGACCAATCCAACGAAAACAGCTCGTGCTGGATCCGCGTGTCGCAGTCCTGGGCCGGCAAGAACTGGGGCTCGATGCAGATTCCACGGATCGGCCAGGAAGTGATTGTCAGTTTTCTGGAAGGTGATCCGGACCGCCCGATCATCACCGGGCGGGTGTACAACGCCGAGCAGACGGTGCCCTACGACCTGCCGGAGAACGCGACCCAGAGCGGCATGAAGAGTCGCTCGAGCAAGGGCGGCACGCCGGCCAATTTCAATGAAATCCGCATGGAGGACAAGAAGGGGTTGGAGCAGTTGTATATCCATGCAGAGCGTAACCAGGACATTGTTGTCGAGGTGGACGAGAGTCATTCCGTCGGGCACGACCGCAATAAAAGTATCGGCCATAACGAGACGGTGACCATCGGCAACAACCGCCTGCGCATCGTCAAGCAGGAAGACATCCTCTCGGTGGGCCAGAGAAAGACCGACAGCATCAGCCAGAGCTACGTCATCGAAGTGGGCGAAAACCTGCGCCTGGTCTGCGGTGAAAGCATCCTGGAGCTCAACGCCAGTGGGCAGATCAACCTGACCGGCGTGCAAATCAGCTTCTACGCCAGCGGCGATGCCGAGTTCAATACCGGCGGCGTGCTGCACCTGAACAACGGCGGCGGCCCTGGCGCCACGCCCGACGGCCAGGGCCAGAAAGGCGCCATCGACGCCAATATCAAAGCCGCCTTCCCCGCGCCTAAAAGCTCCTGACGAGACCCGTTTGCCATGACGTACCGAATCAACGAATTCCAGTTTCAATTGCCCGCCAGTGAGTTGCAGGACGCGACGATCAATATCCTCAAATTCCCGGAGTTGGGCACATCCCTGATCGTCAGCCGCAGCCTGTTGGCCGACGGCGAAACCCTGCACAGCAACTTCAACGACCAGCTCCAGCGCCTGGAAAAACAGGTGCAGGATTTGCGCTATCAACCGGGTGTGGACGTGCGTTTGGGCGCCGCGCAGGAGGTGGAAGGCATCGAGCTGCGCAGCCAATTCAACAAGGGCAATGACAAGGTGTTCCAGTACCAGCTGGCCTTGGTGATACCGGGCACGCGCAAGATGCTCGCGTTGAGTTATGTGAAGGCGGACACGCTGGGGGATGCCGAGGCGGCGCACTGGGCCTTGATCAAAAACTCGCTGTCGTTCGACGCTATTTCCTGATGAGTTGCTTGTATGTCTGACGCGTTATGGGCGGCCCGGATGGGCGATGCGCTGACCCACACCTCCATGATGGCCGACATTCTTGGCGGTGTGCTGGAGGTGGCGGCCAATATTGCGATCACCGCCGTGGCGACTGCGGCGGTGGTTGCCGCCACCGGGATTACGGTGGCCACCGGCGGGCTCGGCTGTTTCCTGCTGGGCGCCGTGGTAGGCACGATTGTCGGCCTGGCCATGAGCAAGACCGGGGCGGACAAAGGCTTATCGAATTTATGCGAGAGCTTCAGCAACGCCCTGTTCCCGCCTACGGTACAGGCGAACATTCTCACCGGTTCCACCAATACCCTCACCAACAGTATTCCGGCCGCTCGCGCCGCCGGGGCGATCAGTTCTCACGTCGCACCCGCCGGCACTGAGCTGGAAGAACCCGCGCCCGAGCCGGAAGCCAGCTACCTGGACATGGCCGAGAGTTTCTTCTCGCAGATGTGGCGCCCCACGGTTGCCACACCTGCGCCCGGCGCCGAACCCAAGCCGCTGGATTTGGTCACGTGCATGAAGCATCCGCCGATGCCGCCGCAGTTTCTGGCCGAGGGTTCGGAAAAAGTCACCATCAATGGCCAGCCGGCAGTGCGCAGCGGTGACCGCAGCACCTGCGATGCAACGGTGGTGTCGTCGGGGCTGATTTCCTCCAACGTGACCATTGGCGGCGGTTCGGTGGTGGTGCGCGAGATCCGCAGCGGCAAGACGCCGGGCGTCGGGCTGGCGGTGACAGCGTTGTTGATGCTCAAGGGCGGCAAGGGCAAGTTCTTCAGCAAGCTGCCGTGCATGTTGATCGGCGGCGCGACCTCGATGGCCGTGAGCAGCGCGATGGGGGCTATGGCCAATGCGGCCATGGGCTCGTCGAACCCGGTGCATGCGGCCACCGGCGCCAAGGTGCTGGGCGGCGATGATGAGCTGGATTTCGTACTGCCCGGCATCCTGCCGATTGATTGGCAACGCTTCTACAACAGCCGCGACGAACGCTCGGGCAGCCTGTTCGGCGCAGGCTGGAGCCTGCCGTATGAAGTGTGCGTCGACATCCAGCCTCACCCCGACGGCGGCGAAACGCTGGTCTACACCGATGAACAGGGCCGGCCTATCGACATGGGCAGTATTCCCCTGGGCGGCGCGGTGTTCAGCGCCGGTGAAGGGCTGGCCGTGCGCCGACACCTCAATGGGCAGTTGCTGATCGAAAGCGATGACGGGCTGTATCGCTTATTTGAGCCTTCCGCCAACCCGGCGTTGCTGCGCCTCAGCCAGCTCGGCGACCGCAACGACAACCGCATCCATGTTGATTACGACGAAGCCGGGCGGCTGATCCGGCTGCGCGATACGTTCGACCTGGTGCAAGTGGAGTTGATCCGCGATCAAGGCCACGTGGTGCGGCTCGAACGACTGTACCCCGATCAGCGTCGCGAAGTACTCGTAAGCTATGGCTACGACGCTATCGGCAACCTGGCTGAGGTCCGCGATGCCACTGGCCAGGTACAGCGACGCTTCAGCTATGATGCCGGCCAGCGCATGGTCGAGCACCAGTTGCCGACCGGTCTGCGCTGTTTCTACGAATGGGCCTTGGTTGAAGACGTGGAATGGCGCGTGGTCCGGCACTGGACCGACGAAGGCGACGCCTACCAGTTCGACTATGACTTGCAGGCCGGTATCACGCGGATTACCGACGGCTTGCAACGCGTCAGTACTCGCCACTGGAACACCCAGCACCAGATCGTTCGCTACTGCGACAACCTCGGGCAAACCTGGCTGTTCGAGTGGAACGACGAGCGCCAATTGCTCAGCGCCACCGATCCACTGGGCGGGCGCTATACGTACAGCTACGACGACGCCGGCAACCTGATCGGCGAGACCGACCCGCTGGGCCGCAGTGACTCGACCTTGTGGCTTGAGCATTGGGCACTGCCGCTGGTGGAGACCGACGCCGCCGACAATAGCTGGGCGTATCGCTACGATCAGCGCGGCAACTGCATCGCCGAAACCGACCCGCTGGGCTACGTCACCCGCTACCGTTATGACGATCACGGCCAGGTCGTGGAGATCATCGACGCCACCGGCAAAAGCAAGAAGCTGCGCTGGAATCCGTTTGGGCAGTTGGTCGAGCATATCGATTGTTCGGGTTACCCGACGCGTTTCAGTTACGACGAGCGCGGTTATTTGCAGGTCATTACCGACCCGCTAGGGGAACGAACAACCTTCACATACGACACGACGGGCAGGATGCTCAGCCAGCAGTTGCCAGATGGTCGCATCGAGTATTTTCAACGCAACGCCTGCGGACAATTGACGGTCCATACCGACCCGTCAGGCCACTCGACTCATTATCAGTACAACCCTCGCGGGCGCATTCGCCAGCGCACGGATGCGCACGGCCGCAAAGTGCAATTCAGCTATGACAGCTACGCACGGCTGCAAGCACTGACCAATGAGAATGGCGAATGTTATCGTTTCACGTGGAATGCCAATGATCGCCTGGTCGAGCAGCGCGACCTAGATGGCAGCGCCCATCACTATGACTACGATGCATTGAACAGCATCACCAGCGTCACTGCTTTACCAGCTCACGACAGCAATGCGCCAGGTATCCCTGAACAGCCTATTGTTCACTATTTGGAGCGTGATGCTGCCGGGCGCCTGGTTGTCAAAATCACCGACGATGGCCGCACGGATTATTTATACGACCTCCTGGATCAATTGATCGCAATCACATTCAAGGACGCCCAGGGCAACGAACAAAAATTGAGTTATCGCTATGACGCCCTCGGCCAGCCACTTGAAGAGCAAAGCTCGGCCGGCAGTTTGAAACATCGCTATGACGAATTGGGCAATCTGACCCAGACCCAATTACCCGATGGTCGCTGGATCAACCGTCTGTACTACGGCAGCGGTCATTTGCACCAGATCAACCTCGATGGCCAAGTCATCAGTGACTTCGAGCGTGACCGCCTGCATCGTGAAGTACTTCGCACACAAGGTCAGATCAGCACCCGCACTGAATATGATCGAGGCGGGCGGTTGCGCGCTCGTGTACGGTATCCAAGTACCCTGCCGCGACCACTGACGGGAATGAGCCCGACATACTTCGACTTTGATCCCAGCGACAACCTGATCGCCCGCCACGAACAAAAAGCAGGAATTGCACACCAACAGTCGTTTCACTACGACGCCACTGATCGCATCATTGCCAGCCAGAATCCAATACATGGGACGCAGGAAAGCTTTGCTTATGACGCAGCGGCCAACCTTCTGGATGGTCCCCTGCCGGGTGTAGGCCTGGTGGTACATAACAAATTAATGACCTACCAAGACAAGCGTTACCGGTATGACAGTTTCGGTCGGCTGGTTGAAAAACGTAGTGCTCGTCGCGCCGTTCAACTATTCAAGTACGACGCTGAAAGCAGAGTGGTCGAAATACGAAATCAGCACGCCGCCAATGAAACCGTCATCACAATGACCTACGACCCTTTAGGTCGTCGGATTACAAAAACCGAACAAAACAGCAACGGTAATACGCTTGGTACCACTCGTTTTGTCTGGGACGGGTTGCAACTGATACAAGAGCATCGTAATAACCAGACCAGCCTTTATCTTTATGAAGATGGGAGCTATGAAGCGCTGGCACGTGTTGATGGCCTGGGCCCACTGCAAAGAATCAGGTACTACCACAACGACCCTAACGGACTGCCGCACGAATTGACGGACCACGATGGGCACCGTGTATGGCAGGCCAGTTATTACGCTTGGGGTAATACCGCCGAGGAAACCAGAGAATCTTCTTACATCGAAGAGCAGAACTTGAGGTTTCAGGGGCAATACTTGGACCGGGAAACCGGTTTGCACTACAACACGTTCAGGTTTTACGACCCCGATATAGGTCGGTTTATCACACCGGACCCCATAGGACTCGCCGGTGGCTTGAACCTCTATCAGTACGGGCCTAATCCGATGGGCTGGTGTGATGCGTGGGGGCTGGCAGGCAGTCCAACCACAGCGACTCATATCACCTACCTGGGCGTCGACAAAGCGACCGGCAAACCTTATGTGGGTTATGCCAGCATGCAAGGCAAGCAGGTAGGTTCAGACGTGTTGAACTATCGCTACGGGTCAAATTTCGATCGCTTTGGCGGCCAGGCACCTCAAGTCCTGCATACCGCCTATGGACAGGATGGCAAGGACACCACACGAGGGCTGGAACAACGAGTGTATGAAGGTTTGGGAGGAAAAGATGGAACCGCCAACGCACAAAATCCGGTCGGCAAAGGAAATGGCCGAAGGAAAGAATACCTAGCTGCGGCGGATAAACATTTGTCTCAGACTGACTCAGGCAAAGCACTGGATAAACGCATAAAAGCCGCGAATAAAACCAAGGGCAAAGCCCCTGCCAAAGTCGCCGGCAAAAGCAGGGGTGCGCGAGCAGGCCGCTGCTCGTGAATATCATCAATGACTATTGAAAATGGAGTGAGCCCATGGCCAAGCGCATCCTCTGGAAGGAAGGCGATCTAGTCAGCCTCAAATTGCGAGATGACTTATACACCGTAGGCCAGATGATCAAAAACTCCGTCATGCGCTTCTACGATGTGAGAAGTGTGGACGGCGCCTGGACCGAGCTTGCGCTGGACAACAGTATGATCCTGTTCAGTGGTTTTGTCGGCAAGGTGGTGACCCAGAGATTGGCAACGGAAAAACTAATTTCCGTCACACCATTTAGCCTTTCGGATCATGAGCGTTATTGGCTCAGGCCCCACGTCAGCTTTGAGGGCGGCTTTCCGTTTCGAGATGCTGATCTTGTTGACCTCGGCATCGGCTGCGATGCTGACTACAGCCTGGTACCTGCACTAAAGGAAGATCTGCAACTTTCTGACAGTCGCGACATTATCGAAAAGTATGAGTTGACCAACATGTGGGGAGACGAGGACCTCACCGACAGACTGTGTCGCTACTTCGATACCGGTGTTAACCGGGATGATTTGAAATTTGAAGTCTTTCCGGGACTCTGGAACGATCGTGAAAGCCTCAGGCCTTTGACCCGACGACTGCCTTTGCCGTTGAGATAAACAAGCAGTGTTTAGGTGATTTGAAGCATTAAAAAATGGGCACCCAACCCAGTCGGCGTGCCCATTCTTCTTACCGCCCCGCCTCCCTTCGAGACGGTACCGCAATTACGGGTTGACGCTGTCTTTGAGCGACTTGCCCGGCTTGAACGCAACGGTGTTGCTCGCCTTGATCTTCACAGGCTCACCGGTTTGCGGGTTTTTGCCGGTGCGGGCGCCACGGTGGCGTTGCAGGAAGGTGCCGAAGCCCACCAGGGTGACGCTGTCCTTGCGGTGCAGGGCGCCGGTGATTTCTTCGAGAACGGCGTTGAGGACGCGGTTGGCCTGTTCTTTGGTGAGATCCGCTTTTTCAGCGATGGCGGCTGCGAGTTCTGGTTTACGCATATGTGAAGCCTCTTTGACGGTTTTTTGTTGTTATGTCCGTGCTGCTCGTCTGTGGAGCAGCGCCCAAAGCGCCGCAGGCTCTACTCTGCGGCAGACGGGAGTGAGGATGGCATGCCCTCGCACGCTCCGCCAGTCTCGCGGCGACCTTTCTCGGGGGAAAAACGTGCTTATTCCGACAGAACGACCGGTATTTACGCCAGCAACGGCGGAAGTTCTTTGTTGAGGGCAAGTTTTTCCATCACGGCGTTGCCGGTCAGCGCGTAACCCAGCAGACGACCGTTGGCGTCGCGGCACAGGGCCTTGATGTCGGCGCCCTGGCCTTCGACGCTCCACACCCCTTCGGTGCCCCGTGGCGGCGGAGAGACCACCAGCGGGCAGACCGGGGTTTTCACGGTGACCGGCATCGGACCGTAGCTGACGGCCGTGGCGTTACCGGCCAGGGTCTGGGCCAGGGCACGGGCGCAGCTCATCAGCGGCATGACGTACAGCAGGTTGAGGCCATCAACCTCGGCGCAGTCGCCCAGGGCGTAGATATTGGCGTGGGAGGTCTTGAGGTGGCGATCCACCATGATCCCACGGTTGGTCTGCAGGCCGGCGGCGGCGGCCAGGTCGACACGCGGACGCAGGCCGATGGCCGAGACCACCAGATCGCAGTGCACCACTTCACCGTCCGACAGGTGTGCTTCCAGGCCGTCAGCGGTGCGTTGCAGGCGGTTGAGCACCGGGCCCAGGTGGAAACGCGCCCCCAGTCCTTCCAGGCCGGCCTGTACCGCTGCGGCCGCTGCTGGGTGCAGCAGGGTCGGCATGACTTGCTCGCACGGCGCCACCAGGTCGATTTCATAACCGCCGAGGATCAGGTCGTTGGCGAATTCACAGCCGATCAGGCCGGCGCCGAGCAGCAGCACGCGGCGCTTGCCGGCCGCGGCGGCGCGAAAGCGGGCGTAATCTTCGAGGTCATTGATCGGGAAAACCAGCTCAGCGGCGTCGCCTTCAACCGGTACCCGCACGGTCTCCGCGCCCCAGGCCAGGACCAGATCACGATAGACCACCGCTTCTTCACCGATCCACAGGCGCTTGTGGCCGGGGTCGATGCCGCTGACACGGGTGTGGGTGCGCACTTCGGCCTTGAGTTGCTCGGCCATGGCGCCGGGTTCGGCCATGCTCAGGCCATCGGCTTCCTTGTTCTTGCCAAAGCCGGTGGAGAGCATGGGCTTGGAGTAGGAGCGCCCGTCATCCGCGGTGATCAGCAGCAATGGGGTCTCGCTGTCGAGCTTGCGAAACTCCCGGGCCACGTTGTAACCGGCCAGCCCTGTGCCGATGATCACGACAGGTGCGTTCATTCCTTTCTCCTTGTAGTACGGTTCTGAAACTGAAAATTAGCCGATTTCGATCATTTCGAAATCCATTTTGCCGACGCCGCAGTCCGGGCACAGCCAGTCTTCCGGTACGTCCTGCCACAGGGTGCCCGGAGCGATACCATCATCCGGCCAGCCGTCTTTTTCGTCATAGATCAGGCCGCAGACTACACATTGCCACTTCTTCATTTACTTGCTTCCTCAGGGTCCAGGCAGGTTGGCCGGCGGTCGATGGATCCAGCGTTGCCGCGCGGCTCAGGGCGTTTTGTACTGATCGGGGCCGACAGATGCAAGCTTGATCGACGCAAGGCGCCGGGCCGGCCCGGCAAAAGATCAGGACGCCATGGTAAGCTCGCCGCCTCTTTTGCTGCCAATACTGACGCACCGTGCCGCACTCAATCGCCCTTCCCGATGCTTGCCAATGGTTGACCCAGAGCCTCCTGAGCCCTGCGCCCGCGCCCTTGACCCTGAACTGGCTGTTCGACGAAGGCTCGCTGACCCGCCGGTTGACGTGGCTGTCCCACGATGGCTTCAGCGTGACGCCGCTGTTCGAAGGCTGGCAGCCGCTACGCGATGATGAATGCGCGGCGCTGCGCATGCCACCGGCCAGTATCGGTTGGGTGCGCGAGGTGTATTTGCGCGGGCATGGCCAACCGTGGGTGTTTGCCCGCAGTGTGGCGGCGCGCAGTGCATTGCAGGGCGACGGCTTGCATATGGATGAATTGGGCAGCCGTTCCTTGGGCGAATTGCTGTTTTGCGATCGCGCGTTCACCCGCCAGGCCATCGAGGTGTGCCATTACCCTCGCCAATGGCTGCCCACCACGGACCAGGCCGACGGGCTGTGGGCGCGCCGCTCACGCTTCGATCGCGGGCCGCTGAGCGTGCTGGTGGCGGAAGTCTTCCTGCCGGCTTTCTGGCACGCGCTGCATGACCATCCGGAGAACTGCTGATGTATCAACGTCTGCTCAAATCCTTGAACCGCCTGCACCCCAGGGCCTGGGATTTCATTCAGTTGACCCGCATGGACAAGCCCATCGGCATCTACCTGCTGCTGTGGCCGACGCTGTGGGCGCTGTGGATCGCCGGCAAGGGCTCGCCGTCCCTGGCCAATATCGTGATTTTTGTGCTGGGCGTTACGCTGACTCGCGCTGCCGGTTGCGTCATCAATGACTGGGCGGACCGCAAGGTCGACGGCCATGTGAAGCGCACCGCGCAACGCCCGCTGGCCAGCGGCAGGATCCGTTCGAAAGAGGCCTTGGTGTTCTTTGCGGTACTGATGCTGATCAGCTTCCTGCTGGTACTGCTGACCAACGCCACCACCATCTGGTTATCGCTGGGCGGCCTGGCACTGGCGGTCAGCTACCCGTTCATGAAGCGCTACACCTATTACCCCCAGGTGGTGTTGGGCGCGGCGTTTTCCTGGGGCATGCCGATGGCGTTCACCGCCGAAACCGGCCACCTGCCCGCTACCGCCTGGCTGCTCTATATAGCCAACCTGTTGTGGACAGTGGCCTACGACACCTATTACGCGATGACCGACCGCGACGACGACTTGAAGATCGGCGTCAAATCCACTGCCATTCTGTTCGGCGATGCCGACCGGGTGATCATCCTGACCCTGCAAGGCCTGGCGCTGCTGTGCCTGTTGCTGGCCGGTGCACGGTTTGAGCTGGGGAGTTGGTTCCACCTGGGGCTGCTGGCGGCGGCAGGCTGCTTTGCCTGGGAGTTCTGGTACACCCGCGACCGGGACCGGATGAAATGCTTCAAGGCGTTTTTGCACAACCACTGGGCCGGGTTGGCGATTTTTGTCGGGATTGTGGCGGATTACGCGTTTCGCTGAGGTTTTTGCAGTGCCTGGTCGGGCCTCATCGGGGGCAAGCCTCCTCCCACATTTGAATGTGTTCACACATCAAAAGGTGGGAGGGGGCTTGCCCCCGATGGTTTCAGCAGCGCCGCGAAATCAGGGCTTGATCACATGCCATGCCCCACCCTTGCCATCACCGCTCTTGTCACCGGCCTTGTGGTCATCCTTGTAGGTGTAGACAGGTTTGCCCTTGTAGGCCCATTGACTGGTCTGGTCATCACGGGTGATCACGGTCCAATCGCCCATTGATTTGTCGGTAGACTCTGCTTTCAGCGGCGGCCAGTTGGTCGCGCACTGGTCCTTGCACACTGACTTGCCATCGGCGTCCTTGTCGAAGGTGTAAAGGGTCTTCCCACTGTGATCCACTAACAGACCGTTCTGGGTCATCGCCGGCTCCGCCGCGAATGCCAGTGTCGGGAGCGTCAACGCCGCCGTGACCAGCAGGGCCTTCCAAGAAAAAGTACTGTGAGTCATCGGAACCTTCCTTTTGTGGTTGTCAGGATTCGGACCCAAAGCGTAGTCCAGAGTGCCCCGAATTGCCCAAGCGACTAAATTACTGTCACACGACTGCAATAATTCCGTTATCTAATGCGGCGCAAGACAGTTAAATGACAAGAGGATTTTCGAGCATGGTTGGCAGGAGCATTCTGATTGTTGACGACGAAGCGCCCATCCGCGAGATGATCGCCGTTGCGTTGGAAATGGCCGGCTATGACTGCCTGGAGGCGGAGAACTCCCAGCAGGCCCATGCCATTATCGTCGACCGCAAGCCGGACCTGATCCTGCTGGACTGGATGCTGCCCGGCACCTCCGGCATCGAACTGGCCCGCCGCCTCAAGCGCGATGAGCTGACCGGGGATATCCCGATCATCATGCTCACCGCTAAGGGCGAAGAAGACAATAAGATCCAGGGCCTGGAAGTCGGCGCCGATGACTACATCACCAAGCCGTTTTCCCCACGGGAACTGGTAGCGCGCCTGAAAGCCGTGCTGCGCCGTGCCGGCCCGACCGATGGCGAAGCACCTATCGAAGTCGGTGGCCTGCTGCTGGACCCGATCAGCCACCGCGTAACCATCGACGGCAAGCCGGCCGAGATGGGCCCGACCGAATACCGCCTGCTGCAGTTCTTCATGACCCACCAGGAGCGTGCCTATACCCGTGGCCAGTTGCTGGACCAGGTGTGGGGCGGCAACGTGTATGTCGAGGAGCGCACCGTCGACGTGCATATCCGTCGCCTGCGCAAAGCCTTGGGCGATGCCTACGAGAATCTGGTACAAACCGTGCGCGGCACTGGCTACCGGTTCTCCACCAAGGGCTGAGCCAGCCACTTTCCTTCCTTAACAGCTGACAAGGACGCATGTTTAAGTGAACCAGAACTGGCATGGCACCCTGATCCGCCACATGCTCCTGTTGATCACCGCCTGCCTGTTGGTGGGCCTGGTCAGCGGCTATTACGGCTGGAGCCTGGCCATCGGTATCGGCCTGTACCTGGGCTGGACCCTCAAGCAATTGCTGCGCCTGCATGAATGGCTGCGCCAGCACAAACCCGACGAAGCACCGCCCGATGGCTACGGCCTGTGGGGTGAGGTGTTCGACAGCATCTACCACCTGCAACGCCGCGACCAACGGGTACGCGGGCGCCTGCAAGCCGTGATCGACCGGGTGCAGGAGTCCACCGCTGCGCTCAAGGACGCGGTGATCATGCTCGACAGCGACGGCAACCTGGAGTGGTGGAACCGCGCCGCCGAGACCCTGCTGGGCCTCAAGACGCCCCAGGACAGCGGCCAGCCGGTAACCAACCTGGTGCGTCACCCGCGCTTCAAGGAATACTTCGAGCAGGACAACTACGAAGAAGCCCTGGAAATCCCCTCGCCCACCAACGACCGTGTGCGTATCCAGTTGTACCTGACCCGCTACGGCAACAACGAACACCTGATGCTGGTGCGCGACGTAACCCGCATCCATCAACTGGAGCAGATGCGCAAAGACTTCGTTGCCAACGTCTCCCACGAACTGCGCACGCCCTTGACGGTGATCTGCGGCTACCTGGAGACGCTGCTGGACAACGTCGAGGAGATCAACCCGCGCTGGAGCCGTGCCCTGCAGCAAATGCAGCAGCAGGGTTCACGCATGCAGACCCTGCTCAACGACTTGCTGTTGCTGGCCAAGCTCGAGGCCACGGATTATCCGTCGGACAACCAACCGGTAGCCGTCCAGAGCCTGTTGCAGACCATCAAGAATGACGCCAAGGCCCTGTCGGGCGAGCGCGGGCAGCAGATCAGCCTGGATGCCGACCCGCAGGTGTTGCTCAAAGGCAGCGAGGGCGAATTGCGCAGCGCGTTCTCCAACCTGGTGTTCAACGCGGTGAAGTACACCCAGGACAAGGGCACTATCCGCATTCGCTGGTGGGCCGACGAGCAAGGCGCACACCTGAGCGTGCAGGACTCTGGCATCGGCATCGACGCCAAGCATCTGCCGCGCCTGACCGAGCGTTTCTACCGCGTCGATTCCAGCCGCAACTCCAACACCGGCGGCACCGGGCTGGGCCTGGCCATTGTCAAGCATGTGCTGCTGCGCCACCGTGCACGCCTGGAAATCAGCAGCGTGCTGGGACATGGCAGTACATTCACCTGCCATTTTCCACCCGCGCAGATGACCCGTTCGCGGCTCGTCGGAAATGACGAATAACTCAAACACAGCACAAAACTAAATGTGGGAGGGGGCTTGCTCCCGATGGCGGTGCATCAGTATCAGATATGCTGACTGACACACTGCTCTCGGGAGCAAGGCCCCTCCCACAATTGGAATTGTGCTGTTTCGAATAAGGCATTCCAGGCCCCACCCGGCAGCAACCACTAGGCAAGCGCCCCGTCAGCCGCTACATTGGCCGACTTGCGCCTGCCTTTCAGGCCCTTCTGTCACCCCCTTATTGAACACACGGAACCTGCAAAACCCAATCATGGACCCTTCCCCTGGTATCACCCTCGCCACACTCTTCGCCGATTTCGGCATGATTCTTTTTGCTCTAATCCTGGTACTGCTCAACGGTTTTTTCGTTGCGGCGGAATTTGCCATGGTCAAGCTGCGCTCGACCCGGGTCGAGGCCATCGCCCACACCAACGGCTGGCGCGGGCAGATCCTGCGTACCGTGCACAGCCAGCTCGACGCCTACCTGTCGGCCTGCCAGCTGGGTATCACCCTGGCCTCCCTGGGCCTGGGCTGGGTCGGTGAGCCGGCGTTCGCGCACATCCTCGAACCGCTGCTGGGCGCCGCAGGCGTCGAATCGCCGGAAGTGATCAAGGGCGTGTCGTTCTTTGCCGCGTTCTTCGTGATTTCCTACCTGCACATCGTGGTCGGTGAACTGGCGCCCAAGTCCTGGGCCATTCGCAAGCCCGAACTGCTGTCACTGTGGACGGCGGTGCCGCTGTACCTGTTCTACTGGGCCATGTACCCGGCGATCTACCTGCTCAACGCCAGCGCCAACGCGATCCTGCGCATCGCCGGCCAAGGCGAGCCCGGCCCGCACCACGAGCACCATTACAGCCGCGAAGAGCTCAAGCTGATCCTGCACTCCAGCCGTGGCCAGGACCCGAGCGACCAAGGCATGCGCGTACTGGCCTCGGCCGTGGAGATGGGCGAGCTGGAAGTGGTGGATTGGGCCAACTCCCGTGAAGACCTGGTGACCCTGGACTTCAACGCCCCGCTCAAGGAAATCCTCGCGCTGTTCCGTCGCCATAAATTCAGCCGCTATCCGGTGTATGACGCGGTGCGCAACGAGTTCGTCGGGCTTTTGCACATCAAGGACCTGCTGCTGGAACTGGCGGCCCTGGACCACATCCCCGAATCGTTCAACCTGGCCGAGCTGACCCGCCCGCTGGAACGTGTGTCGCGGCACATGCCGTTGTCGCAGTTGCTGGAGCAGTTCCGCAAAGGCGGCGCGCACTTTGCCCTGGTGGAAGAAGCCGACGGCAAGATCATCGGCTACCTGACCATGGAAGACGTGCTGGAAGTGCTGGTGGGCGATATCCAGGACGAACACCGCAAGGCCGAGCGCGGCATCCTCGCCTACCAGCCTGGCAAATTGCTGGTACGGGGCGATACGCCGCTGTTCAAGGTGGAACGCCTGCTGGGCGTCGACCTGGACCACATCGAGGCCGAAACCCTGGCAGGGCTGATCTACGACACCCTCAAGCGCGTGCCGGAAGAGGAAGAAGTGCTGGAGGTTGAAGGCTTGCGGATCATCATCAAGAAGATGAAAGGGCCGAAGATCGTGCTGGCCAAGGTCCTGCTGCTGGATTGACCCTCAATTGCCCAATGCAAAATTGGGCAATGTCCCGACCGGCTGGTTGAATTCGTAAGGAATCGACACCAGCCCGGCCGCGGTACTCTGTTGCACCACAAAGTGCAGGTGCGGCCCGCTGCTGTTGCCGGTATTGCCCGACAACCCCAGCGCGCTGCCCACCGCCACACGCTGCCCCGGCCTGACACTCACCGAGCCTTGCTTGAGGTGCAGGTACACACCCTGGGTGCCGTCATCGTGCTGCACGCGCACGAAATTGCCTGACGCATCGTTGCCGCGTCCGATCTGGCTATTCTCGATTTTCACCACCACACCGCTGCGTGCCGCGATGATCGGCGTGCCTTCGGGCATGGCGATGTCCATGGCGTAGCGGCTTTTGGCGTCGGTGTGGCTGAAGCTGCCGTTGGGACCTTGGGTCAGGCGGAACGGACCGCCACGCCAGGGCAAGGGGTAACGGTAGGCTTGTTGCGGGTAAACGGGTTTTGGCCTGTAGAGTACCGGCGGCTGTACGCGCTCGACCCTACGTTCCTGGATCACGAACGCCTGGGCGCCGAGGGTTTGCCGATCGCTGAAAAACACCATGCCGTTGGCATCGGTGGATTTGTACAGGGTCATGGCCTGGGTCGAATTGGCGACCAAGGCCAACATGCAGGACAGCAAAAGGCGAAGGAGCATGGCGCGAACCTGCCGGAGTGAATGAACAGCAAGCTAGCAAGGGATCATGACAATCCCAGGGCACGCCCCTTCGGACTGAAAGTCAGGCCCCCGGCACAAAATGCTTCTGCGCCGTACCGCGCGCAATCAGGCGGGAGATGTAGTCGAGCTTCTGCGCATCCTGGTCGATAAAGCGGAAGGTCAGTTGCAGCCAGTCACTGTCCGGCTTGGGTTCGAAGGCGACGATGGCGTGCAGGTAGCCGTTGAGACGCGCCACCTCGGCGTTGTCGCCCTGTTCCAGGTCGAGCACGGCACTTTCCAGTACCTGAGGCAGGACCTCACCGCGACGCACCACCAGCAGCGCCTCCTTGATGCTCAGCGCCTTGATCACGCATTGCTGGGTGCCGCTGGACAGGCGCAACTGGCCCTGGCCACGGCCGCCAGTGGGTGCAGCGCCTGGCGCTTGGACCGGCGGGGCGTTGTTAAGCAGGCCTTTGCTTGGCGCAGACGCAGCCGCCGCAACGGGGGCTGCACGTACGGCTTCAGGCTTGCCACCGGTCAGGGCACTCAGGGAATCATTGCCGAAGGCCGAGTTCATCTTGGTCGGCGCGCTGGCGACCAGGGCGTCGAGGCGACCGACCTTGTGCAGGGCTTGCTTGACCTTGTTCAGCAGTTGCTCGTTGGTGAACGGTTTGCTGACGTAACCGGAAACCCCGGCCTGGATCGCCTGGACCACGTTCTCTTTGTCGCCACGGCTGGTCACCATCACAAACGGCATGGCCTTGAGGTGCGGTTGCTCACGGCACCAGGTCAACAGCTCCAGGCCGGACATCTCCGGCATTTCCCAGTCGCACAGCACCAGGTCGAAGCTCTCGCGCATCAGGATGGTCTGGGCCTTCTTGCCGTTTACCGCATCTTCAAGCTTGATCCCGGGGAAGTAGTTGCGCAGGCACTTCTTCACCAGGTCGCGGATAAACGAGGCGTCATCCACCACCAATACACTGACTTTACTCATCGACCCTTCATCCTATAAAAACTTCGGCACGCAAAACGCCTGACTAATGGCATTTTGCCAAAACTCTGTAGTCACGTTCGGACTTTCTTTTACCCGATTCGCAAAAAATTCAGGCGCCACAAACGAAAACGCCCGACCAGAGGCCGGGCGTTAATTTCTCGGGCAACCTTACTTATCGTCAGGTTCGCCCGGAACATTAGGGATTTGATCGGCTGAACCCTCAACTTCGGCCTTCATGCGCTTGAGACCCATGTGCCGTACGTCGGTACCGCGCACCAGATAGATCACCAGTTCCGAGATATTGCGCGCGTGATCACCGATCCGCTCCAGGGAGCGCAACACCCAGATGATGCTCAAGACCCGCGAGATAGAGCGCGGGTCTTCCATCATGTAGGTGGCCAGCTCACGCAGGGCGGTCTTGTATTCTCGGTCGATGACCTTGTCGTACTGCGCTACCGACAATGCCAGCTCGGCGTCAAAGCGCGCAAAGGCATCCAGGGCATCCCGTACCATGTTGCGCACCTGGTCGCCGATATGACGCACTTCGACATAACCGCGCGGCGCTTCACCCTCTTCGCACAGCTGGATGGCACGGCGGGCAATCTTGGTGGCTTCGTCGCCGATCCGCTCGAGGTCGATCACCGACTTGGAAATGCTGATGATCAGGCGCAGGTCGGATGCTGCCGGCTGGCGACGGGCGAGAATGCGCAGGCATTCTTCGTCGATGTTGCGTTCCATCTGGTTGATCTGGTCGTCGATCTCGCGCACTTGCTGGGCCAGGCCCGAGTCGGCCTCGATCAGCGCAGTAACGGCATCGTTGACTTGCTTCTCCACCAGCCCGCCCATCGCCAGGAGGTGGCTGCGCACTTCCTCGAGCTCGGCGTTGAACTGCGCGGAGATGTGGTGGGTAAGGCCTTCTTTGCTAATCATGTTGGCGTCCTTGGAGCGTCCGGTAAGGTGCGGAGAACCGCAGCGTCAGTGCAATCAGAACCACAGCTTCCTAGCCGTAGCGACCGGTGATGTAGTCTTCGGTCTGCTTCTTCGCCGGATTGGTGAACAGGGTGTCGGTATCGCCGAACTCCACCAGCTTGCCCATGTACATGAACGCGGTGTAGTCGGAAACCCGCGCCGCCTGTTGCATGTTGTGGGTCACGATAACGATGGTGAATTTGGACTTGAGCTCGTAGATCAGTTCTTCGACTTTCAGCGTCGAGATCGGGTCGAGTGCCGAGCACGGTTCGTCGAGCAGCAGCACTTCCGGCTCCACGGCGATGGTGCGCGCGATCACCAGACGTTGCTGCTGGCCGCCGGACAGGCCGAGTGCCGATTCGTGCAGGCGGTCCTTGACCTCGTCCCACAGCGCCGCGCCTTTAAGGGCCCACTCAACGGCTTCGTCGAGGATGCGCTTCTTGTTGATGCCCTGGATGCGCAGGCCGTAGACCACGTTTTCGTAGATGGTCTTGGGGAACGGGTTAGGCTTCTGGAACACCATGCCCACACGGCGACGCAGTTCGGCCACGTCTTCGCCCTTGCGGTAGATGTTGGTGCCGTAGAGGTTGATGGCCCCGTCCACGCGGCAACCGTCCACCAGGTCGTTCATGCGGTTGAAGGTACGCAGCAGCGTGGACTTGCCGCAGCCCGACGGGCCGATAAAGGCGGTCACGCGCTGCTTGGGGATGTTCATGCTGACGTCGAACAGTGCCTGCTTGTCACCGTAATACAGGCTCAGGCCCGGTACTTCGATGGCCACGGTTTCCTGGGCCAGGCTCAGGCTCTGTTTGTCGCGACCCAGGGCAGACATGTTGATGCCGTGGGAATGGGTGTCGTGTTGCATGGTCTCACTCCGTTCGTAGCTGCACGCTTTTAGCTGCAAGCTGCAAGATTTGAGCAAAAGCGGCTTGTAGCTTGCCGCTTGTGGCGAATAGCTTTAGCTGTCCAGCGCCTTGTACTTCTCGCGCAGGTGGTTACGAATCCACACCGCCGACAGGTTGAGCGTGGCGATCACCAGCACCAGCAGCAAGGCGGTGGCGTACACCAGCGGCCGTGCAGCCTCAACGTTAGGGCTCTGAAAGCCGACGTCATAGATATGGAAGCCCAGGTGCATGATCTTCTGGTCCAGGTGCAGGTACGGGTAGTTGCCGTCCAGCGGCAGCGACGGGGCGAGTTTCACCACGCCGACCAGCATCAGCGGCGCCACTTCACCGGCGGCGCGGGCCACGGCGAGGATCATGCCGGTCATCATCGCCGGGCTGGCCATCGGCAGCACGATCTTCCACAGCGTTTCCGCCTTGGTCGCGCCCAGCGCCAGGGAGCCTTCACGCACCGTACGCGGAATCCGTGCCAGGCCTTCTTCGGTGGCCACGATCACCACCGGTACCGCCAGCAGCGCCAGGGTCAGCGAGGCCCAGAGCAGGCCCGGTGTACCGAAGGTCGGTGCCGGCAGCGCTTCGGCGAAGAACAGACGGTCGACCGAGCCACCCAATACATACACGAAGAAACCCAGGCCGAACACGCCGTAGACGATGGCCGGTACACCCGCCAGGTTGTTCACGGCGATGCGGATGATGCGCGTCAGGGTGTTCTGCTTGGCGTATTCACGCAGGTACACCGCCGCCAGCACGCCGAACGGGGTTACGATCATCGCCATGATCAGGGTCATCATCACGGTGCCGAAGATCGCCGGGAAGATCCCGCCTTCGGTGTTGGCCTCCCGCGGGTCATCACTGAGGAATTCCCACACCTTGCTGACGTAGAAACCGATCTTGGTCACGGTCCCCATGGCGTTCGGCTGGTAGGCGTGCACCACCTTGCCGATGCCGATTTCAATTTCCTTGCCGTTGCCATCGCGAGCGGTCAAGGCATCGCGATTGAATTGGGCGTGCAGGTCGGCCAGGCGCGCTTCGATGTCCTGGTAGCGCGCGTTCAGCTCGGCACGATCGGCCTCCATGTCGGCCTGGGCGGCAGCGTCGAGCTTGCCTTCCAGTTCCAGTTTGCGGCCATGCAGGCGGATGCGCTCGAGGCCGGCGTTGATCGCGCCGATGTCGGACTTCTCCAGGGTCTTGAGCTGGGCCGCCAGCTTGTTCACACGGTCCACGCGGGCTTGCAGCTCCGGCCACGCGGCCTCGCCTTCAGCGATGACCTTGCCATCCTGCTTGACGTTGACCAGGGTGCCGTAGAAGTTGCCCCACTCACGACGTTCGATGGTCATCAGGTTCTTCGGCGTGCTCTGGTCCTTCAACCATTCGCCGACAATCCAGGTGAAGTCGTTGCCGTTCAGATCGCGGTTGCCGACCTTGATCAGCTCGCGGGTCATGAATTCAGGGCCCGCATCGGGCACCGGCAGGCCCGCGCTTTTCAGGCGCTCGCGCGGCACTTCTTCTTTCTGCACCACTTCGCCGATGACGATATGGTTTTCCTGGCCCGGCACGTTGTAGTTGGCCTGGATCAGGTCGGCCGGCCAGAAGTGGCCCAGGCCACGCACGGCAATCACGGCCAACAAACCAATGGTCATGATGACCGCGATGGACACCGCGCCACCGCTGATCCAGACGCCCGGAGCGCCGCTCTTGAACCATCCATTCAGGGAGTTCTGTTTCACAGACTTCTACCTTTCTTAAAGCGACGAGTATTTCTTGCGCAGACGCTGACGAATCAGCTCGGCGAGGGTGTTCATGATGAAGGTGAACAGCAGCAGCACCAGCGCCGAGAGGAACAACACGCGGTAGTGACTGCCGCCGACTTCCGACTCGGGCATTTCCACCGCGACGTTGGCCGCCAGGGTGCGCAGGCCTTCGAACAGGTTCATCTCCATCACCGGCGTGTTACCGGTGGCCATCAGCACGATCATGGTCTCGCCCACGGCGCGGCCCATGCCGATCATCAGCGCCGAGAAGATGCCCGGGCTGGCGGTCAGGATCACTACGCGGGTCATGGTCTGCCACGGCGTGGCGCCCAGGGCCAGGGAACCCAGGGTCAGGCCGCGCGGTACGCTGAACACGGCGTCTTCGGCGATGGAGTAGATGTTCGGGATCACCGCAAAGCCCATGGCCAGGCCGACCACCAGGGCGTTGCGCTGGTCGTAGGTAATGCCCAGGTCGTGGGAGATCCACATGCGCATGTCGCCGCCGAAGAACCAGGTTTCCAGGTACGGGCTCATGTACAGCGAGAGCCAGCCCACGAACAGGATCACCGGGATCAGGATTGCGCTTTCCCAACCGTCGGGAACCCGCAGGCGAATCGACTCGGGCAGGCGACTGAAGACAAACCCGGCCACCAGGATGCCAATCGGCAACAGCATCAGCAGGCTGAAGATCCCCGGCAGATGCCCTTCGACATACGGCGCCAGGAACAGGCCGGCGAAGAAGCCGAGGATCACCGTCGGCATGGCTTCCATCAGTTCGATCACCGGCTTGACCTTGCGGCGCAGGCTCGGGGCCATGAAGTAAGCGGTGTAGATCGCCGCGGCAACGGCCAGTGGCGCCGCCAGCAGCATGGCGTAGAACGCCGCCTTCAGGGTACCGAAGGTCAATGGCGCCAGGCTCATCTTGGGTTCGAAGTCGGTGTTGGCGGCGGTCGATTGCCAGACGTACTTAGGCTCGTCGTAGTTTTCGTACCAGACCTTGCTCCACAACGCGCTCCAGGACACTTCCGGGTGCGGGTTATCCAGCAGCAGCGGCTGCAGCTTGCCGCCGGCTTCGACGATCACGCGGTTGGCGCGCGGCGACATACCAAACACGCCCTGGCCGTCGACCACCGGATCCACCAGCAGGGTGCGGTGGGCGGTGCTGTGGAACACGCCGAACTTGCCGGAAGCGTCGAGGGCGGTAAAGCCTTTGCGCCGCTCTTCGGCGGTGATTTCCACGATGGGCGCGGTGCCCATCTGGAAGGTACGGATCTGCTTGAAGCGCTGCTCGCCATCCGGGTCACGGGCCATGAACCACTGGGCCAGGCCGCCTTTGGAGTTACCGACGATCAGCGAGATGCCGCCCACCAACTGGGTGCTGGCGGTGACTTCGGCAGTGCCATCTTCCAGTAATTTGTAGCGACCGTTGAGGCTCTTGTCGCGCAGGCTGAACACATCCGCCAGGGCGCGGCCGTTGATCACGTACAGCCATTGCTGGCGCGGATCGATGAAGATCGCCTTCACCGGCTCGGTCATTTGCGGCAGCTCGACACGCTTCTGCTCGCTGGTGACTTCACCGGTCATCATGTTTTCTTCGCGGCTCAGGGTCAGCACGTTCAAGTGCGAACCGGCCGAGCCTGCCACCACCAGCGACGAATCGGTGGCGTTGAGGGCGACATGCTCCAACGGCCGGCCGGCATCGTCGAGCACGATCGGCGTTTCACCGTAGGGGTATTCAATCGCAGGCGTGATGGTCTTCTTGCCGTCCGGGTACGACACCTTATAGGTGTGACGGAACACCAGGGACTGGCCATTGGACAAACCGAGGATCACCAGCGGGCTGCCCGGCTGGTCTTCACCGATGGAAGCCACGCTCACGCCGGGCGCAAGCGGCAGGTCGACACGCTTGAGTTCGGCACCGCTCGTGACGTCAAAGAACAGCGCCTGGCCCTTGTCGGAAACCCGCATGGCGACCTGGTTCTGCTCTTCCAGGGAGATCAACAACGGCTTGCCGGCGTCCTGCATCCAGGCGGGCGTCAGTGCGTCTTCCTTGGTCAGCGAGGCGCCTTGGAACAGTGGCGCGACCACGTAGGCGAGGAAAAAGAAAATCAGGGTGATCGCACCCAGAACGGCGAGGCCGCCCACCAGCACATACCAACGGGTCAGGCGATCCTTGAGCGCGCGAATACGGCGCTTGCGTTGCAGCTCAGGCGTATTGAAATCAATGCGCTTGGGGGGAGAAGTTGTCGTCATGGTGGAATTGGCCAGATCATTCATGCGCACACCCTAGCGATCCTGTATGACAGAAAGATGACAGTGCAGTGACGCAACAAATCCGCCGCGAAGCAGGGCTGGCAGCGGACTAGAAAATTCGGATGCGGGGCCGGTATTCCGGCCCCGCAGAGGCAATCAGTTGCCTTCTTTCAGACCCAGGTCAGCCAGGGCCTTGGCGGCAACCTTGGCTGGCAGTGGGATGTAGCCGTCCTTGACGACAACTTCCTGGCCCTGTTTGGACAGAACCAGTTTCACGAACTCGGCTTCCAGCGGGGCCAGAGGCTTGTTCGGGGCTTTGTTGACGTAAACGTAGAGGAAACGCGACAGCGGGTATTTGCCGTTCAGGGCGTTTTCTTCGCTGTCTTCGATGAAGTCAGTGCTGCCTTTCTTGGCCAGGGCCACGGTCTTCACACTGGCGGTCTTGTAGCCGATGCCCGAGTAACCGATGCCGTTCAGCGAAGAGCTGATCGACTGCACGACCGAAGCCGAGCCGGGTTGTTCGTTCACGTTAGGCTTGTAGTCGCCTTTGCACAGGGCTTCTTCCTTGAAGTAGCCGTAGGTGCCGGATACCGAGTTACGGCCGAACAGTTGCACTGGCTTGTTGGCCAGGTCGCCGGTCACACCCAGGTCACCCCAGGTTTTCACATCGGCTTTGCCACCACACAGGCGAGTCGAGGAGAAGATCGCGTCGACTTGTTCCATGGTCAGGTGCTGGATCGGGTTGTCCTTGTGCACGAACACGGCCAGGGCATCCACGGCAACCGGGATAGCGGTTGGCTTGTAGCCGTACTTCTGCTCGAAGGCCGCCAGTTCGGTGTCCTTCATCTTGCGGCTCATCGGGCCCAGGTTGGAGGTGCCTTCAGTCAGCGCAGGTGGCGCGGTGGCGGAGCCGGCAGCTTGAATCTGGATGTTGACGTTCGGGTATTCCTTTTTGTAACCCTCGGCCCACAGGGTCATCAGGTTGGCCAGGGTATCGGAACCGACGCTGGACAAGTTGCCCGACACACCAGTGGTCTTGACGTAAGCCGGGATTGCCGGATCAACACCTGCGGCCACCGCGTTGGCGGTCGCAACGCCAGCAGCGACAAAAGTCATTGCCGCCATCAAACGTTTCAGTTTCATGCCTTGCTCCTAGCAGATAGGGATAGTTGGATCGGGGCCAAGTATCGAGAGGCCGTGTGAACACTCTATGTCTGAAATATGACAATTGGATGAAAGGCCAGCATTGGAGATCACACAACAAAAGGAGAGAAGGTCGGGACGTACGAGGAGGTTAGAGCGACTAAGCGACTTCTTGGAAACAAGCTGTAATTGTTATAAAACGCAAGGCATGTGGCGAGGGAGCTTGCTCCCTCGCCACATGGTTACCGGTAAAAGCGCTAAACGGGGTTACCGCCCGCGCTTCCACAGATACCCACCCACCACCATCCCCATCACACACAGGACAGCCACGTAGTAAGCCGGGCCCATCGGGCTTTCCTTCATCAGCAGCGACACCGCCAGCGGCGTCAGCCCGCCGAACACGGCGTAGGCCACGTTGTAGGAAAACGACAGGCCACTGAAGCGCACCACGGGCGGGAAGGCTTTCACCATCACGTAAGGCACCACGCCAATGGTGCCGACGAACAGGCCGGTCAAGGCATACAGCGGGAACAGCCAGTCCGGGTGGGTCATGAGGCTGTGGTACAGCGTCCAGGAGGTCGCCAGCAGCAAGGCGCAACCGCTTACCAGTACACGCCCGGCACCAAAACGGTCAGCCAGGGCGCCGGAGGCAATGCAGCCAAGGCTCAAAGTCACGATGGCCAGGCTATTGGCTTGCAGCGCAACAGTCGGGCTGAAGTGGTAGATGGTCTGCAACACGGTCGGGGTCATCAGGATGACCACCACGACGCCGGCCGACAACAGCCAGGTCAGCAGCATCGACAATACGATGGCACCACGGTGGTCACGTAATACGGCACGCAATGGCAGCTCGGCGGCCAGGGTCTTGCGTTGCTGCATCTCGGCGAAGATCGGCGTTTCATGCAGCCAGCGGCGCAGGTACACCGACAGCAGGCCGAACACGCCACCAAGCAGGAAAGGAATGCGCCAGGCGTAATCCGAGACCTGCTCCGGGCTGTAAATAGTGTTGATGGCAGTGGCCACCAGCGAACCCAGCAGGATACCGGCGGTCAGGCCGCTGGTCAGGGTGCCGCAGGCGTAACCAATGTGGCGCGGCGGTACGTGTTCGGACACGAACACCCAGGCGCCCGGGACTTCACCGCCAATCGCTGCGCCCTGGATGATGCGCATCAACAGCAACAGGACCGGCGCCCACAGGCCGATCTGCGCGTAGGTCGGCAGCAGGCCCATGATCAGGGTCGGCACTGCCATCATGAAGATGCTCAGGGTGAACATCTTCTTGCGGCCCAGCAGGTCACCGAAGTGCGCCATGATGATGCCGCCCAGCGGGCGTGCCAGGTAACCGGCGGCGAAGATCCCGAAGGTCTGCATCATGCGCAGCCATTCGGGCATATCGACAGGGAAGAACAGTTTTCCGACCACGGTGGCGAAAAACACGAAAATGATGAAGTCATAAAACTCCAGCGCCCCGCCCAAGGCAGACAGCGACAGGGTTTTGTAGTCGTTGCGGGTCAGCGGGCGCGACGGTTGCGCACTGCTTGCGGGCACGGAGGACATGGCAAGGCTTCTCTTATAGTAGTCAGCTTGATAAGGACGGCACGCCCGGGACTGGCGGCGGGTCTGGCAAGATAGCAAATCGCTTGTAAAAGCACAGCGCCAGGAGAACAGTTGCGCGCAAAAGCCGCGATACAGCGGCTATTTACCGACCAAATGAGCGTAGGGAGGTCGTCGTGGCGCCAGGGTCTCGATATACTCGGCCCTTGCAAGCGCAAGAACCCCAGGCTTGAGGGGCTGCTGCGCCAAAACGCCGTTGGGTGCCATCCAGCCGATTTGGCAGAGTTTCCCTTTAGCACGCCTTACGAGAAACGTATCGAACGGAGTATGTTTGTGCTGAAACGTTTTTCTAACAGTCGGCTATCCACCTTGCTCCACCTATAAAAGCGTCACGGGTCAGAGGCCCCCCGGCATGATCGAACTCGAACAAGAAGATCCTATCCCGCAAGGCGATCTCGCCCTGCAAATCACCGCGCTCCCGCGTGAAACCAACGGTTTTGGCGATATTTTCGGCGGCTGGCTGGTCGCGCAGATGGACCTCGCCGGTACCGCCATGGCCAGCAAGGTCGCGGGCGGGCGTGTGGCCACCGTGGCCATTGACCGCATGGCGTTCCTGGTGCCGGTGGCAGTGGGCGCGCAATTGTCCTTCTATACCCAGGCCCTGGAAATCGGCCGCAGCTCGATCCAGATGATGGTCGAAGTGTGGAGCGACGACCCGCTGTCCAGCGAATGGCGCAAGGTCACCGAGGCGGTGTTTGTGTTCGTCGCTATCGATGGCAGCGGCCGCACACGCTCGGTGCCATCGCGCGCGCGTTAAACCTCGCGGGGTTTTGACGGTCAATTGCCCCATTGCCTGCCATTGAGAGTGCCTGTTATGCCTACGCCCCACGTTGAGACCGTGAAAGTCGACGAACTGGACTGCTGGCGCATCCGCCATAACGGCGCCGAACTGATGATCGCCCAGCAGGGCGCGCATATCTTCAGTTACGGCCGCGAAGGCGAGCAGCCGCTGATCTGGCCGAACCCTGAGGCGGTGTTCAAGAAGGGCAAGGGCATTCGTACCGGCGTCCCGGTGTGCTGGCCCTGGTTTGGGGTGTTCGACCGCAACCCGCCCAGCGTAAAGGCGATGCGCCAAAGTGATCAGCCTGCGGGCGCTCACGGTTTCGTGCGTACCGCGACCTGGGCATTGGCCGGGACCACCCTTGAAGGTGAAGCGCTGCGGGTGGACCTGCAACTACCGGTTCCTGCAGGCGGCTTCCCCGGCTGGCCCCATCAGGTCGACCTGAGCCTGAGCCTGCTGCTGGACAACCAACTGCACATCCGCCTGACCAGCCACAACCGTGGCAACGACACTGTCACGCTCAGCCAGGCGCTGCACACCTATTTCGCCGTGAGCGACGTACGCAACGTGCAGGTCGAAGGCCTGGACGGCTCGGTATACATCGATACCGCCGATGGCTGGAGCGAGAAGACACAATCCGGCCTGCTGCACTTCAGCGCCGAGACCGACCGCATCTACCTCGATACGCCCCCGTCGCTGAGCATCCTCGATCAGGACTGGCAGCGTCGCATCCAGCTCACCAGCCAAGGCTCGAAATCCACCGTGATCTGGAACCCCTGGACCGAACGCGCCAAAGCCTTCGACGACATGGCCGATGATGGCTGGCAGGGCATGCTGTGCATCGAGACGGCGAATGTGCTGGATGATGTGGTGAGCCTGGCCCCAGGTGAAAGCCACACGCTGGGCGTGAGCATCACCGCTATCGCCCTGTAAACCCAATCGAAAATGTGGGAGGGGCACACCGCCCCCCACATTGGGTTCAGCGTAAGCTTATAGATCGGATTCCTTTACGACCCGCACCTTGCCCGCATCCAGCGCATAGGCGGCGTCGGCCAAATCGTTATTCACCGTCTCCACCTTCAACGTGCCGGTCACCCACAGCGGCGTGTAGATATCATCCAGCTTCAAACCCTTGGGATAACGCACCAGCACCAACTGGTTAGGCGGCGGTGGCGGCACGTGGATGCAGGCGCCCGGGTATGGCACCAGGAAGAACAGGGTGCTGCGGCCTTTGGCGTCGGTTTCCAACGGCACCGGGTAGCCGCCGATGCGGATGTTCCTGCCGTTCATGGCAGCCACGGTCTTGGTCGAATACATCACCGCCGGCAAGCCTTTGCTCTGCTTCAGGCCACCTTTGTCGGTGAACGTGCCTTGGGCTTCGGGGGAGTTGTGGTCGATCTCGGGCATGGCCTCGAGGGCCTTCTGGTCCGACAGCGGCATCAGGTCGAGCCAGTCGGTTTCCGGCAATTCACCGGCGTGGGCCAGGCCAGAGCCCAGCAGAAGGAGAGTCAACAGGAGACGGCGCATGGAGAGGCTCGGCAAGTACAAGTGGCGAGCATTCTAGCCCTCTGCGCCTGCGCAGCGCAGAGGACTTTGTCGGCTGATTACTTCTTTTTGATCAGGCCGTAGAGCACCAGCAGCACAATGGCGCCGACCAGTGCGCCGATAAAGCCTGCGCCTTGACCCGCCTGGTAGATACCCAGTGCCTGGCCACCGTAGGTCGCGGCCAGGGAACCGGCGATACCCAGCAGGATGGTCATGATCCAGCCCATGCTGTCGTCGCCGGGCTTGAGGAAACGCGCCAACAGGCCGACGATCAAGCCGATAAAGATGGTTCCGATGATACCCATGGCATTTCCCTCTGAATGAAGTGAGCTATGCCAAAGCCTAGACAGGCTTTGGCATCCTGCAATCAGAGGACGGCGATAACCAATGGTTCCCGCCGATCCCCGGGTTATTGCTCGGCGATCAGCGCTTCGACCTTGAGGATCTGCGCTTGCAGCGTTGCGCGGTCCTTGCAGCGCAGGTTGGCGTGGCCGACCTTGCGCCCGGCCTTGAAGGCCTTGCCGTAGTGATGCAGGTGGCAGTCTTGGATGGCGATCACGCGCTCCACCGGCGGTACCACGCCGATAAAGTTGAGCATCGCGCTCTCACCGACCTTGGCCGTGGAGCCCAATGGCAAGCCCGCGACAGCGCGCAGGTGGTTTTCGAACTGGCTGCACTCGGCGCCTTCGGTGGTCCAGTGCCCGGAGTTATGCACACGCGGGGCGATTTCGTTGGCCTTGAGGCCGCCGTCGACTTCAAAGAACTCGAACGCCATCACACCGACGTAATCCAGCTGCTTGAGCACGCGGCTGGAATAGTCTTCGGCCAGGGCCTGCAACGGGTGATCGGTGCTGGCCACGGACAGCTTGAGGATGCCGCTGTCGTGGGTGTTGTGCACCAACGGGTAGAAGCGGGTCTCACCATCCCGGGCACGCACGGCGATCAACGAGACTTCGCCGGTGAACGGCACGAAGCCTTCCAGCAGGCAGGCGACGCTGCCCAGTTCGGCGAAGGTGCCGACCACATCGGCGGCGGTGCGCAGGACTTTCTGGCCCTTGCCGTCGTAGCCCAGGGTGCGGGTTTTGAGCACGGCTGGCAGGCCAATGCTGGCGACGGCGGCGTCCAGGTCTGCCTGGGACTGGATATCGGCGAAGGCTGGGGTCGGAATGCCGAGGTCCTTGAACATGCTCTTCTCGAACCAGCGGTCACGGGCAATGCGCAAGGCTTCGGCGCTCGGGTACACCGGTACGAACTGCGACAGGAAGGCCACGGTTTCGGCCGGGACGCTTTCAAACTCGAACGTCACCAGGTCGACTTCGTCGGCCAGTTGGCGCAGGTGGTCCGGGTCGCTGTAGTCAGCGCGCAGGTGTTCACCCAAGGCTGCCGCACAGGCGTCCGGCGCAGGATCCAGGAAAGCGAAGTTCATCCCCAGCGGGGTGCCCGCCAAGGCCAGCATACGGCCCAGTTGGCCGCCACCGATTACACCGATTTTCATCGTCAACACCCTCAGGCGATACGTGGGTCTGGATTGTCCAGCACGCTGTCTGTCTGCTCGGCGCGGAATTTCTTCAGCACCGCGTGGAACTGCGGGTGCTTGGCGCCCAGGATGCTGGCGGACAGCAGGGCTGCGTTGATCGCGCCGGCCTTGCCGATCGCCAGGGTGGCCACCGGGATACCGGCCGGCATCTGCACGATGGACAACAGCGAATCCACGCCCGAGAGCATTGCCGACTGCACGGGTACGCCAAGCACCGGCAGGTGGGTCTTGGCCGCACACATGCCCGGCAGGTGTGCCGCACCGCCGGCACCGGCGATGATCACCTCGATGCCACGGGATTCTGCTTCATCGGCATACTGGAACAGCAAATCCGGGGTGCGGTGGGCAGAGACCACTTTCACTTCATACGGAATGCCGAGTTTTTCCAGCATATCGGCGGTGTGGCTAAGGGTGGACCAATCGGACTTGGAGCCCATGATCACGCCAACCAATGCACTCATCGTCGTGCCTCTTCTCTCTGGGCGCCCGCAGGCGCGTCAAAAAACAACAAGCCACGCGGGAAATCCGGCGTGGCTTGTTGTACGAAATGTGGCCGGTTGGACCGGCCGAAGGCCGCGCAGTATACCGTAATAATCCAGATAAACAGCCCCTGGGATGACCATCTGTCTAGCGGGGCAAAGTGGCGGTTTTATTGACCCTGTAGGAGCGAGCTTGCTCGCGAAGATCGCCAACGATGACGCGGGCGTTCTGAATGGATGCGGCGCTCTCAGGTTTTTCGCGAGCACGCTCGCTCCTACAGGGATCGCATTCAGGTACTTTGCGCCGCGCCACCTTCCAACTTGCGCCACAACAACCGCACATTCGCCTTGCGCACCAGCGCGCAGCGATACAGACGAATTTCCAGCGGCACGTGCCATTGCGGCCCGCCGCAGACCACCAATTCACCGCGGGCCAGTTCGGCACGCACGCTCAGTTGCGGCACCCAGGCGATGCCCAGGCCTTCCAGGGCCATGCTTTTGAGGCTATCGGCCATGGCGGTTTCGTACACCGTGGTAAAGCGCAGCGCGCGCTGGCGCAGCAACAGGTGCACCGAACGGCCGAGGAACGCCCCGGCGCTGTAGGCCAGCAGCGGCACACTGCCCTCGCCTTCGAGGTCGAACAGCGGCTTGCCGTCGGCGTCGGCCGCGCATACCGGGAGCATTTCGGTGTTGCCCAGGTGCAGTGAGGGGAAGATTTCGGCGTCCATTTGCATCGCCGCATCCGGGTCGTAGAACGCCAGCATCAGGTCGCAGCCGCCTTCACGCAGGGCATGCACCGCATCGCCGACGTTGGTGGCCACCAGCCGCGTGGCGATGTTCAGGCCGTCGTTGCGCAATTGCGCGATCCAGCGCGGAAAGAAACCCAACGCCAGGGAGTGGGCTGCGGCCACTTGCATGACTTCGCCCTGCCCGCCTTCCAGGTGATGCAAATGGCGCAGCACTTCGCCGAGCTGCTCGACCACGGTACGCGCGGTGACCAGGAACAACTGCCCCGCCGCCGTCAGCTCAACCGGCGTGCGCGAGCGGTTGACCAGGGTCAGGCCCAATGCGGCCTCAAGGCTGCGGATACGTCGGCTGAACGCCGGCTGGGTGACAAAGCGCCGCTCCGCCGCCTGGGAAAAGCTGCGCGTCGCCGCCAGGGCGCTGAAGTCTTCCAGCCATTTGCTCTCAAGGTTCATCACTGCCTCCCACGGATACGCACCATTTTGGCACACACGCCCGCCATGATAGCCGGGTCACACTCACATTATGCCGTTTATGCATAGGCCAGTGTTTAACAGCATTGGCCCAAAATTTCCTACAGGCCTAGCATTCGCAGCGTTCCGGCCTGTTCCGGGTCCATATCGAGATGATTTCCGTCATGTCCTCCGCTGCATCATTCCGCACAGAAAAAGACCTGCTTGGCGTACTCGAAGTACCTGCCCAAGCGTATTACGGCATCCAGACCCTGCGAGCGGTGAATAACTTCCGCCTCTCGGGCGTTCCGATTTCGCATTACCCGAAATTGGTGGTCGGCCTGGCAATGGTCAAGCAAGCGGCGGCTGACGCCAACCGCGAGCTGGGCCAGCTCAGCGAAGCCAAGCACGCGGCCATCAGCGAAGCCTGTGCCCGCCTGATCCGCGGCGATTTCCACGAAGAATTCGTGGTGGACATGATTCAAGGCGGCGCCGGCACTTCAACCAACATGAATGCCAACGAAGTCATCGCCAACATCGCGTTGGAGGCCATGGGCCACAACAAGGGCGAATACCAGTACCTGCACCCCAACAACGACGTGAACATGGCGCAGTCGACCAACGACGCCTACCCGACCGCGATCCGCCTGGGCCTGCTGTTGGGCCACGACGCGCTGCTGGCCAGCCTCGACAGTCTGATCCAGGCATTCGCCGCCAAGGGCGTCGAATTCAGCCACGTGCTGAAAATGGGCCGCACCCAATTGCAGGACGCCGTGCCGATGACCCTCGGCCAGGAATTCCGCGCCTTCGCCACCACCCTCGGTGAAGACCTGGCCCGCCTGAAAACCCTGGCGCCAGAACTGCTGACCGAAGTGAACCTGGGCGGCACCGCCATCGGTACCGGCATCAACGCCGACCCGCGCTACCAGGCCCTGGCCGTACAACGCCTGGCCGTTATCAGCGGCCAGCCAGTGGTCCCGGCTGCCGACCTGATCGAAGCCACCTCCGACATGGGCGCCTTCGTGCTGTTCTCCGGCATGCTCAAGCGTACCGCGGTGAAACTGTCGAAGATCTGCAACGACCTGCGCCTGCTGTCCAGCGGCCCACGTACCGGCATCAACGAGATCAACCTGCCGGCGCGCCAGCCAGGCAGCTCGATCATGCCCGGCAAGGTCAACCCGGTGATCCCGGAAGCCGTCAACCAAGTCGCGTTTCAAGTCATCGGCAACGACCTGGCCCTGACGATGGCGGCCGAAGGCGGCCAGCTGCAACTGAACGTGATGGAGCCGCTGATCGCCTTCAAGATCTTCGACTCGATCCGCCTGCTGCAACGCGCCATGGACATGCTGCGCGAGCACTGCATCGTCGGCATCACCGCCAACGAAGCCCGCTGCCGCGAACTGGTGGAACACTCCATCGGCCTGGTCACCGCGCTGAACCCGTACATCGGCTATGAAAACGCCACCCGCATTGCGCGTATCGCCCTCGAAAGCGGCCGCGGCGTGCTGGAACTGGTGCGCGAAGAAGGCTTGCTCGACGACGCCATGCTCGACGACATCCTGCGCCCCGAAAACATGATTGCCCCACGCCTGGTCCCGTTGAAGGCCTAAGCGTTTGTTGCACCGCTCACCAGGTTGAGGGACTAGACACCTCTCACCTTTTGAGGGCCTGAAGGCTCGTTCTTCAGGCCCTTTTTTTTGCTTGTAGGAGCGAGCTTGCTCGCGAAAAACGCAAGGAGACCGCAACCGTCCAGACAGCCAACTTCATCGTTCACGACCTTCGCGAGCAAGCTCGCTCCTACAAACCTTTAATCGGCCCGGGCAGACGGATCACGTTCGCCTAGGTATAGTGCCGCCCCTCTTCGCGTCTGCGGCCGTCGGTAACGAGCCCGGATACACGCGATAGCGCATGAATAACAACACCCGCAAAAGGATTGGGGTCGAACCGTCGCGCACTGCCTGGTGCTATGCGAGGGGTAGGACCGTCCTGCGTTTGCCATTAGAAAAATCAGCGAGGAACACTCCATGCTCGAGGTCATCAACGACTTCCTCTCAGGGAAAGTACTGATCGTGCTCATTGTCGGGCTCGGCGGTTATTTCACGATCCGCTCGCGTTTCGTTCAATTGCGTCACTTTTTCCACATGTTTTCGGTGTTTCGCGACAGCCTGAAAAACAGCTCCGACCAACTCAGCTCGTTCCAGGCGCTGATGCTCAGCCTGGCCGGCCGCGTCGGTGCCGGTAACATCGCGGGTGTCGGCATTGCCGTGACCCTGGGCGGCCCGGGTGCCGTGTTCTGGATGTGGGTCACCGCGCTGGTGGGCATGTCTTCGAGCTTTATCGAGTGCTCCCTCGGCCAGTTGTACAAGCGCACTGACGCGGAAGGCACCTACCGTGGCGGCCCGGCCTATTACATCCAGCACGGCCTGCACAAGCGCTGGCTGGGGATGGTCATGGCGTTCCTGCTGCTGGTGACCTTCGGCTTTGCCTTCAACGGCCTGCAAGCCCACGCCGTGACCCACTCGCTGAACAACGCGTTTGGCCTGGACACCACCTACACCGGCCTGGCCCTGGCGGTATTGCTGGGCCTGGTGTTCATCGGCGGGATCAAGCGCATCGCCTCGATCGCCGACCTGCTGGTACCGGTCAAGACCCTGGTCTACATCGCCGTGACCCTGTATGTGATCGTGCTGCAATTCGACCACGTACCGGCCATGCTCGCGACCATCGTCAAAAGCGCCTTCGGCCTCGACCAAGCCTTCGGTGGCCTGGTAGGCAGCGCGATCATCATGGGCGTCAAGCGCGGCGTGTTCGCCAACGAAGCCGGCTTGGGCAGTGCGCCGAACGTGGCGGCGGTAGCGTCGGTTGAACACCCGATCGCCCAAGGCGTGGTCCAGGCGTTCAGCGTGTTCCTCGACACCTTCGTGATCTGCACCTGCACCGCGTTGCTGATCCTGCTCTCCGGTTTCTACACCCCAGGCTTCGAAGGCGACGGCATTGCCCTGACCCAGAACTCCCTGGCCGCTGTGGTGGGTGACTGGGGCCGCATGTTTATCTCGGTGGCCCTGGCGTTGTTCGTGTTTACCTCGATCATGTACAACTACTACCTGGGCGAGAGCAACCTGCGCTTCCTGGTGGGCAACAACCGCAAGGTGCTGATGGGTTATCGCGCGCTGGTGCTGGTGCTGATTTTCTGGGGTTCGATCGAGAACCTGAGCACCGTGTTCGCCTTCGCCGACATCACCATGACCCTGCTGGCGTTCGTCAACCTGTTTGCCCTGGCGTTCCTGTTCAAGATTGCCATGCGCATCCTGAACGACTACGACAACCAGCGCGCGGCAGGCATCAAGACCCCGGTGTTCGACTCCAGCCAGTTCCCAGACCTGGACCTGGACCGCAAGGCCTGGCCGGCCAACCCGGCAAAACCGGACGTTGCCGCATCGGCAGAACTGAACGCTCAAGTGCAACGCTGAGCGTAGACAGATGACACGCCGCCCGGCCTTGGGCATGCTCTGGGCCCGGCGGCGTTTTTCGTTCAGGAGAATCTTCGATGTCCCCAGCCAATAACCTCATGGTGCTCTACACCGGTGGCACCATCGGCATGCAGGCCAGCGCCAATGGCCTGGCGCCCGCATCCGGTTTTGAAGCGCGCATGCGCGAACAGCTCGCCAACGTGTCAGTACCCGCCTGGCGCTTCCGGGAAATGTCCCCGCTGATCGACAGCGCCAACATGACCCCCGCCTACTGGCAGCGCCTGCGCACCGCCGTGGTCGAGGCCGTGGATGACGGTTGCGATGCCGTGCTGATCCTGCACGGCACCGACACCCTGGCCTACAGCGCGGCGGCGATGAGCTTCCAGCTGTTGGGCTTGCCGGCGCCGGTGGTGTTCACCGGCTCGATGTTGCCTGCCGGCGTCCCCGACAGCGATGCCTGGGAAAACGTCAGCGGAGCCCTGCTGGCGTTGGGCGAGGGCCTGGCGCCCGGCGTGCACCTGTACTTCCACGGCGCGCTGATGGCCCCGACCCGCTGCGCGAAGATCCGCAGCTTTGGTCGCCATCCGTTCGCCGCGCTGCAGCGCAACGGCGGTGTGGCCCAAGCCGAAGCGCTGCCCGCCGCGCTGGATTACCGCCAGCCGAAGGCCCTGGCCAATGTCGGCGTATTGCCGCTGGTACCGGGCATCGCCGCAGCACAATTGGACGCACTGCTCGGCAGTGGCATCCAGGCACTGGTGCTGGAATGCTTCGGCAGCGGCACCGGGCCCAGCGATAACCCTGAGTTTCTTGCCAGCCTCCAGCGCGCCGAAGAAAACGGCATCGTGGTCGTGGCAATCACCCAATGCCATGAAGGCGGCGTGGAACTGGATGTGTACGAAGCCGGCAGCCGCCTGCGCGGCGTGGGCGTGTTGTCAGGTGGCGGCATGACCCGCGAAGCGATATTCGGCAAGCTCAACGCGTTGCTCGGGGCCGGGCTGTCCATCGCCGAAGTCCGGCGACTGGTAGAGCTGGACCTGTGCGGCGAACTGAGCTGACCCCACCGCCGCACTGTAGATAGTCACCGCCTTCCCTGGCTGGCCGGCCCCTAGCATGGAACACCCGAGCGAACACCTCGGGCCGTTCCCATCAACCGGCAAGACAGGGATGCCCCATGACCACGCCCATCTCAATCGCTTCACAACAGCCACTGGAATTGCTCACCCAACTGTTAACAGGCCCGTCGTTCAGGGAAGTGGCGGCGGTGTTGTTGCGCCAGGCGCTGCAGGCCCGCTACCCCACACTGGCAATCGACCCCGATATCTGCCTGATCGGCACCCCCGGCTGGGACATCATCGACGAACAGGCCTGCGCCACTACCACCGCCTACGGCACACTGAGCGACAGCCTGACCGATCAGGCCGTGCTCGGCGAACCGACCCTGTACATCGAAGGCGAACACTTTCTGACCCAGCAACCGCTCACCGAGCCGCCAACCCATTTGCCGGTGCGCATCGGTGACATCGCCCATCTGCTCAATACCCTGGCCCCCGTCATGCTGGCGGCCTGGCAGGAGCAACAGCTGGCGTTCTGGAACAAAAGCAACGGCAGCGGCCCCCATTGGCATCAGCTGTCCAACTCATTGCGCGGGGTGTGGAATGTCCGGCAGGCACCGGGCTGGAACGAAAGCGACTGCGCCATGGCGCGCCAGTTGTTTCACGCGCCCACCTACGATGTGCGACGGCTCGACGACCCATACACCAGCCACGCCTACCTGCTCGACATCGATCAGGTCGACGGCGCGCAGGTGACCCACCTCAACCGGCTCGCGCTGTCGGTCCTGATCGGCAAGCAGGCCGGGCGAGACGTTATCCTCACCCACTCGCTGCTCAAGGGCTATGAGAAGTTCGCGTCCCTGGAACAGCTGGGCCGGAGCCTGCCCGCTCGCCTGGACACCTCGGCGCCCCGCACACAGTTGCAATGGCGCCTGTTCGAACCTGACGGCAATTTTTTCGATCACCAGGCCTGCAGCCTGATTGCCTTGCAGGTCGAGGCTATCGGCAGCCTGGACTTCTCCGACCTGCGCCACCCGGACACGGCTCCGCCACCCGGTGCCACCGAGTTGGCCACCGGCCCCGGCCCCGACCGCGAGTGGTATCAGCAGGCGCTGCCGGGCTGGCTGCAGGAGGCGTCGACGTCCGACCTGAACTTCTATGCGCGGCATCTCAAGGACCTCGCGTCCCTGAACAGCAGCACCGGCGGCAAGTCGTATCAGGACGATATCCCGCCCATCGAGCAGTACGCGCTCAATCACCTCAAGGCGGAAATCCTCAACGACCACCCGCAAGCCGGTGCCCTGGCCTTGGATACGCTCACCCTGAAAGTCCAGCAGCCGGTGGTGTGGGGGACTTTCACGGTGCCCGGCATGACCGAGACCACCACCTTCAACCTCGCCGAACTGGCGCTGCACAACCTGATCGCCCTCCCGGTCGGCAACAAGACCTTGCAGCTGCATAACGGCCAAAATCTGCCGGACTGGCTGACCGTCGAGTACATCGAGAGCCTCGTTTCCCGGGTGGACATCGGCCAGAACTACCCGGCGCTGATCAAAAGCAAGCTGCTGGAAATGCCCCGCGAGGCCTCATCGCGAAAGAACCTCTACATCCAGCACCTACGCATCCAGCTGCCGTTACTGGCCCTGCAAGGCAAGATTCAGCAACAGGATGGCATCGATGACTGCGGCTATCGATACGTCGCCACCCTGATGCAAGCCGATGCCTCGGATCACACAGTAGACGGGCAGACCATCGTCATGCGGCCTCTGGCGTTCATCCCGCAACGGCGGGGCGACGCCACTGCCGATGAGGTCGAAAACATGTACGTCATCGGCCCGCAAGATCCCGCCGCCGGCCCCTGCCTGCTCTATCGACCTCTGTTCACCCCGGCCCTGGTGCAATATCCGTCCCCGGCCAACCTGATGTACGCCATTGCCCAGTCCCCCGACCTGCGCCGTTCGGTGCTGGCCTGGTTGCCGGACAGCGCGCGCGATGCTTACGCCAACTATGTGTTCCTGGGAGCATTGCCTTCCCCCTGGGCCGTCGCCGATTTTCTGGTGGACGCCTCGACACTGGAAACCATGAGCGGCCCCATCGGCCTGGGCAAAGACCCACTCAAGGGTGACCTGCTCGCCGGGCTGTTTGAAGCCAACGCCCAGGCCCTGGTCAAGCTGGCCGACCGCCAGTCGACCTCCAATACCGAAAACCGCTGGGCGACCCTCAAGCAAACCGGCTGGACGCTCCTCAATGCCGCGCTGCCCTTTACCAGCCCCAGCGTGGCGACAGGCCTGTGGATCTGGCAGATCGTCGATCAGTTGCAACAGTTTGTCGGGGCCACGGAGCAGGATGACACCGCGGTCCAATGGACCACTTTCACCGACGTGCTGCTGAACCTGTCGATGGCGATTACCCTGCATATCAGCACGCGCCTGCGTCCCCGCGGCGCTCGGCCCGAGCGGGAATCCAGGCCGACCGAGCCCTCGGCAGGGCAGCGTGTCGAGATCAAACAGCTGGGCGCCATCGCCGGCAATGAAAGCCCAGCGGGCCACACTCCACTGCTGCATACCAGCGGCGCGCTCAATCGCTCGCCCGCCACCCTGGGGCGGGTGCTGGACCGTTTCAAAGTCAGCCAGCCTGGCGCGGCGAGCAGCGTAGACACCCGCCCGGGGCCGACCCGCCACCTTACCCGCGTCGCCCAGCGTCTCTACGCACAGGTCGGCGAGCGCTGGTTTGAAGTGAGCGCGAACGACGAGGGCAACGTGGTCATCATCGACCCTCGGCAGCCGGATCGAACCGGACCGCCGCTGATTCACAACGCCGCCGGCCAATGGTTCGTCGACACCCGCCTGCGCCTGCGCGGCGGCGGCCCCAAGCGCATGCTCAACAAAGCCGAAGCGGAAGCGACCCTCAAGGCCGCCGAAGTACGGGCCAAGCTTGAGGCCTTCGAAAACGCCAAGAAGACCGCACAAAGAGCACTGCAACAGGCCCGCCAGGCCATGGCCGACGTCGCCGGTAACGCTGCCGAAGTCAAACGCCAGCACTACATGGACACGCTCGACCAGCAGAGCGCGGATTACGAAGCGGCGCTGCAACACCTCAAGACCCTGAGTGTGTTCACCCCGGTCCCCGACTACCAGCAAAAAGCCCTGGGTTATATAAAAGCGCAACTGGAGCTTACCGAGGCCGCGATCAGGGAGGCCCAGACCACCTTCACCCCCCAGCTCAGGGTCGTGCTTGACCAGCTTGAACACCCCGACACCCGGCACCCGGCGCGGTACGTCGAAGACGCGCGACAAATGACCGAGATGAGTGAAGACATGATCACGCGCCTGGACTACACCCATGCGCGCTTCACTCAGCTCAAGGCCCTGGCCAAGGAGGGCGTGCAGTTGATCCAGAGCGCCAGGAAAAAACTGCCGGCCTACACCAGCATCGACCTCAAGGCCCTGCAGATAACCCTGGCGCGCAGGTTGTGCCTGCCGGAGGACAGCGCGACCCGTGCACCCCAGGCCTGGGCCAACCTCAATGAGATTGTCGACAACGCCGATCTGTCGGTCCAGGCCCTGCGCGACACCCTCAACGAACGCAGCGAGGCGCGGCTGGACGAACGCATCGAATCCCTGAGCAGCCTGATCGAACAGTTCAAGGTCCTTGACGAGCGCCTGGAGGACTTCTCCCAGGAGTTTTCCAGCCTGACCCACCTCTCCCCGCTGGAACGCCTGCGCAAACAGGTCAAGGATTTCTCCAGGCAGGCCTTAACTCATCTGTCCCAACTGCACGCTGAGCGGGACATCCTGCGCAACCGGCCCACCCCTCCACCGACGCCCCCCAAGCCCTTGAAGAAATTCATCCATACCCGTTACAACGGCGTGATGATCGGCGAGCCCCGCCTGACGGCGGTCGGCCTTGAAACTGACCTGGTGGATATCAAGTCACCGCTGACCCGGCAGGTCATTGCCACCTTCCATGAGAAAAGCCCCAACGTCTGGGTGCAACGGCTGAGCCCTGCACACACCGAGCAGGCGGTGCCCGAGCTTCAAGCCAGCCTCGGGCAGGGCCGCACGCTGCTGGACGGTTTGCCCGCGTTCAGGCAACGGGCCATCGAGCAAACACGCCAAGCCGGGCGCACCGCCGTCGGCATCGAATACCTGTACCACCGTCACGCGTTGCTGCTGGAAGAGACCAACCGGCACATCGAGCAGGCCCTGGCCGACAGCACCCTCACAGCCGATCAAACCCAATCGGCAACCGCCCTTGGCAAGCAGCTCAACGACGCCGCGCAGGACCTGTACCGACGCGCATCCGAAAGCATGACGCGCATGATCAAGCATCAGCCCCCAACCACCAAAGGCGTCGAATGGCTGAGCGAGCGCGACGAGATCGTCATCAAGAAATCCGTGAGGCGTCGCCGGCTCAAAAGCAGCACACCGGACTACCTGGACGAATACATCATCACCGAGCGCGCGACCCATCAAGTGCTCTGGTACGCGCACTTTCATTATTCGACCGACTGGACGCCTGCCAAGGCCTACCTCAGCGCACGGTTGAAAACCACCCATGAATATCGACAAGGCTCGGCGGCCGACTCGGTCAAAGGCCTGAACGAGCAGCAGCAAATCGACTATTACCGCAGCGAGATCAGCCTGGAGGCGGCCAAACGGCTATTTTTTGACCACAAGTAGGCGGCACACTCCTTGCTGCCTCTGGGCAAACCCTGGCAGGACTCCCCCATGCTGCACTCGCACCTGACTACGCTCAACGCCGTCTCCCTGGTACTCGACACCTTCAGGGCCGAGGGCGTGAGCCGCGACGTGCTGCTGGCCGGCAGCGGTATCTGCGGCGCCGACCTGAACCGCGCCGACACGCGCATCACCACCAACCAGGAGATGCGCGTGTGTGCCAATGCCGTGGCCCTGCGCCGCGATATCGGCCTGGAGTTGGGCCGGCGCATGCACGTGTCATCCTACGGCATGCTCGGCTACGCGCTGCTGACCAGTGCCACCTTCGGTGACGCTTTGCGCCTGGCCCTGCGCTATCCGGCGCTGTTGGGAACACTTTTCGAGCTGAGCCTGGAAGACGACGGCCAGCGCATCTGGTTCACCGCCGACGGGTATCGGGAAAACCCGGCGCTGGCCACCTTCAATGTCGAGTTCTGCCTGGTGTCGTTGAAGGTCATCTGTGACGATCTGCTGGGCCATGCCCTGCCGTTGCTCGGTGCGCGTTTCGAACACCGCGCCCCCGACTATCGCGCACGCTATGCCGAGCACTTCGATTGCCCTCTTGCCTTCGCTGCCAGCGCCAATGCCTTCGCTTTCGACCGGCGCTGGCTCGACCAGCCGTTGCCGCTGGCCGACCCCATCACCCACCGCGCCATGGCCGAGCGCTGCCGCAAACAGAACACCGAATTCACCGGGCGCCAGGCCTGGCTCGGCCGGGTACGCCAATTGCTGGCCGCCCAATTGAACGCCGCCCCCGGCATCGATGGCCTGGCCGGGCAGATGAACTGTTCGCCGCGCACCTTGCGCCGGCATCTGCATGACCTGGGTTGCAGCTATCAGGAACTGCTGGACGAGTTACGCTTCGAGCGGGCCAAGCAGTTGCTGGGCGAGGACCAACTGCCGATCTATCGCATCGCCGAGCAGTTAGGCTTCAGTGAAACCGCAAGTTTCAGGCACGCCTTCGTACGCTGGAGCGGCGTGGCACCGAGTCAGTTCCGCGCTTGAGTCGCGTGCCCCCACATGGGGCGAATAACGGACACAGGCTTTGGCCATATTTATCCCCTTTTGGCCGCTCCTGCCGTTCTCCAAACCTGCCCACGCCGCAACACTGCAAGGCATCCCAAGCAGCCTGCGGAGAACAACAATGCTGACGATCTATTCGGACGATCATCATCTGCACCACGGCCGTTGTGAATTGATGGACGGGCAATTGATGCCCTGCTTCGAAATGCCCGCCCGCGCCGACCATGTGCTGCAGCGGGTCAAGGACCGCCAGCTCGGCCCGGTGCAAGCCCCGCAGGACTTTGACCTGGCCCCCTTGCAGCGCATCCACAGCCGCGAGTACCTGGATTTTTTCAAAGGTGCCTGGGCCCGTTGGCTCGAGTTCGGCCAGGACGGCGACCTGCTGCCCTATACCTGGCCCGCCCGCACCCTGCGCGCCGTCATGCCCACCAGCCTGCACGGCCAGTTGGGTTACTACAGCTTCGACGGCGGCGCGCCGATTACCGCCGGCACCTGGCAGGCAGCCTACAGTGCGGCGCAGGTGGCGCTGACCGCGCAACGGGCGATCCAGCAAGGCGCCCACAGTGCCTTCGCGCTGTGCCGGCCACCGGGACACCACGCCGCCAGCGACTTGATGGGCGGTTATTGCTACCTCAATAACGCCGCCATCGCCGCCCAGGCATTTCTCGATCACGGCCACAGGAAGGTTGCGATCCTCGACGTGGATTACCACCACGGTAACGGCACCCAATCGATTTTCTATGAGCGCAGTGACGTGCTCTTTACCTCGATCCACGGGCACCCGGAAGCCGAGTTTCCGTTTTTTCTCGGCTATGCCGATGAGCGGGGCGACGGGGCCGGAGAGGGTTTCAACTTTAACTATCCGTTGCCGGCCGGTTCGGGCTGGGACACCTGGAGCGCCGCACTGGAACAGGCTTGCCAGGCGATTGAGGGCTACGGCGCCGACGTCATTGTGGTGTCCCTGGGCGTCGATACGTTCAAGGACGACCCCATCTCGCAGTTCAAGCTCGACAGCCCCGACTACCTGGCCATGGGCAAGCGTATCGCCCGCCTGGGCAAGCCGACGCTGTTCGTGATGGAAGGCGGTTACGCGGTGGAAGAAATCGGCATCAATGCCGTCAACGTTCTCGAAGGTTTTGAAGGGGCAGTCGAATGAATCTGTTCAAGTCGCTTGTGCTCTGCGCCGCCGTATTAAGCACCGCCGCGCACGCTGAAGAAAAAAACCTGCGGGTCTACAACTGGTTCGACTACATCACCCCCAAGGCCCTGGAAGACTTCAAGGCCCAAAACCCGTCGATCAAACTGGTCTACGACATCTTCGACACCAACGAAGCCCTGGAAGCCAAGCTACTCACCGGTAATTCCGGCTATGACGTGGTGGTGCCGTCCAACGTGTTCCTGGCCAAACAGATCGAGGCCGGTGTGTTCCAGGCCCTGGACCGCAGCCAGTTGCCGAACTGGAACCACCTCGATCCCAAGTTGATGAAGCTGATCGAGGCCAACGACCCGGGCAACAAATTCGCCGTGCCCTACATGTACGGCACCATCCTGATTGGTTTCAATCCCGACAAGGTCAAGGCCGCGCTGGGCGCAGATGCACCGGTGGACAGCTGGGACCTGATCTTCAAGGAGGAGAACATCAGCAAGCTCAAGCAATGCGGCGTGGCACTGCTGGATTCACCCTCGGAGATCCTGCCCCTGGCCTTGCAGCACCTGGGCCTGGACCCCAACAGCAACAACTCCAAGGACTATGAAAAAGCCGAAGCCTTGCTGCTGAAGATCCGCCCGTACATCACCTACTTCCACTCCTCCAAGTACATGGCCGATATCGCCAACGGCGACATCTGCGTCGCCGTCGGCTACTCCGGCAGCTTCTCCCAGGCCGCCAACCGCGCCAAGGAGGCCAGGAACGGCGTGATCGTAGACATGCGCCTGCCCAAGGAAGGCGCGCCGATCTGGTTCGACATGCTCGCCATTCCCAAGGGCGCGAAGAACCCCCAGGACGCCTACACCTTCATCAACTACCTGCTGCAACCGCACGTCATTGCGCCGATCAGTGATTTTGTCGGCTACCCCAATCCCAACAAAGACGCTACCAGGCAGGTGGACCCGGCGATCCGCAACAATCCCAACCTGTACCCCACCGAAGCCGCGATGGCCACGCTCTATACCTTGAAACCTCTGGGACGTGACGCCGAACGCGCCAGGACCCGCGCCTGGTCCAGGATCAAGTCCGGGACCTGAGCAAATGTGGCCGGGAAGTGCGCTTCCCGGCCATGGTGACTTATCTACCGACCGCCCGGCCGCAGCGCCAATTACCTTGCAGCTCTTCATGCCGACCCAGGCCAAGGAGCTGCAGATGCCCAACGATTCACCCCCTAGCAACAATCGCCCGCCCAGCAGCTATGAGCTGCTGACGCAACTGAGCGTCGGCCCGTCGATCCGCGACGTTGCCGCCAACCTGTTGCGTTCGTCCCTCATGGAGCAATACCCGACACTCGCTATCGACCCTGACCTGGCCATGGTCATCACGCCGCACTGGCGCATCGTTGGCGATGTCATCCAATCCGCACCCGCCACCGCGCAATCGCTGACCTCGGTGCTGGCCAACCAGGCCCTGGCGCCCGAGCCGGTGATCTATATCGACGGCGAACACTTCCTCACCCTGGAGCCCGAGGCCAAGCCCGCCGTGCACCTGCCGGTGCAGATCGATGCCATTGCGCGGCTGATCAATGAGCTGGCGGCGCTGATCTTTACCGCCTTCCAGGAGCAGCAACTTGACTACTGGAACGCTTCCAACGGCCTGGCGGGCCCACGCTGGCAAACACTTTCCCATTCCCTGCGCAACGTGTGGAACGTCACCGTGCAGGACGGCTGGGATGAACACGATTGCGCCATGGCCAGGACGTTGTTCCACTTTCCAGACCGGGCCAAGCGTCGGAACTTCGACACATTCCAGACACACGCTTACCTGATCGATATAGATGGCCTTAAAAACAACCGCTCCACTCACGTCGGCCTGTCGGATATCGCGGTGCTGATCGGGGTACATGAGCAACGCCAGCGGGTCCTGACGTATTCGCTGATCAACGGCTACGAGAAATTCGAGTCACTGCAAAAGCTCGGCGAAGCCTTGCCCGCGGCACTGACTCAAGCGGAGGGGGAGGTAACCGTGCAATGGCGATTGTACGAACCCGCCGGGGATTTTTTCGACAGCCTGGCGTGCAACCTGATCGCCCTGCAATTGCAGGCCATCGGATCAATTGGCTCCGCCGACCTTGAAGCCCCCGCCACGGCTGCCGTCACCGGCCAGGCCGTCGCGCGCATCCTGCCGGTGATTGAAGACTTGAGCGATCACTCATTGTCGAGCATCCGCCAGATCCACGAGCAACTTCCCGACTGGCTTGCCAATGCCTCGGACCTGGACGTATCGACCTACAGCCGTTATGTGATCGAGCTGGCCGAACTGCATACCCACAACCACGGGCAGTCTTTCCAGGACGGTATCCCGCCGATCCGCGACTACGCCAGGCAGCAACTGCAAAACCGGATCAAGGCCCATGCAAATGGCGCGAGCCTGAACCTGGACAAGATAGAGATCAGCATCGAGAGCCCGGTGGTCTGGGGCACCTTCGTGCTGCCCGGAACCACTGACATCACCCGGCGCAGCCTGATCGACCTGGCCCTGGAAAACCTCACCGGGCTGCCCACCGGTACGCCCAGCGTGCACTACAACGGCGGCGAGGGGCCGCAATGGCTGACGTACAACTACCTCAAGGACGTGATCGAAACCCTCGACATCGGTGAACGCTACCCGACGCTGATCAAACACACCTTGCTCGACGACCCCGTTCAATCAAGGCGCCGGCAAACCCTCTACACCTCGCACTTGCGGGTGCAACTGCCACTGCTGGCCTTGCAGTGGAAGATCCAGGGCCTGCACGGCATCGATGATCGCGGTTATCGCTATATCGCTGCCGCGGTGCAGGCACACGTCCATGAACGGCAGGTCGAGGGACAAGAGATCGTCATCCGGCGCCTGGCGTTCATTCCAACCCTGCGCACCAGCCAGGCGCAGGATGGGGTGGCGAATATGTTTGTGATCGGCCCCCGCGACCACACCCAAGGCCCGTGCCTGTTGTACCGCCCACTGCTGGAGCCAGTGCTGATCCAGTACCCGTCACGGCAAAACCTGTTGTACGCCATCAAGCATCACCGCACCCTGCGCGACTCGGTACTGGCCTGGCTGGCCGAAGATGTGCGCTTCAACTACGAGCAGTATGTCTTCCCTGCCGCATTACCTTCGCCGTGGACCGTGGTGCGCGGGTTGGTGGAGCCGCAAGTGGTGGTGCAAATGAGCGGCCCCCTGGCCTTGAGCGACGAAGTGATGGGCAACGACAGCCTGGCGACGCTGTTCAGGGACAACGCCAACGCGATGGTTGAATTGGCGACGCGGCAATCGGTGTCCAACGCCCAGAAACGCTGGGCAAGCTATCGAGAAGCCGGCTGGCTGATTTTCAGCGCGGCGTTGCCATTCATAGGCCGCACCGTGGGCATCGCGGCCTGGATCTGGCAAATCATGGACGACCTGCAGGCGACCGCCCAGGCGGAGCCGGAGCCTGACGGGCAGGTGTCCTGGACAGCCCAGGTGGATCTGCTGCTCAACCTGGGCATGGCCCTGGTGCTGCACGTCGCCCTGCGCCATCCGCCGCTGCGAAAGACGCCCAAGGCCACGTTGCCGAAACATGAAGCCACCCCGACCCAAGCGCCTGAAACCAGACTGCCGCCGGAGCGCCGGATCCCCGTGATGCGCCGCCCCGACTTGCCCGACGCCGAACCGCCCGCTCGCCATCAAGGCCCGCTGTACAACAGCGGCGCACTCCAACGCTCTCCGACAAGCCTGGGGGCCACGTTGGATCGCTTCAAAGTGGCCAGGCCCGACGGGCTGGGGGAAGCCGTCAAGGAAACAGGGCCGCACCTGCATCTCTGTGCGCTTGCCGATAAATGGTACGCGCCGGTGGGCGCACGCTGGTTCGAGGTGGCGGTGGATGAAAACGACAATGTCATGATCGTCGATCCGGGCCGCCCCACTCACGTCGGCCCGCTGCTGGTGAGCAACCTGGCCGGGCAATGGTTTGTCGACACTCGCCTGCGCCTGCGCGGTGCCGGTTTCAGGAATCGCCGGCAATCGGCTCGCGGCAAGGCACCTTCGCGGATCACCGACCTCCGGCAGAAACTCAACCAATTCGATGCCGACGAACGGCGCGGGCAAGCTGAAGTCGCCCAGGCCCACGCCGCGATAGACCCGGTGCCCGGGCCCTCCTCCGATCGCCAGCGCCAGGCGTTCCTCGACAAGGTCGACAGCCGCCTGGCCGACTATGACGTGCCCATTCGCCAGTTACGTTCGCTGAATGTCATCGATTCGGTACCCAACTACCAGAGTTCGATGATCGACTACCTGAACAAACAACTGCTGCTGACCCGCTCGGCCATCTCGGAACGCTTGCCGGTCTTTCGCGACAAGTTGCTGGTGTCGGTGGAAGACATGGAAGCCGTAACCGCCCTGGACATCAAGCAGCGTAACGAGATCGCACAGACGATGGCGAAGCTGAACCTGGATATGATCAACCGCATGGAGTATGCGCAATCGCGCTATCGCCAATTGGAAAGCCTGGGCATAGAGGGTGCCAAGGTCATCCACACCAGCGTGCAGGCCCTGCCCGACTTCAAGCTGCACGACCTCAAGGCCATGCAACTCACCCTCAGCCGCTACCTGTGTATTGGCGAAGGCAGCGGGGAGGCCTTCACCGACGCCCGGGTACAACTCAATGACATCGTGGATACCGCCGATCTCACGGTGCAAACGTGGATCGAGACCCTGGTGGAAACCAGCATCAGCGACCTGCACGAGCGTATTGACGTGCTCAACAGCCTGGTCGACCAGTTCGCGATTGTCGACCAACGCCTGCTGGACCTGCACGCCGAACACCCGGAACAGGTGCAGCGAGAACCCCTGGAACACCTGCGCCAACGCATCGATGAATTCAACCAACAGGCGGTGCATGAACTGGCGCTCTTGATCAGGCAACGAAAAGCCCTGGAGCCCAAGCCTGGCCCATCAAAAGCCCCCCCGACACCCAAGCGCAAAGTCATCAAGACACGCTTTAACGGGGTGGTGGTGGGCGAGCCCCGTGAAGCCGAAAGCGGCCTGGTGGACGTCAAGGCCCCAGTGACGGGCAAACTCATCGCGACCTTTCACGAAAAAACCCCTGGGGTCTGGGTCGAACGCCAGAGCACACCCTCAAGCCCGCGTGAGCCCCAGGTGATCGACCTGGGTAGCAGCATCGACGCCGCCCAGAGCCTGCTGGATGAAGAGCCCGCCGCCACCGTGCGCACCCTGGACCACGCGAAGAAAGCCGGGCGTATTCCGGTGGAAATCGAAGAGATGTTCCACCAGTACGCCGCACGCCTTGAACACGCAATGGCCACGATCGAAGAGGCGCTCACCCGGCTCAACCTCACGGAAAGCGACCGTCCGCCCGCCGCAGCCCTGAACCGCCGGCTCAATGACGCCGCACAACGGCTATACGAACTGGGCACAAGCACCCGCATCAGCATGACCAAACAACAACCACCCACGGCGGCACGGGTGGAGTGGCTGCACAGCCAAGGCCTGGTGAAAATCGCCAAAGTGGTCACGCGGCGGCGGCTCAAGGGCCCCGGCAAAAACTACCTGGACGAATACGAGGTGCGTGATCACCAGACCCATGCGGTGCTCTGGTATGCGCACTTTCACTATGAGTCTCCCCAGACGGCGCTGGAGCACTACACCGCCGGCCACCTCAAGACCCGCGACCAGCAGAAGCTGGGGGGTGCTGTACACCGCACGGGCTTGAGCGACCGTGACCAGATCGCGATTTATCGCAGTGAAATCAGCCCGATCCTGGCCCGATCGTTGTTTTTCCAGGCCTGACCGTCAATCGTGCTGCCAGGCCCTGCGCAACGTTGCCAGGGCCTCGGCAACGGCCGTCTCGGGTACGGCGGCAAAACCCAGCACCAGGCCGGCGCGCTGGTCTGCCGGAGTGGTGGAGTGCGCCAGCCAGTAACTGCTTAAACCATTGACTTCGACGCCCACGGCACGGGCCTGCTCAAGCAGCTGTTGCTCGCGGGCCAGGCTGTCCACGCGCACGGTCATGTGCAGCCCTGCAGCGATAACGGGCAACTCGCCCACCCCCGGCAGACCACGCGGCCACCCGGCGAGCAAGGCATTGCGCCGGCTCAATGCCGCGCGCCGCATCCGGCGGATATGCCGCTGGAAGTGCCCGGCCGCCATAAACTCGGCCATCACCGCCTGGGTACTGACTTCCGAGTGGCGCATATCCACCGCACGGCGCCGTGAGAAAGCATCAACCAGGCCTGGCGGCAATACCAGATAGCCCAGGCGCAAGGCCGGGAATGCGACTTTGCCGAAGGTACCGACGTACAGCACGCGGCCGCTGCGGTCCAGCGCGGCCAGCGGCGCCAGGGGTGCGCCGCTGTAGCGGTATTCGCCGTCATAGTCGTCCTCCACGATCCAACCGCCGGTGCGCTCGGCCCAGGCCAGCAACTCCAGGCGCCGCGCCAGGCTCATCACCACGCCCAGCGGATATTGGTGGGAGGGCGTGACATAGGCCAGGCGGCAATCACCCAAGGTATTCAGGACCTGGCAATCGATGCCGTCGCTGTCCACCGGCACGCCCTGCAGGTTGGCACCGGCCAGTGCGAACGCGTGCCCGGCGGCCCGATAGCCCGGGTTTTCCACCGCTACCCCATCGCCTGGCTCTACCAGCAGCTGTGCACAAAGGCTGATTGCCTGTTGTGCACCGCTGGTGATCACTATTTGCTCAGCCGTACATTGCATGCCCCGTGAGCTGCGCAGGTAAGCGGCGATCAGGCCGCGCAGGCGGCTGTCACCCGCCGGGTCGCCATAGCACAGCTGCGCCAGGTCCGGCTTGCGCCAGAACGCCCCGTTGAGCTTGGCCCAGACCTCGAAAGGGAACAGATCGAAGGCTGGCACGCCCACGCGAAATGCCTTGGGCGGCCCCGACGGCGGCTGTGGCAAATGGTTACTTTGCACGCGCCCCAAGGCCGGCCTGTGGATAACTTCGCCGTCGAGATCTTGCGGCAAATCCATCCACTTTGTGGATAAGGCTGGGGATAACCTTGTTGATAAGCCTGTGGATACTTTTGTGGATAGTTTTTTTGCCGTGGGCAATTGGGCGACATAGGTGCCATCACCCACACGGCCTTCGACAAACCCCTCGGCGTACAACTGATCGTAGGCGCGCACGACGCTGTTGCGGGAAATCAACAGCGCAGCGGCCAGGTCACGGCTGGCGGGCAGGCGCGTACCGCTGGCCAGGCGCCCATCCAGCACGCGCTGACGCAGGGCTTCATAAAGCTGGCGCGTCAGGCCTTGGCGACGATCCAGCTCGATACCGGCAGGGTTGAAGGACAGCGGCGGCGAAATGGGCGACATCATATTGGACCTATGAAATTGGCCGAAGATGGCTCTTACAACGAACCATTAGCCTGCCTAGGATGCAGGCATTCGCCAAGGAAAATATTCATGTACACACCACGCGCTTTTGCCCTCGACGACTTGCCCGAAATACAGCAACTGATCCAGCACACACGCCTGGCGCAGTTGGTCACCTTTGGCGATCAAGGCCTGCAGGCCAGCCACTTGCCGCTGCTGCTCAATCCCGACGAAGGCCCCAACGGCACGCTTTACGGGCACCTGGCCAAGGCCAATCGGCAGTGGCAAGACCTGCAAGACGGCAGCGAGGCTTTGGTGATCTTTGCCGGCGCCGAGGCCTATGTCAGCCCGGGGTTTTACCCGGCCAAGGCTGAGCACGGCAAAGTGGTGCCCACCTGGAATTACATCGCGGTGCATGCCTATGGCAAGGCCGAGGTGTTTACCGATGCCGAGCGCCTGCTAGGCGTGGTCAGCGCCCTCACTGACCGCCACGAGGGCAATCGCGCCCAGCCCTGGAAAGTCAGCGACGCCCCGGCTGATTACATTGACGGCATGCTCAAGGCCATCGTCGGCTTCAGCCTGCCGATCGAACGCCTGATCGGCAAACGCAAACTCAGCCAGAACCGCAGCGCGGTGGACATCGCCGGCGTGCGCGACGGCCTGGCCGCCAGCGCCGATATACGCGACCAGACCCTCGCGCGCTTTATTCCCCAAGGAGTTTCAGAATGAGCCAGATCGAGATCCGCCCGGTCACCGCAACCGACCACGCCGCCTGGCTGCCGCTGTGGCAGGCGTACTTGACGTTCTACAACACCGAACTGCCGGACGCCGTCAGCCAAAGCACCTGGCAGCGTCTGATCGATGCCCATGAGCCGACCCACTCCGCGCTGGCCTGGCAGGATGGCAAGGCGGTGGGCATGGTCAACTTCATCTACCATCGTTCCAACTGGAGCATCGAGAACTCCTGCTACCTGCAGGACCTGCTGGTGGACCCGGCCCAGCGCGGCACCGGTGTCGGCCGTAAACTGATCGAGTTCGTCTACGCCACTGCCAAGGCCGACGGCTGCTGCAAGGTGCACTGGCTGACCCACGAGACCAACACCACCGCGATCCAGCTCTACGAGCGCATCGCCGAACGCCCTGGCTTCATTCAATTTCGCAAAGGTCTTTAAGGAGCGCAGCATGTCCACTTCTCTCGCCGACTGGAAAGGCGCCCCGGCGCCCACCGCGCAACTGCTTGAAGGGCGCTTTATCCGCCTGGAAAAACTCGACCCGGCCCGCCACGCCGCTCAATTGTGGCAAGCCCTCGAAGGCCCCGGTGCCGACCCCAAGTTGTGGGATTACCTGCCTTACGGCCCGTTTGCCGAGCGCGCCGCGTTTGATGCGTGGTTGAACAACCATGCGGCGAACAGCGACCCGTATTTCTTCAGCGTGGTCGACCGTGCGTCCGGCCAGGTGCAGGGCATCCTCAGCCTGATGTCCATCGTCCCGGCCCAGGGCCGTATCGAAATCGGCCATGTCACCTTCGGCGCGCCGATGCAGCGCTCACCCAAAAGCACCGAGGCGGTGTATCTCTTGGCCAAATACGCGTTCGAACAGGGCTACCGCCGCCTGGAGTGGAAGTGCAACAACGGCAATGCCCGCTCCAAATATGCGGCTGAGCGGTTGGGGTTCAGTTTTGAAGGGGTGTTCCGCCAGCATATGGTGGTGAAGGGGCAGAACCGCGATACGGCGTGGTATTCGATCCTGGATTCGGAATGGCCGACGGTGGGTGCGGGGTTTGAGGCGTGGTTGTCGGAGGCGAACCAGGCAGGTTCCGGGCAGTTGAAGGGCCTGGCGGAGTGTCGCCGCCAGGCGCTTTAAGGCTTACCCCAGCTTCTGGGCCAGCACCGCAATGTGCTCCGGCCCGATCCCGCAGCACCCGCCCAAGTGGCTGGCACCGCGCTTTTTCCAGTCCGCCGCCCACTGCAGGTAGCCCGGTGGGTCGAGATCCTCGCGCAAGGGGTCCAGGCCGTCGTTGGCCGTGGCTTCCTTGGGCTGTGGCGGGAAGGCGTTGGCGTAGGCACCGATCTGAATCGCCACGCCCAACCGTTCGAAGGTTTGGCGTGCGGCATCGATCGCCGCGCCGATTACTTCCGGCTGGCTGCAATTGAACAGTAACACTTGCACACCCAACTGCGCCGCCGCTTCGGCCGCGTCCGCCACCGGTTCGCCGGAACGCAGGCGCGGTACTTCGTCGGTGTCTTCGTCTTTCAAGGTAAACGACAGCCAGAACGGCTTGCCATCCTTCGGCAGGCCCGCATGAATCGCCCGCGCTTCGACGATTGAGCTCTGGGTCTCCGCCAGCCACAGATCGACATGGGGTGCCAGGCCCTGTACCAGTGGCGTCAACAGCTCAGATACGCGCTGCGGCTCGAACAGATCAGGCCGATACGAACCAAACAGCGGCGGCAACGAGCCGGCCACACGCACGGCCTTGCCCGAAGCCTGCACCGCCCGTCTGGCCAATTCACCCGCCAGCGCCGCCAGGGCCTGGCCTTCGGCAGCAAAGCGCGCCTCGCCGATATGGAACGGCACCACCGCATAGCTGTTGCTGGTAATCACGTTGGCGCCACTGTCGATATAGGCCGCATGCACCGCCTCCACCGCCTGCGGTGCTTCGCTCAATGCCAGCGCCGACCACTCCGGCTGCCTGAAGGGCGCACCGCGGCGTTGCAGTTCACGGCCCATGCCGCCGTCCAGAATTACTGTGCTTACTGCGCCCATATGCTTTTTACTCATAAGCTTATGAAAATAACTCACTATGAGAGTCGTTCTTATAACTATTTAATACGTTCCGTTCGGTTCATAACAACCTCTTTTTTATTCAGGTGCCTCCTTGAAACTTAAACCGCTATTGGCCTTGGGCCTGACGATGCTTGCTGCCTCCACCCAAGCCTTTGGCGGCGCGACCCTGGACCGGGTTGAGAAGAAAAAAGAACTGGTGGGCGTGCTGATGGAAAGCTACCCGCCGTTCTCGTTCCTCAACGAGCAAAACCAGCTCGACGGCTTCGATGTCGATGTGGCCAAGGCTGTCGCGCAAAAGCTCGGTGTGAAACTACGCCTGGAAACGCCGTCGTGGGACGTGATCGCCGCCGGCCGCTGGAGCGGGCGCTATGACATCTGCATCTGCTCGATGACCCCGAGCAAGGCCCGCGCCGAAGTCTTCGACTTCCCGGTGGAGTATTACGCCTCCCCTGCCGTGATCGTGGTCAATGCCAAGGATGACAGCATCCACGGCGCCAAGGACCTGAGCGGCAAGAAAGTCGGCCTCACCAGCGCCTCCAGCTACGAGAGCTACCTGAACAAGAACCTGGTGATCGAAGGCGCCGAGGACACCCAGTTGCAGTACCCGTTCGAGAACGTGCAGATCGCCCCGTACGACACCGATAACGTCGCCTTCCAGGACCTCGGCCTGGGCGCAGGAGTGCGCCTGGATGCGATCCTGACCAACCTGGTCACGGCCCAACCGCGCCTGGACCAGGACAAACGCTTCAAACTCGCCGGCGCAGCGCTGTATGCCGAACCCAACTCGGTGGCCATCGAAAAAGGCGACGCCCAGTGGGACGCCAAGGTGCGTGAGGTGTTTGCCCAGTTGAAACAGGACGGCACCCTGAGCAAACTGTCGCAAAAATGGATCGGTGCCGATATCAGCCAATGAGTGTTCCCCCAAAACCTGCGCGCGCCCTGCTGGGCTTTCGCACGCGGCTTTACCTGACCTGGGCGGCGCTGTTCGCCCTGTTTGCCAGTTTCTTCCTGAGCTTTGACCTGAAGTTCTCGATCATTCTCGACAAGCTGCCCAACCTGGTCGGCCTGCACCTGGCACCCAATGGCTTCCTGCAAGGCGCAGCGCTGACGCTGTTCCTGTGCCTGTGTTCGATTGCCGCCTCGTCGGTGCTAGGCTTCATCACCGCGCTCGGGCGCTTGTCCAAAAGTGCCGTGGCCTTTGGTATCGCCAGCTTCTACGCGTCGTTTTTCCGTGGCACGCCGTTGCTGATCCAGATCCTGCTGATCTATCTGGGCCTGCCGCAGCTGGGCCTGGTGCCGGGCGCCATCGTCGCGGGGATCATCGCGCTGTCGCTGAACTACGGCGCGTATCTGAGCGAGATCTTCCGCGCCGGCATCCTGGGCGTCCCTCAGGGGCAACGGGAAGCCGCATTGGCCCTGGGCATGCGCGACAGTGCGATCTTCTGGCACGTCACCCTGCCCCAGGCCATGCGCACCATCGTCCCGCCGGCGACCAACCAGTTCATCTCCATGCTCAAGGACTCGTCGCTGATCTCGGTGATGGGCGTGTGGGAAGTGATGTTCCTGGCGCAATCCTACGGGCGCTCCAGCTACCGTTATATCGAGATGCTCACCACCGCTGCGATCATTTACTGGGTGATGTCCCTCGGCCTGGAACTGATCCAGGCACGCATGGAGCGGCACTATGGCAAGGGATATGCGAGGCGAGAGTGAGGTCATTGAAGTCACTATCGCCCTCAGGCTTACTGCGCCAATCGAGCTGAACTTTTATCGCATCGGACTAGAGACATCTCCCGCAAACACGCGGTGCTTGGCCTGACAGTTATCCCCCGGGTGCCCCGCTAAATTCCCCGCCTCATACATCAGGAGGTGGGTTTACATGCCACTCATTCAGAAACAACTCGTACTCGCCATCACGCTCGCGCTGGGGGCCACCTGTGCTCAGTACGCACAGGCCCGTGACGACATGGAACCCGACAGCGAGTGGTTCGAACAGATTGCGAAACATCACCAGAAAACTCATTTCGACCCGGCCACTCCCACCCCCGAAGATTTCTATTTCATCGACCGAGCCAACAGTCGTAACGGCCTGAGCGTTGCCCGCGTGCTGGACTCCGCAGTGGATGCCGCGCTGGCATCGGAGGAGTTGAGTGACTGGGAAAAGTACCAGCTTGAAAACTACGGGCTGTACTTGAGCAGCCTGGAGCCAGGTCGCTTGGGTACGCTGCTGGAGCAATTGGCCGGCAGCCAGAACGCCAACCTGGGCACGGCCACTCAAAACAGCATGAAACGCTTGCACGCCAGCCTGCTGACAGCCATACGCCAATTGGATAACCACACCGGTGAGGACGGCCGTGTCTGGCTCCAAGGCCTGGCCAGCAGCGGTGCCCTCGATGCCCAACACGGCAGCGCCGGCTTGAAACAAAGCAGCCAGGGCCTGTTGCTGGGTGCAGATGGAGCAATCGATGACGCCTGGCGGGTCGGCGTGGTGGGCGGCAAGTCTGGCAGCGACCTGAGCGCCCGGCATTTCAACGGTGAAGTGGACAGCTGGCACCTGGGCGCCTATGCGGTGCGCCAGGACGGTCCATGGGCTTTACGCCTGGGCGCGCTGTACAGCAGCCATTCCGGGCAGAACACGCGCAGTGTGGACTTCGACTTCATCGATTACCGCGAACGCCTCACGGGCAAGTACAAGGCCCAGAGCCAGAACGCATTCGCCGAACTGGGCCATCGGTTCGTCACCGACGGCTTGCATGCCGAACCGTTTGCCGGAATCGGCTTCCAGCGGTATCACCGTGACCGCTTCTCCGAGAAAGGTGGCCATAGCGCGTTGAACGTGGGCACCCAAACCCAGCAAAACCTCAGCAGCACCTTCGGCCTGCGCTTGAGCCGCGACATCGCAGTGGCCGACCGGATCACCCTCAAGCCGCACCTGAGCGCCCATTGGAAACACTTGTATGGCGACACCAACAGCCGCGTACGCCAATCCTTTGCCAGGGAAACCCGCGAGGACTTCAACAGCGCGTTCAGCATCGGCGGTACCTCGCTGGACCGAGATAATCTGGCCTTGCGCACGGGGCTGGACATGCGTCTTTCGGAGCACCAGACCCTGAGCATCGCGTACACCGCCGAAGTGGGCGACAACAGCCGCAACCATGGACTAATGGGCCAATGGCAAAGCGCGTTTTAAGACAGAAACTGAAGAACCTTCACACTCACACAGGTCTTGAAGGCTGACATTAAGCACCACTTTTTGCTCGCTACACTCCGGTCTCCTATACAAACGAGGCCGGAAATCATGATATCGACACTCTCGTTTTTCCCTCCCCTTGGTGCACTCTTCGCACAAAGCGCCAACGCCTTGGCCGAGGCTGCCACTCCGCACGCCGCAGCACCCGAGCCACACACCGCGCCTCCAACCACTCCGCGCTCGTTCGGGCACCCCGCCCGCCAGGCCTCAAATGGCCAGCTCGGCACCAATATTGTCAAAGTCATCACCACGCCTAACTCCCCGCGCCGCGACGGGATGAATATCGACGAGATCGCGCGCCTCACCCAAACCCCGTCCAACCTTGATAAGTCACACATCATCAAAGCCGTCGACATCGTCAACAGCCCGGGCGTGCACATCAACTCACCGGGTCATGGCCTGAGCAGCTCCGGGCTCACCTCTGTCTGGCTGGAGAATCGAGGAAGCATCACGGCCCAATCCGGCACGGGTATGGCCCTGAAGGGAGAAAAGGCCGATGAGGTGATCAACCATGGCCTGATTGCAGGTGGCAATGGAGTCGCTCTGGACATGGGCGGCGGTGACGACCTGTTGGTTGTCAAAAATGGCAGCCGCTTCAAAGGCGAAGTCGATGGCGGCAGCGGTACCAACCAGGTGGTTCTCGATGACACCAAAGGCGGCACGTTCGAAGGTGCGACCCGAATGCAACACCTGTGGGTCGGCAAGGGCGCCTGGGAACTGACCGGTGCACTGCACGACAATCGGCACGGCAAGGTGTACGGCGATGCTGCCTTGACCAACCGCAGCGTTATCAAGGGGACCCTGGATATTGATGCGGGCGGCAGCTACTCCGGCGGCACCGTCGACTCCCTTAATGTCGCGGGTACTCTGCTGCTCGATCCTGAAAATACACCACGGACCCGGATCTGGAAGGATCTGCACCTCAAACCAGGATCGACCATGGCGTTCAAAGTGGGCGCAGACCAAGCCCACTCCACGCTGAAAGTCGGCAATACGTTAACGCTGGATAACGCCACCCTGAAACTTGATGTACAACCGGAAAGTGAAGCACTGCTCACGCGCCAGCTACGTATCGCGGATGCGGCATCCATCAAGGGAACATTCAGCGCCGTTACCAGCAACCTGACCACCCTGGAACCTGAACTGCTCTACAAACCTGAGGGTATTTTTGTCGGCTTCAAGCGCAAGCAGAGCGCCGCACCCTCCGCTGACCATTAAAAAATTGGCAAAAAAAAGGGGGGCACCTGCCCCCCCGAGGATTAAACGGTAGTGTCGAAGGCTGGATCAGCCTTCGATTTCAATCAGGATTTCGCCAGGGTTCACCCGGTCGCCCTTGGCCACGTGAACGGCGGACACCTTGCCGGCAATCGCAGCCTGCACTTCGGTTTCCATCTTCATCGCTTCGGTGATCAGCACGGCCTGGCCGGCCTTGACCACATCGCCTTCCTTGACCAGCACATCGACGATATTGCCTGGCATCGCCGTGCTGACATGCCCCGGCTCGCTGGCCTGCTTGCGCTTGCTGCCGCCACCGCCGACGAATTCGTTGAGCGGTTCGAACACCACTTCTTCCGGCATGCCATCGATGGACAGGTAGAAATGGCGCTTGCCTTCGGCTTTCACACCGACACCGGTGATGTCCACACGGTAGCTTTCGCCGTGCACGTCGATGACGAACTCGGTCGGCACGCCTTCACCACCGGCACGGGCCACGCCGCCGGCTTCAGGGATAGGCAGCAGCACCTCAGGCGTCAGGGTGCCGGCGTCGCGTTCTTCGAGGAACTTGCGCCCGATGTCCGGGAACATGGCGTAGGTCAGCACGTCTTCTTCGGACTTGGCCAGTGCGCCGATTTCGCCGCGCAGCTTGGTCATCTCCGGCTTGAGCAGGTCGGCCGGGCGCACGTCGATCACTTCTTCGCTGCCGATGGCCTGGCGACGCAACTTCTCGTTCACCGTGCCCGGCGCCTTGCCGTAGCCGCCTTGCAGGTACAGCTTCACTTCGTTGGTGATGGTCTTGTAGCGCTCACCGGCCAGCACGTTGAAGAACGCCTGGGTGCCGACGATCTGCGAAGTCGGGGTCACCAGCGGCGGGAAGCCGAGGTCTTCACGCACGCGTGGAATTTCAGCCAGCACTTCGCTCATGCGGTTCAGAGCGCCCTGCTCTTTCAACTGGTTGGCCAGGTTGGAAATCATCCCGCCCGGCACCTGGTTGACTTGCACACGGGTGTCGACGGCGGTGAATTCGCTTTCGAACTGGTGGTACTTCTTGCGCACGGCATAGAAGTACAGGCCGATCTCTTGCAGCAGCTCCAGGTCGAGACCGGTATCGAATTCGCTGCCTTTAAGGGCGGCGACCATAGACTCGGTGCCCGGGTGGCTGGTGCCCCAGGCGAAGCTGGAGATCGCGGTGTCGATATGATCGGCACCGTTTTCGATCGCCTTGAGTTGGCACATCGCGGCCAAACCGGCGGTGTCGTGGGAGTGGATAAAGATCGGCAGGCTCTGCTCGGCTTTCAGCGCCTTGACCAGTTCACCGGTGGCGTACGGCGTCAGCAGGCCGGCCATGTCCTTGATCGCGATCGAGTCGCACCCCATGGATTCCAGCTGCTTGGCCTGGGCCACGAAGGCCTCGACGGTGTGCACCGGGCTGGTGGTGTAGGCGATGGTGCCCTGGGCATGCTTGCCGGCGGCTTTGACCGCTTCGATGGCCACACGCAGGTTACGCACGTCGTTCATGGCGTCGAAGATGCGGAATACGTCGATACCGTTGACGGCAGCCTTGGCCACGAAGGCCTTGACCACGTCGTCGCTGTAATGGCGGTAGCCCAGCAGGTTCTGGCCGCGCAGGAGCATTTGCAGGCGCGTGTTAGGCAACGCGGCACGCAGTTTGCGCAGGCGCTCCCACGGGTCTTCCTTGAGGAAGCGTACGCAGGCGTCGAAGGTCGCGCCGCCCCAGACTTCCAGGGACCAGTAGCCGACTTTATCGAGCTTGTCGCAGATCGGCAGCATGTCGTCGGTGCGCATGCGGGTCGCCAGCAACGATTGGTGGGCGTCGCGCAGGATGGTGTCGGTTACGAAGATTTTTTTAGTCATTGGAATGTTCCTCACAGGCCTGCGTGGGCGGCGATGGCGGCGGCGATGGCCAGGGCCAGCTCTTCGGGTTTGCGCTTGATCGAGTAGTTGGTCAGCTCAGGGTGGCTTTCCACAAAACTGGTGTTGAACTGGCCGCTGCGGAATTCCGGGTTACGCAGGATTTCCTGGTAGTAGGCGGCCGTGGTCTTCACGCCTTGCAGGCGCATGTCGTCCAGGGCACGCAGGCCGCGGTCCATGGCTTCTTCCCAGGTCAACGCCCAGACCACCAGCTTCAGGCACATGGAGTCGTAGAACGGCGGGATGGTGTAGCCGGTGTAGATCGCCGTGTCGGTACGCACGCCGGGGCCGCCGGGCGCGTAGTAACGGGTGATCTTGCCGAAGCTTGGGAGGAAGTTGTTCTTCGGGTCTTCGGCGTTGATGCGGAACTGCAACGCAAAGCCACGGTGCTGGATGTCTTCCTGTTTGACCGACAACGGCAGGCCCGAGGCGATTCGGATCTGCTCGCGGACAATGTCGATCCCGGTGATTTCTTCGGTGATGGTGTGCTCCACCTGCACCCGGGTGTTCATCTCCATGAAGTACACCTCGCCCTCGGCGAGCAGGAACTCCACGGTGCCGGCGTTCTCGTAGCCCACGGCCTTGGCCGCGCGCACCGACAGGTCGCCGATGTAGGCGCGCTGTTCCGGGGTGAGCTGCGGGCTCGGGGCGATTTCGATGAGCTTCTGGTTACGGCGCTGGATCGAACAGTCGCGCTCGAACAGATGCACCACGTTGCCGAAGCTGTCACCGAGGATCTGCGCCTCGATGTGCTTGGGATTGACGATGCATTTTTCCAGGAACACTTCCGCCGAACCGAACGCCTTGGTAGCTTCGGAGATCACGCGGGGGAAGGCTTGTTCGAGTTCTTCACGGCTGTTGCAACGGCGGATACCGCGACCGCCACCACCGGAGGTGGCCTTGAGCATCACCGGGTAACCAATGCGGTCGCCTTCGGTGAGGGCCTCGGTGATGTCGGCGACGTTGCCTTCGGTGCCGGGCGTGACCGGCACACCGGCCTTGATCATGCTGCGGCGGGCTTCGGTCTTGTCGCCCATGCGGCGAATCACTTCAGCCGAAGGGCCGATGAATTTGATTCCCCGTTCGGCGCAGATGTCTGCCAACTCGGCGTTTTCCGACAGGAAGCCGTAGCCGGGGTGCAGCGCATCGCAACCGGTTTCCACCGCCAGGTTCACCAGCTTGCGCGGGTTCAGGTAGCCGGCCAGCGGCTCGGCACCAATGCTGTGGGCTTCGTCGGCACGCTTGACGTGCAACGCATGGCGGTCGGCGTCCGAGTAAACCGCGACCGAGCGAATGCCCATCTCGGCGCAGGCACGCACGATTCGTACGGCAATTTCACCACGGTTGGCGATCAGGATCTTTTTTATCACTTGGAAATTCCCTTGAGCCGATTGCTGCGTTCTTCGACCCGCTGGAGCCGGGTCGGCGCGTGACTAAATGTTTCAAGCCAGTCGCAGCCACACACTAAGCCCGTGGAGGGATTAACAAAAATCAATAATTATTGGGTCGCTCATAAGTAAAGACTTATAGTTGGCCGGTCGACCTGGGACGAGAGGATTTAAATAATGCGTAAGTCGCTGATGCGTATGACATTGCGTCAATTGCAGATCTTCAATGAAGTGTGCGACTTGCGCTCTTACAGCCGCGCGGCCGAGGAAATGTCTCTCACCCAACCGGCCGTGAGCCTGCAAATTCGCCAGCTCGAAGAGCTGGTCGGCCAGCCGCTGTTCGATTATGTCGGCAAGAAGCTCTACATGACCGAGGCTGCCGAAGCCCTGCAACGGGCCAGCCGGGATATTTTCGGGCGCCTGGAAAACCTCGATATGCAGCTGTCGGACATGCAGGGTTCGTTGCAGGGCCAGCTAAAGCTCGCGATTGAATCCAGCGCCAAGTACTTCGTGCCGCACCTGTTTGCCGCGTTCAAACGCCAGCATCCCGAGGTGCAACTGCACCTGACCGTGGTCAACCGCGCCCAGGTGATCCGCCGCCTCTCCGACAACCGCGACGACCTGGTGATCATGTCCATGGTGCCCCAGGACATGGGCCTGGAATTCCTGCCGTTCCTCAACAATCCGATCGTGGCCGTGGCGCCACCTGATCACCCCTTGAGCCTGCAAGGGCCGTTGCGTTTGCAGGACCTGGAACCCTACACGCTGTTGCTGCGCGAACCGGGCTCGGGCACGCGACTGGCCTGCGAGGAGTATTTCAAGGAGAAACGCGTGCACTTCACCCAGACGGTGGAAGTGGCCTCGGCCGAGGCGCAACGTGAATGCGTATGCGCCGGCCTGGGCGTGGCCTTGCTGACGCGCCATGCGGTCAATATGGAACTGGCCACCGGCGGGCTCAAGGAGCTGCCGGTGGAAGAACTGCCGCTGTACCGCAGCTGGTGCCTGGTGCAGGCCAAGGCCAAGCGCCTGTCACCGGTGGCCCATGCGTTCCTGGGCTTTATCCGCAGCGAACGGGTGCAGATCAGCGCGTTGGCTGAACGTTTCGCTGGGCAGCCGCGGGTGCCTGCCAGTGGAGTTCCGGGTAGTCACTGATGCTCTGCTGCAGCTGGCGCTGGTCGCAGCGGTCTTCGATTGCGCGACGGAACGCCATGCGGCGCTGGTCTTCCTGTTGACGACGGGTCTTGACGGAGCTGTTGCTGTCTTCGTAGGGCCGGGCCATTTGGAGTCTCCCAATGCGAGTACGGGGAGTACAGGATGGGTTGTAGCGATGACGGTTTAACGGCGCGGGGGTTACAGGACGATGAATCTTCCGAATAGATAAACAATCCAAATGTGGGAGGGGGCTTGCTCCCGATTACGGTACATCAGCCGATTTCTCTTTGACTGACCCACTGCTATCGGGAGCAAGCCCCCTCCCACATTTTGAGCGTGTATGGCCCTGGATCAGTCGTCGAGGGCTTTGACGGACTTGGGCGACAACCGCAGGCTGCGCAAGCTGCGCTTGACGCTCTTGAGGTGGTTGACCAGGCTCGGGCCCCGCGCCATGGCAACGCCCATCGCCAGCACGTCGATCACCACCAGGTGAGCGATACGCGACGTCAGCGGGGTGTAGATCTCGGTGTCTTCGTGCACATCGATCGCCAGGTTGACCGTGGACAGCTCCGCCAACGGCGTCTGGCTCGGGCACAAGGTAATCAATGTCGCACCGCTTTCACGCACCAGGTTGGCGGTGATCAGCAGGTCTTTGGAGCGGCCCGACTGGGAAATGCAGATCGCCACGTCGGTCGGTTTCAAGGTCACCGCCGACATCGCCTGCATGTGCGGGTCGCTGTAGGCCGCTGCGGTCAGCAGCAGGCGGAAAAATTTGTGCTGGGCGTCTGCCGCCACCGCACCGGACGCGCCGAAACCATAGAACTCCACACGCTGGGCCTGGGACATGGCGGTCACGGCCTTTTGCAGCTCTACCGGGTCAAGCTTCTCGCGCACCTCCATGAGCGTGTGCAAGGTGGTGTCGAAGATTTTCAGGCTGTAGTCGGCGACGGAATCGTCTTCGTGAATCGCAAACTGGCCGAAGCTCGCGCCGGCGGCCAGGCTCTGGGCCAGCTTGAGCTTCAAGTCCTGGAACCCGGAGCAACCGATGGCGCGGCAGAAGCGCACGATAGTCGGCTCGCTGATGCCCACGCTGTGGGCAAGGTCGGCCATGGAACTGTGCATCACGGCCGCAGGGTCAAGCAGCACGTGATCGGCAACCTTGAGTTCCGATTTGCGTAACAGGTGGCGCGACTGGGCGATATGTTGCAACAGGTTCAAAGGGCAGGACTCTTGTTATTGGCAGGGCCAGGGATGTAGCAAGCTTGTAGTTATACTACAAGAATTGCCGTTTTGCCCGCCCGATGCATCACTAAATCGCCCTGATGCCCTTTGAATCAGCGGGCAGCTGCCTTGTAGCCATAGGGGCGTGCGGACTGTCTTCAGGGAAAATCTGCATTGTTGCGTAACAAATCTGCCAGCCCTTCGGCCTCCATCGGCCGACTGATCAGGTAGCCCTGCACCTCATCGCATCGTTCTGTACGCAGGAAATCCAGCTGCTGCTGATCTTCCACGCCTTCGGCCACCACTTTGAGCGCCAGTCCGTGCGCCATCGCAATGATCGCTCGGGTAATGGCGGCGTCTTCCCGCCCCTGACCGAGGCCGCGGATAAAGGTCTGGTCGATCTTTACGTAATCCACAGGGATACGCTTGAGGTAACTGAGGGATGAATAGCCGGTGCCAAAGTCGTCGATGGCCAGCTTCACGCCCAGGTCGCGCAGTTGCTGGAAGGTCGCAATGATGTGTTCAACACTGTCGAGCAACTGGCTCTCGGTCAGTTCCAGTTCGAGGTATTGCGGGTCCAGGCCGGTTTCTTCCAGTACCTGGCGCACCAGGCTGACCAGCTTGCCCTGGCGCAACTGGTGCACCGAGAGGTTCACCGACACGCGGATCGGTGCCAGCCCCTGGCGCTGCCACTCACAGGCTTGCCAGCAGGCCTCGCGCAGCACGAATTCGCCCAGCGGTACGATCAGGCCCGTTTCTTCGGCCAGGCCGATAAAGTCGCCTGGCGGCACCATGCCCCATTGCGGATGTTCCCAGCGGATCAACGCTTCGGCAGCGTTCAGCTTGCCGGTGGCCAGGCACAGTTTCGGCTGGTAGAACACCGTGAGCTGGCGCTCATCGATGGCTTTGCGCAGATGGTTTTCCAGCTGCAAACGCTCCAGGGTGCTGGCTTGCAGGCTGTCGGTGTAGAACTGGAAGTTATTGCCGCCCAAGTGCTTGGCGTGCTGCATGGCCATGTTCGATTGACTGACCAGCGCGGAAATTTCCCGCGCGTTATCCGGCAACAGGCTGATACCCATCGACGCACTCACCACCAACTCATGCCCTTCCACCGTCACCGGCACCCGCAGTTTGGCCAGTAGCCGTGTGGCCACCCGCGCCAGGCTCGACAGGTTGCCGTAGGCGTCGAACAACACGGCGAACTCATCGCCGGACAAACGCGCGATGGTGTCAGCCTCGGGCAAGGCATTGATCAACCGACGGGCCATTTTTTGCAGCAACTGGTCGGCCACTTCATGGCCCAGGCTGTCATTGAGCAACTTGAAGCGGTCGAGGTTGATATGCAGCAACGCCAGGCTGCGCCCGCCCTGGCGTACGCGCTGATGGGCCTCGCGCAGCCGTTCGCGGAACAGCGAGCGGTTGGCCAGGCCGGTCAACTCATCGTAGTGGGTGAGGTAGCGCATGCGCTCCTCGGATTCGCGCCGCGCCGATAGATCGGCGAAGAAGCCCACGATATGACTGACTTTTCCGCGAACATCGCGCACCACGTTCAGTTGCAGCCATTGCGGGTACAGTTCGCCATTCTTACGCGTTTCTACCAATTCGCCCTGCCAGGTCCCATGCGTGAGCAGCGCTTGGCGGATCACCGGGAAGTGGCGCCGCGCATCACGACTGCTGGGCAGCTCGACGACGTTGCGACCGAGCATGTCATCGATCTCAAAGCCAGTGACACGGCTGAAAGCCTGATTGACGGCGATTAATTTGTAGTCCGGATCAAGGATCACAATGCCTTCGCTGGCCGCCTCGAACACGGTCGAGGCCAGTCGCTGTTGCTCCTCCAGGGCTTTGCCGGCGCTGACGTCGCGGCGTGTGCCGAGCATTCGAATCACTCGCCCGCTCGGCGCGCGCTCTACGGCGCGACCACGGTCTTCGATCCATACCCAGTGACCATCGCCATGGCGCACGCGGTATTCCACCTGGTAATCCTCAGTGCGCCCTTTAAGGTGCTCCACCAGCGCCCGCTTGAGCAGCGGCAGGTCGTCGGGGTGCAGGCGCGGCTTGAGGTGGCCGAGCATGGCCGTGACGTACTCGGGCTCGAGGCCGAACAGCTCTTTGAGCTGGGTGTGATGAACCTCATCGGTTTGCAGGTTCCAGTCCCACAGGCCCAGCTCACTGGCTTGCAGGGCCATGGCCAGGCGCGCCTCGCTTTTATTCAGGGCCAGGCTGGCGGCGTCCAGTTCCTGGCTGCGTTGTGCCACGCGGTCCTGCAGGCCGATCTGCGCCTCACGTAGTTCCTGCTCAACCTGACGCCGCTGCTCGACTTCGCGCACCAGATCCTGATTCAGCTGCTCGCTGCGCTGCTGCGCCTGCTGCAGATGCTCGATCAATGCCTGGTTCTGGAAACGCCGCAGCAGCCCGCGCTGGATCAGGCGGTTGACCTGCCACGCCACCACGCTCAGGGACGCCAGCAGGATCAGGCCGAGCACACCCCAGCCCTGTTGCTGCGGGGCGCCATTCCAGAACAGATAGACAATCGCCGGCACCAGGCACGGCAAGGCAAAGGACAGGAACGCCGGAAAGCTCACTGCGTAGGCAACGCTGGCCGACAGCGTCGCTGCACCGATCAGGCCGAACACCCAGGCCTGCTGCATGAAGCTGTCCACCGGCACCAGGGCGATGGCTGCGGTGGCCAGGGTCAGTCCGCTGACCGCCGAACCCAGCATAAACATGCGCCGCCAGATGGGTTGGGCCTGACGACTGGGCATGGCCGAATCAAAGGCCGCCACCTGGATCACGCGCATCGCCACCAGGGCCAGCAGCCAGACCAGCCAGACGCTGTCCAGCAGGTATTGCCTGGGGTTCCACAGCAGCCAGGCGCAGACCAGGCCATTGACCAGCATTAATAAGGTGGGCAGCAACGAGCCCTGATAGAGCAGGCGTGTGCGCTCGACCGCCATCTCGGTAGCGTAATGTTTGCGGATAACCTGCGCGGGCGCCGCCGAGGGGCCGAGCAGGTCGGTGCTGAGAGTCATAGGCAGTGTTCTTATAATGGTGAGCCCGAAACGTCGACGGAGCATACACAAGCAAGCGCTTGGGCCAAACTGCTCCAGATCATAAAAGTCACCCTGTGAACAGCCGCAAACCTTGGTGCCAGACCCCTTGAGCGAGGCCCGGCGCGGGCTGTGGCCCATGACTTACCGGTCATCAGCCCTGCCAGAATGTTTGCCTGGCCGGGACCACGCGAGATGTTTTGCGTCGACCACCCGGCATTGGGATTTGCCCGAGCCCCCTTAGGCCCATAGAATGCGCCGATGCGCGATGATCTCTCTCTTTTGCTGAACTCCCTCAACGATGCCCAACGCCAGGCCGTAGCGGCCCCCGTTGGCCGTCAGTTGGTCCTGGCCGGTGCTGGCTCCGGTAAAACCCGAGTGCTGGTGCACCGTATCGCCTGGTTGATCCAGGTCGAGAACGCGTCCCCGCATTCGATCCTGTCGGTGACTTTCACCAACAAGGCCGCTGCCGAGATGCGCCACCGCATCGAGCAGTTGATGGGCATCAGCCCGGCCGGTATGTGGGTGGGCACCTTCCACGGCCTGGCGCACCGCCTGTTGCGGGCACACTGGCAGGAAGCGGGCCTGGCCCAGACCTTCCAGATCCTCGACAGCGATGACCAGCAACGCCTGGTCAAGCGCGTGATCCGTGAGCTGGGCCTCGACGAGCAGCGCTGGCCGGCGCGCCAGGCCCAGTGGTTTATCAACGGCCAGAAAGACGAAGGCCTGCGCCCGCAGCACATCCAGGCCAGCGGCGATTTGTTCCTGGCCACCATGCGCAGCATTTATGAAGCCTACGAGGCGGCCTGCGCCCGCGCTGGCGTTATCGACTTCTCCGAGCTGCTGCTGCGCGCCCTCGACCTGTGGCGCGACAATCCGGGTTTGCTGGCCCATTACCAGAAACGCTTCCGTCACATTCTGGTGGACGAGTTCCAGGACACCAACGCCGTGCAGTACGCCTGGTTGCGTCTGCTGGCCAAGGGCGGCGACAGCCTGATGGTGGTGGGCGACGACGACCAGTCGATCTACGGCTGGCGTGGCGCGAAAATCGAGAACATCTACCAGTATTCCGAGGACTTCCCGGACGCGGTCACAATCCGCCTGGAGCAGAACTACCGCTCCACCGCCGGCATCCTCAAGGCCGCCAACGCCTTGATCGCCAACAACACCGGGCGCCTGGGCAAAGAGCTGTGGACCGACGGCGGCGAAGGCGAGGCGATCAACCTGTATGCCGCGTTCAACGAGCACGATGAAGCGCGCTACGTGGTGGAAACCATCGAAAGCGCGCTGAAAACCGGCCTTGCCCGTAGCGATATTGCGATTCTGTACCGTTCCAACGCCCAATCGCGGGTGCTGGAAGAAGCCTTGCTGCGCGAGCGCATCCCGTACCGCATTTATGGCGGCCAGCGCTTCTTCGAGCGTGCGGAAATCAAGAACGCCATGGCATACCTGCGTTTGCTCGAAGGCCGTGGCAACGATGCAGCGCTGGAGCGGGTGATCAATATCCCGGCCCGTGGCATCGGCGAGAAAACCGTCGAGGCGATTCGCGACCACGCGCGCCATGCCGATGTGTCGATGTGGGAGTCCATGCGCCTGCTCATTGCCAATAAAGGCCTGACGGGGCGTGCTGCCGGGGCGCTGGGGGTGTTTGTCGAGTTGATCGAGAACCTCGCGGCCAAGTGTTCGGAAATGCCCCTGCACCTGATGACCCAGACGGTGATCGAGCAATCCGGGCTGATTGCCTATCACGAAGCGGAAAAAGGCGAGAAAGGCCAGGCCCGGGTAGAAAACCTCGAGGAACTGGTCAGCGCCGCCCGCGCGTTCGAAAACACCGAGGAAGACGAAGAGCTGACTCCGCTCGCCGCCTTCCTCGGCCATGCGTCCCTGGAGGCCGGCGATACTCAGGCCGATGAGCATGAAGACAGCATCCAGTTGATGACCTTGCACAGCGCCAAGGGCCTGGAGTTTCCGTATGTGTTCCTGGTGGGCATGGAAGAAGGCCTGTTCCCCCACAAGATGAGCCTGGAAGAGCCCGGCCGTCTTGAAGAGGAACGCCGCCTGGCCTATGTGGGCATCACCCGCGCAATGCAGAACCTGGTGATGACCTACGCCGAGACCCGACGCCTGTACGGCAGCGAGACCTACAACAAGGTATCGCGCTTCGTACGTGAAGTGCCGAAGGGACTGATCCAGGAAGTGCGCCTGTCCAACAGCGTCAGCCGCCCGTTCGGCGGGGGCCAGCAGCAGAACTCCAGCAACATGTTCGCCGGTTCCGAGATTCCGGAAACCCCATTCAGCCTGGGCCAGCAGGTCAGGCATGCGATCTTCGGCGAAGGCGTGATCCTCAACTTCGAAGGCGCCGGAGCCCAGGCACGGGTGCAGGTGAACTTCGCCGAAGGCAGCAAATGGCTGATGATGGGCTACGCGAAGCTCGAAGCGGTCTGAAACATTTGCCAACATGAAGGTTATTGGCCCGCCCTTGTTTTTAACGAGCGCGGGCCAATATCTGTAATACGTCCTACAGACCATTCTGATTCGGTCTTACGCAAAAGCCCGAAACATTATGTCGCTAGCCACTGTCACTACACCTGTGCAACATGGCGCGCGTGCAATCCACAAATGGGAATTCCCTTTATGAAACGTTTTCTTAGCATCGCCATGGCGTTGTGCATCGGCCTGACGATGAGCCTCGACGCCAACGCCAAACGCTTCGGTGGCGGCAAAAGCTCGGGCGCGGCGCCGACTCACCAGACCAGCCAAATGGCTCCATCCGCCGGTGCCGGCGGTGCTGCCGCTACCGCAGGCGCAGCCGGTGCTGCCGGCGCCGCTGCCAAGGCCGGCGGTGCTTCGCGCTGGTTGGGCCCTCTGGCCGGTATCGCGGCCGGTGGCCTGCTCGCTTCCATGTTCATGGGCGGCGGCTTCCAGGGCATGCAGATCTTCGACATCCTGATCATGGCGGTCATCGCCTTCCTGGTCTTCCGTTTCATCGCCGCCCGTCGCCGCAAGCAGCAGGAGCAAATGGCTCCGGCCGGCGCGCCGATGCAGCGTGAAGTGTTCGAGCAGAAGCCAGCCATGGGTTCGATCTTCGGTGGTTCGGCAGCGCCTGCCGCAGCCCGCCCGGTGATCAACGCACCGGCGTGGTTCAACGAAGAGCGTTTCGTCGAAGCGGCCCGCAGCCACTTCCAGTCCCTGCAGCAGCACTGGGACGCCAACGAAATGGACAAGATCTCCGAGTTCGTGACCCCGCAACTGCTGGAGTTCCTCAAGCGCGAACGCGCCGACCTGGGCGACGGCTTCCAGTCGACCTATATCGACGACCTGCACGTGCAACTGGAAGGTGTGGATGATCGCGCCGACAAGACCATCGCAACGTTGACCTTCAGTGGCGTGTCGAAGACTTCGCGTTTCGACCAGGGTGAAGTGTTCAGCGAAAGCTGGAACATGGAACGTGCCCAAGGCGACAACCAGCCATGGCTGGTCGCCGGTATCCGCCAGAACGGCTGATACCCACGCGCTTGACCAAGCCGTAACAAAACCCCGGACCTGTCCGGGGTTTTCTATTTCACGGTTGCACTTATGGCGAGCTACTGTATAAAACGCCCCTATAAACCGCGCCATCAGCAAGAGGATCCCGGCCGTGGAAGAAATCATCGAACAATTGCGTGAAGCCAATGAACCGGTTCCGGTTCCTCTGGAGTTGCCTGACGAAGATCAATTGGTGGAAATCGAGGAACAGCTGTTCATCGACATCCCGTTTGTCTTTCGTGAATTCCTGCTGACCGTCAGCGATGTGGTGTACGGCAGCCTGGAGCCGGTGACCGTCACCGACCCGCAATCCCACACCTACCTGCCGGACGTGGCTGCCAACGCCTGGGATGCCGGTGTTGACCGCAGCATGATCCCGATCTGCCAGGACGGTGACGATTACTACTGCGTCGAAGAAGACGGCACCGTGGTGCTGTGGTCCGGCGAAGAAGAACTCGTCACCGAAGAGACCTGGGAATCGGTGTGGCACTGGGCGCGGGACGTCTGGCTGGAAAGCTGAGACCTGACCCCCGTGGCGAACGGGCTTGCGGTGGTGAGCGGGCTTGTCCCGCGCCGGGCCGCATAGCGGCCCCCACTAGTGTTCCGGCGTATCCTTATGGTTATCCAGCGTCTCCAGCAAGGCGACCTGCATCCGCGTATGCACACGGATGAACCATCGCCAGAGCACGGCCGCCACCGCCGCCGTGACCACGGCAATCAGTACCAGCAACTTGTTGGTCGGCAGAATACTGGCCGACAAGGCTGCCAATAGCACAAAGATCACCAGCAGCGACAAAATCGGGATCAGCTCCGCAATCACCCGTCGCACACGCTGGGTATGTCGCCCGGCCATTTCCGGCTTCACGCTCATCTCCGCCAGCAACATCGACAGCGCCTTGAGCTTGCGGTACGCAGCAATCAGGAACGGCAGCGACAACAGCAATGCCCCACCCCAGATCAACGCCTTCTGCCAGCTTGGATCACTGATCCAACCTTCCAGGTACCCACCAATGCGCACCGCGAAAAAGCTTCCGGCGAAGAAAATCGCGATCACCAGCGCCAGGTTCACACCCACCTGCAGGATGATCTTGCGGATCATCGACGCCAGCATGACGCCCTCGCCTTGCGGCTGAATACTGCGTAACCATTCGCCGTACATGCCAAACACCCGGCTCATACGCTTGGGCATCACGGCGGCGATCTTCAATGACAAAGGGTCGGCGCCGCGAATCAGGTACGGCGTGAGCAGCGTAGTGATCGCCGAAACGGCCACCGCCACCGGATACAGGAAGTCGCTGGTCACCTGCAAGGTCATGCCCAGCGCGGCGATAATGAAGGAAAACTCGCCAATTTGTGACAGCCCCATGCCTACCCGCAGTGAGGTACGACCATCATTGCCGGCGATAAAGGCACCCAGGCCGCAGGACAGCATCTTGCCCAGCACCACGGCCACGGTGATCACCGCGATCGGCCAGGCGTATTGCAGGAGGATCTGCGGGTCGATCATCAAGCCGATCGCCACGAAGAAGATCGCGCTGAACATGTCGCGAACCGGCTCGATCAGGCGCTCGATCTTAACCAATTGCCGGGATTCGGCCATGATCGCGCCGATCAGAAACGCCCCCAGCACCATGCTGTACTCCAGCTTGACCACCAGCAGGCAGAAACCGAAACACAGGCCCAGTACGGTGATCAGCAGCATTTCGTTGCTTTCGAATTTGGCCACGTAGGCCAACAGGCGCGGCACCAGCAAAATACCGATGACCAACGCGACGATCATGAACAGCGAGAGCTTGCCGACCGTGGAGAACACCTCGCCGGAGCTCACCGTACCGCTGACGGCGATGCTCGAGAGCAAGGCGATGATGCCGATGCCAAGGATGTCTTCCACAATCAGCACGCCAAAAATAAGTTGGGCGAAGCGCTGGTTTTTCATCTTCAGGTCATTGAGTGCCTTCACGATGATGGTGGTGGAGGAAATCGCCAGGATCGCGCCGAGGAACAGCGAGTCCATGGTGTTCCAGTCGAACCAGCGGCCAATCTCGTAGCCGATCCAGATCATCAGGATGATTTCCAGGAAGGCCGCGATAAACGCCGTGGCCCCCACCTTGAACAGCTTGCGCAGGCTGAACTCCAGGCCCAGGCAGAACATCAGGAAGATCACCCCCAGTTCGGCGAGGGTCTTGATGGTGTCTTCGTCGTGGATCAGTCCGAACGGCGGGGTGTGCGGGCCAATGATGAAGCCGGCGACGATGTACCCCAGCACCACGGGTTGCTTGAGGCGGTGAAACAGGACGGTGACCACCCCTGCCACCAGCATGATCACAGCCAAGTCCTGGATAAAGCTGATGGCGTGCATGGCGAGGGGCTCCTTGAGGGTACTGGCGCTTTTCCCACTTCCGCACGCGCCTTTGAAAAATCGCAAAATGCGGAAGGAAAAGTCTGCCTTTATCGTAAGAAATGCCCTGAGATGGGCTTTTGAAGGTTAACACCGCGACTTCCGCCGGAAAGCCGGTGCAATATATGGAAACAGATCGGTGAACGCGTGACGGCAAGCCGCCCACCGGCGTCCCGTAAGGGATGGCGCTGCAAAGATCCCAGCACCCGCAGAGGTGCCACCCAACCAATGCCTACAACCCGTGAGTGTGCTATGGAACCCGGAAACGCCCAGCTGTCGATGACGGTATTGATGACCCCTGACATGGCCAACTTCTCAGGCAATGTCCACGGCGGCACCTTGCTCAAGTACCTCGATGAAGTGGCCTACGCCTGCGCGAGCCGTTATGCCGGTCGCTATGTGGTGACGCTGTCGGTGGATCAGGTGATTTTTCGCGAACCGATCCATGTCGGCGAGCTGGTGACATTCCTTGCGTCGGTCAACTACACCGGCAATACGTCGATGGAAGTGGGCATCAAGGTGGTGACCGAGAACATCCGCGAGCGCTCGGTGCGTCATACCAACAGCTGCTTCTTCACCATGGTGGCCGTGGACGACCAGCGTAAACCCGCTGCCGTGCCACCGCTGCAACCCCATAACAGTGAAGACAAGCGCCGGTTCGTGCAGGCCCAGCAGCGCCGGCAGATCCGCCAGGAGCTTGAGAAGCGCTACCAGGAAATCAAGGCTGACGCGCTGTAAGTCCAACCAAAAAATGTGGGAGGTTTGCCCCCTCCCACATTGGGTTCTGTGTACTTACAGGCTGATCGGCGTCGCCTCGAAACGTACGCGAGGATGGGCGATGCGGTCCTGGGCGCGGACCAGTTCCAGCTCGTAACTGGCGCAGGCCTGGGTTTCCAGCAGCACTTCGTGCACCGCCGCGGCCGTGAACTCAAAAGCCGCCAACAGGCTGTCGCCCAGCAACACCCGCGCCAGGAACAGCCCCGACGTCAGGTCGCCCACGCCCACCGGCTGGCGCGGGAACGCCAGCAGCGGCCGACGCAGGTGCCAGCTGCCCTCGGCAGTTACCAGCAGCATCTCGAAACCATCCGGCAACTTGCCCGGGTAATCCAGGTGCTTGACCAGCACCGCCTTCGGGCCACGGGCCAGCAATGCCTTGGCCATGCCCAGGCAGTCGAACAGCGATTGCGGCTTGCGCCCGGCAAAGCTGTCCAGTTCCAGTTGGTTGGGGCACAGGAAGTCGGCCATGGCCGCCGCTTCATCCAGCAGGAAATCGCTGACGTCCTGCGGCACGATGCAGCCCTTTTCCGGATGGCCCATCACCGGGTCGCACAGGTACAGGGCCTTGGGGTTGATGGCCTTGATGCGCGCCACACCGGTAAGAATCGCGCGGCCCTGATCCGCACTGCCCAGGTAGCCAGACAGAATCGCATCGCAGTTGCCCAGCTCGCCGATGGCGGCAATGCCTTCCACCAGCGCAGGAATCTGCTGCGGCGCCAGCACTTCGCCCGCCCACTGACCATACTGGGTATGGTTGGAGAACTGCACCGTGTTCAGCGGCCAGACGTTCACCCCGACCCGCTGCATGGGGAACACGGCGGCGCTGTTTCCGGCGTGGCCAAAGACCACATGAGACTGGATCGCAAGCAGATGAGGTGTGCGTTTCATGCAGGAGATTTCCGTAAAGCCATTGAAATTCTGGCCGCGCAGTATGCGACTAAACGCAGCCTGTACGACAGACCGACGACACAGTTAAGCTGCTCTCACTTTGTTGGAGTTTTTCGCATGCTGACCCTGGGAAACATCTTCGTGTTGATGCTGCTGGCGACCAGCGCCGCCTGGGTATGGCACAACCACGGCCTGCGAGAGCGGGCGTTGGCGCGGGTCAAGCAGCATTGCGCCAAGCTCGATATCGAATTGCTCGACGGCGCCGTGGCGTTGAAGCGCATCGGTTTTGTGAAGGATGCCAACGGTCGGCGGCGTCTGGCGCGTATCTACAATTTCGAGTTCACCGTCACGGGCGAGACCCGTCACAGCGGGACCATCACGCAATTCGGCGCCCACAGTGCGCAGATCGAACTGGCGCCCTACCCGTTCGAGGTCAAGGAAGCACTGCCCAGCGCCAATGTGATCGAGCTGAGCCAATGGCGCCAGGACCACGCCACCAAGAACCGTCAGTAACGGCAGGCGGCCAGTGCGATCTGCAACGCGGCCACGTCCTGTGGTGCGCTGAAGATCAGTTCGATACGTGAGTCGCGACGCCATTCGCTGGGTTGCCAGGCGAACCGGCTGTTATCCACAGCGTTGGCCGAGATCCACCCATCACGGCTGTGGATAACCAGTTTGGCGCGGCGCCACTCAAGGGATGTCAGCCACAGATGCAAACGCTCGGAATCGAATTGCTGGCTCGGGTGCCAGCGCCAACCGATACTCCAACCGCCCTCCTGGGCCTGGCTCAGGCAAATCGGCACGCTCGGATCACTCCAGATAGCCGGCAATTGAGCCAGCCCCTTGGGCACCACGAAGTTATCCACAGCCGCTTCAGCCTGCGCATTCAAGCCTGGCAGTTTGCCGAGTGGCACGTACGCCTGCTGCGTCCAATAAATGTTCCGATCGGGTAGCTGTCGTTCGACGGCCTCGCGTTGCGCAGCATCCAACCCCTCATCCTTGTTCAACACCAACAGCCCGGAACTGGCCAACGCTTCCTGCTGCGCTGGCGGCAAGGGTTTGCCCGCTGCCAGCGCCTGGGCATCCAGTACCAACACACAGGGCTGAACCGCCAGCACCTGCTGCCACGGCGCTTCGCGCAACTGCTTGAGCAACTGCGCAGGATGCCCCAGGCCCGAGGGTTCGATAAACAACCGATCCGGCTTGGCCTTACGCAGCAACCGGCCCAGGCCTACTTGGAACGGTGCGCCATTCACACAACAAAGGCAGCCACCGGCGACTTCACCCAGGGCAATGCCATCGTCATCCAGGGTCAGCAATGCAGCGTCCAGGCCGATCTGGCCGAACTCGTTGATCAACACCGCCCAGCGCTCGTTGGCCGGACGTTGGGCAAGCAGGTGCTTGATCAGGCTGGTCTTGCCGGCGCCCAAGGGCCCGGCAATCACGTGGGTGGGAATGTTCTGCAGCATGGGTGCCATCGTTCGGACCGTGTAGAGGGTTTGATCCTACGCGGTTACGCGAGCCAATCCAGCGTCAGAATCAATCGGCGCTCATTCGCTTTCAACGCCGGGGAGCGATGGATGAGGCCGTGGTTTTCGTTGCCGTGCCATTTGGTGCCTTTGAGCAGGGCCACTTCACCGCACTGGATCTGTTCGATGCGCTGGCGCGGTTCGGCGTCCGGTTGGCTGAGCTTGCGTCGGTCCATCACCCCTTCGCGCAACCACTGGCTACCGATGCCGGCATAGGTGGTGATCAGCCGTACCGGCACATGGTCAACGTGGAAACGCGGGCACATGGCTTTATCCAGCAGCCGCAGGCGCACACCGATGCGCTTGGCGCCGAGCAGGCACGCAAAGGCGCTGACCAGCCACGACACATCGGCGATAAAACCTTCGTAGCCTTCAAGATCGCGGCAGCTGGACGCCAGACCGCACAGGTTCGGCTCGGCGTCTTCGTTGTTGAGTTCGATCACCAAGGACTCGGCCAACGGCTCATTGAGCGCAACCAGCAAGGCGCCGAACTCGGCGATATGCAACGGCAATTGGCGCTGCCACAGCGCCAGGTTCACGCCGTCTTCGAGAATATCGGACAGCGCCAGCGGGGTTTCACCACAGGTCTGGCGAACCACCGGGCGCAAGGGGATAAGCGGTGCCAGCATCAGGCGGCCTCTTCATACCAGGGACCAAACGGATCAGCCAGCAGGCGCCAACCTTCGACACCCAGGGCCAGTTCTTCATCGGTGAGCAAGCACGCGTCCAACTCGGCACGCATCCGCGCGAAGTCGATGTTTTGTCCGATAAACACCAGTTCCTGACGGCAGTCGCCAGTACTGAGCTGCCAGTTGCCCATGATGGCGGCGACGCTTTCTTCGTCCTGGGGCCATTGGCTTTTCGGCACAAAGCGCCACCAGCGTCCGGCAAACCCATGGCGCATCAAGCCACCGGCCTGGGACCAACTGCCCGCATCCTGATGCTTGCTGGCCAGCCAGAAAAAGCCCTTGGAACGCAGCAATTTGCCGTTGACCCAAGGCCGGTCGATAAAGTCGAAGAAGCGTTGCGGGTGGAAGGGACGACGTGCGCGGTAGGCCGTGGAGGCGATGCCGTACTCTTCGGTTTCCGGTACATGTTCACCCCGCAACTCCTGCAACCAGCCCGGCGCCTGCGCGGCACGTTCGAAGTCGAAGCGGCCGGTGTTGAGGATCTTGTGCAGCGGCACCTCGCCCATGACCATCGGGATGATTTCCGCCTGGGCGTTGAGGCGTTCAAGGATCGCCATCAGTTCCTCGCGCTCATGGCTGCTGATCAGGTCGATCTTGCTGATCAGGATCACGTCGGCGAATTCGATCTGCTCGATCAACAGGTCGGTGATCGAGCGTTCGTCTTCCTCTCCGAGGGTTTCGCCCCGTGAGGCGAGGCTTTCGGCAGCCTGGTAGTCGAGCAGGAAGTTCATGCCGTCGACCACGGTGACCATGGTGTCCAGGCGCGCGATATCGGCCAGGCTTTGCTCGTTTTCATCACGGAAGGTGAAGGTTTCAGCCACCGGCAACGGCTCGGAGATCCCGGTGGATTCGATCAGCAGGTAATCGAAGCGACCTTCCTTGGCGAGTTTTCCGACTTCTTCGAGCAAGTCTTCACGCAAGGTGCAGCAGATACAGCCGTTGCTCATCTCCACCAGTTTTTCTTCGGAACGGTTGAGGGTGACGTCACGCTGCACCTCGCTGCCGTCGATGTTGATTTCGCTCATGTCGTTGACGATCACCGCCACGCGCAGGTTTTCGCGGTTGCGCAGGACGTAGTTGAGCAGCGTGCTTTTACCGGCGCCGAGAAAGCCGGACAACACGGTAACGGGGAGACGATTGGGCATCAGGTAATCCTCATCAGGGTTGGCCGGTCAAATCGCCCGTTTATGGCGTTCGCGCAGCTCTTCACGTTCTTTGGCTTCGATACACAGGGTGGCGGTGGGGCGCAGCAGCAGGCGTTGCAGGCCGATGGGCTCGCCCGTTTCGCGGCACCAGCCGTATTCGCCGCGGACCAGCAGTTCGAGGGCGTCGTCGATTTTGTCGAGGAGCTTCTTTTCCCGCTCCAGCAGGCGCAGTTGCCACTGGCGCTGTTCTTCGGCGCTGCCCACATCGGCCGGGTCGCTGTTGGGCTCCTGCTCGCGCAGCACCAGGAATTCGCCCTCGATGCGCGCTTGCAGTTCATGGCGCTGAGTCAGCAACAGTTCGCGGAAAAAGCCCTGCTGGGCTTCATTCATGTAGTCGGCGGGCGGTTGGGCCAGCAGGTCTTGTTCGGTCATGGGGATCGGTTCACGGGCCAGGCTGTGCTTTTATGTTATAGTATAACAATGCAAATAAGCCAATCCCCCTTGCTCGTTACGACGAAGGGCGCAATGCTTGAACACTTCCCAGTCCCGAGACACCCTATGAAATACCTGGTGTGCGCCCTGTTACTGGCAGTCGCGGGGCCTGCCTGTGCCGAAGCGCCAAGCTTGCTGGCCAAGTGCACGCGCAGCGCCAACCTGTTGGCCTGTGTGGACCCCCTGGGCAATGCCTACAGCGTGGCGACGGTGGGCACCACCACGTATTTGCGTGGTTTCGAGGTGATCGGGAAACGTTATTGGGCACAAACCAACAGCCGCTACGGGCAACTGACGTTCTTTACCGGTTTGGCGTCGGATGGAGAAGCATGGGTTGGCTACACGCGGCGCGTGGGCTGGACCACGATCAACCGGTTTTCCAGCTCCGGGGGCGCCACTGCCAAATTCACGTGCAGCCGAATTACCGGCTGTTAGGCCTGGGCATTCTTCTGTTCCTGAACCCAGGCCATGTAGCTGTTCATCGGCGGGTTCTTCTGGAAGTAATTTTTCAGGCCTTCGAACAAGCCATCCGCAACCGCCTGTTGATGGCGCGCCGTCACCAGGCGCTGGGCGTCCTGGGCATTGGAGATAAACCCGGTCTCCACCAGGATCGACGGCACATCCGGTGACTTGAGCACCGCGAACCCCGCCTGTTCCACACGCTTCTGATGCAGGCTGGTGATGCTTTGCAGGCTCCCCAGCACCGAGCTGCCCAGTTGCAGGCTGGAGGCGATGGTGGCGTTCATCGACATATCAAGAATCACCCCGGCCAGCATCGGGTCCTTATCCTTGAGATTGAGCAACGTGGTGGCGCCCAGCAAATCCGCGCCGTTTTCACGCTGGGCCATAAAGCGCGCCGTGGCCGAGGTCGCGCCGCCCTCCGACAGCGCATACACCGAGGCGCCCGAGGCAGTGAGCCGTGGCGCGGCATCGGCATGCACCGAGATGAACATATCGGCCTTGTGCTGACGGGCGATGTCCACGCGCTTGCGCAGCGGCACAAAGAAGTCGTCGTTACGCACCAGTTTCACGTCAAAACCCTTTTCGCGCTTCAAACGCTTGGCCAGCAGTTGGGCGATAGACAACACCACGTCTTTTTCGCGCTGGCCCTTGGACCCGACAGCGCCGGGGTCTTTGCCGCCGTGGCCGGGGTCGACCACCACGATAATGTCGCGCTTGGGGTGCGCCTTGTTCACCGCGGCCACCAAGGGCACCGCCTCAGCCGCGATTTGACGCGGTGCACGGGTGGCGCTGGTCAGGTCCAGCACCAGGCGATGGCCCTGCCCGTCCTGAGGCGGCAATACAAAGCTGTTGAGCTGCATCGGCGCGGCCAGGTCGAGCACGATGCGCGTATCCGCCTTGCCGAAATGCCCCGAGCGAATCGAGGTGATCCCGCTGTTCTTCAGCTCAAGTTGAGAAAAGTCACCACTGAGACCCGCGCCGCTCAGGTCGATGATCAGGCGTTCCGGAGCAGTCAGGGAGAAGGTCTTGTATTGCACTGGGCCGCTAAGGTCGAACACCAGGCGCAGCTTGTCGTCCGAACGCCATAGGCGTGCATTGCGGATCTGGGTCGCGTGGGCGGCGAACGGCAAAGCAAACAAAGGGCTGGCCAGGAGCAGGTTGAGGAGCTGACGTCTGTGCATGACAAATACCGCAAATGGAGGAGTGTCCGTACTCCACATGAGTGAAAAAAGGCCGGGGCAGAAAATTCATCGTCGACTCTATTGTTATACTATAACATGTCGAATTATTTCCAACGATGGACCTGCTTATGAATGCGCTGACTCTGCCGGATATTGCCGCGCAGGCTTCACGCCAAGCCTTGCCACTCGACTGGGTGGGCATGTGCGGCATCGCCCTGCCGATCCTCATTGACGGCCAACGCCTGAGCGCCAGCGCCGATGCCGGCGTCAGCCTGGACGATGGCACCGCTCGTGGCATTCATATGTCACGCCTGTACCTGACACTGGAGATGCTCGAACAGCTGCCCGTTACGCCTGCACTTCTGCGCAATGTACTGCAGCGGTTTCTCGACAGTCATGAAGATTTATCTAAGAACGCCTACCTGCGTCTGCACACGAATTTACTGCTGAAACGCCCGGCGCTGGTCAGCCCATTGGCCGGCTGGAAGGGCTACCCGGTGAGCATCGAAGCGCGCCTGGAAAACCAGATGTTCCACGTGGAACTAAAAATTGACGTTACCTATTCTTCAACCTGCCCCTGTTCCGCCGCCCTCGCCAGGCAGTTGATTCAGCAGCAATTTCTCCAAGACTTCGGCAACACGCCGTTGCAGCATGAAGACGTGCTGACCTGGCTCGGCAGCGCTAACGGTATCGTCGCCACGCCCCACAGCCAGCGCAGCAGCGCGCAGTTGCACGTGCACCTGCAAGGGGAGCATCTGGCGCTGACGGAGCTGATCAACGCTGCCGAAGCCGCCCTCGGCACCGCCGTACAAACCGCCGTAAAACGCGCGGACGAACAAGCCTTTGCCTTGGCCAACGGGCAGAACCTGATGTTCTGCGAAGACGCCGCCCGCCGCCTTAACCTCGCCTTGAAACGCTCGGATGCGGTCAAAGCCTTCCACCTCAAAGTGATCCACGCCGAAAGCCTGCACGCGCACGATGCCGTGGCTGAAAGCCGCTGGACGAGAAACCCTGCATGATCACCTGCACTGCTTTGCGCTGGGGCGCCCCTGGCCAACCGCTGACACCCGCCGTGGATTTCACCCTGGAAAAAGGCAGCCTCACCGGCGTGATCGGCCCCAACGGCTGCGGCAAAAGCAGCCTGCTCAAAGTCATCGCCGGCCTGCAAAAACCGTTGGCGGGCAAAGTGACCGTGGATGTTCCACGCCGAGGTGGCCTGTCGTTCCTGCCCCAGCAACAGCACCTTGATCGTCAGTTCCCCATCAGCCTGCAAGAACTGGTCGCCGCCGGTTTCTGGGGCACGCGGCTCACCCCGCAACAACGCAGCCAGCGCCTGCAGAAGGTGCTGGAAGAATGGTGCCTCAGTGGCCTGGAACAGCGCCCATTGATGGCGTTGTCAGGCGGCCAACTACAACGCGCATTGCTCGCTCGCATGAGCCTTGCCGAGTCGCCAGTGTTACTGCTTGACGAGCCCCATGCCGCTCTGGACGAAGAAGGCCAGGCGCTGTGCTGGAGCCATATCCACGCCTGGCACGCCGAAGGCCGAACGTTGGTGGTGGTGTGCCATGACTTGGCCTCCGTACGCCAACACACCCAACAAGTGGTGCAAATCAAAAGCAGTGGCTGTGTATTCGGCCCCAGCAAAGAGTTGATCCGCCCGCAGCCGCACATGCAGGTGGCCTGATGCACTTCACCGCCCACCTGTGGATGCCCTTCCTCGACTTCGTCTTCATGCGTCGCGCCCTGATCGGCGGTCTGGTGCTCGCCTGCAGCACCGCCCCGCTCGGCGTATTTCTGATCCTGCGCCGCATGAGCCTGATCGGTGACGCCGTCGCCCACGGCATATTGCCCGGCGCCGCACTGGGCTTCTGGTTCGCGGGCTTGAGCCTGCCCGCGTTGACCATCGGCGGCCTGGGCGCGGGCCTGGGCATGGCCGGCCTGTCGGCGTGGATCACCCGCCGCACCGGCCTGCGCGAAGACGCCAGCCTGGCGGCCATCTACCCCATCTCCCTCGCCGCCGGCGTGTTGATCCTGGGCCTTGCCGGCAAGCGCCTGGATTTGCTGCACCTGCTGTTCGGCTCTGCCCTGGCCGTCGACGAAACCACCCTGACCGGCATGCTCTGGGTCTCCGGGTTCAGCCTGATCGCCATGGCGCTGATCTACAAACCGCTGCTGCTGGACACCCTCGACCCGCTGTTCCTGCAAACCGTCAGCCGCCTTGGCCCCCTGGCCCACGGCTTGTTCCTGACCCTGGTGGTCCTGAACCTGGTGATTGGTTTCCAGGCCATCGGCGCCTTGATGGTGGTGGGTTTGATGATGTTGCCGGCCATCGCTTCACGCTTCTGGAGTCGGCGCCTGCCGGTGTTGATCGCGGTATCGGCGGTGCTGGGATGCCTGTCGGTGTGGTTGGGTTTGTTGCTGTCGTTCTACTTCTCGCTGCCCAGCGGCCCGGCGATTGTGCTGGTGGCTGGCGGCGGGTACCTGCTGTCCGTGGTCTTCGGTCCGGTGCACGGCTTGCTGCGCCGTCCGCCTTTGCTTACATCCCAATGAGGTGTTTCCCGATGCGCGCTCTACTCGTGCTGTTCAGTTTGCTGCTGCCGTTGTCGATGGCCCAGGCCGCCGACAAACTCCAGGTGGTTACCAGCTTCAGTATTCTCGATGACATCACCCACCAGATCGGTGGCGATCACATCCAGATCAGCAACATGGTCGGCCCCGACGCCGATGCCCATACCTACGAACCCTCCCCGGACGATGCCAAGGCGCTGCTCAAGGCCAAGCTGATCATCAAGAACGGCCTGGGCTTCGAGCCGTGGCTGGACCGCCTGGTCACCAGCACCGAAACCAAGGCCACGGTGGTCACCGCCAGCAAAGGTGTGATCTCCCACACCATGGAGGAAGACGGCGAAACCATCCCCGACCCGCACGCCTGGCACAACCTGGCCAACGCCGAAATCTATGTGAACAACATCACCAAGGCACTGGTGGCCGCCGACCCGGCCAACAAGGCCGACTACCTGCGCAACAGCCAGGCCTACCTGAAAGAAATCTACCGCCTGCTGGCCGAAGCCAAGACCAAGTTCGGCGCGCTGCCACCGGGTAACCGTCGCATCGTCACCTCCCATGACGCCTTCGGTTACCTAGGCCAGGCCTATGGCATCCAGTTCCTGGCGCCACAAGGCCTGTCCACCGAACGTGAACCTTCGGCCGCCGAAGTTGCCGCGCTGATCACCCAGATCCGCAAGGACAAGGTCAAGGCGGTGTTCATGGAAAACATCAAGGACTCGCGCCTGCTCAAGCAGATCGCCGATGAAAGCGGCGCGCAGATTGGCGGCACGCTGTACTCCGACGCCCTGGCTGCCGAAGGCCCGGCGAGCACCTTCACCGGGCTGTTCGAGTACAACCTCAACACCCTGTGCGCAGCGTTGAGCAGGCCGTGACCCTGAGCATGCTCGAACTGGAAGGGGCTGCCGTCGGCAGCCGCTTTCCACTCGCCGCCGTGCTCGACGCCCTGCCGTGGAACAGCGATGGCCTGATCGCCGCCATCGCCCAGCAACATGGCAGCGGCGAAGTGCTGATGCTGGCCTGGATGAATCGCCAGGCCCTCAACGAAACACTGGCTACCGGGCAGGTCTGCTATTGGTCGCGCTCGCGCCGACAGCTGTGGCGCAAAGGCGAAAGCTCCGGCCACAGGCAACAGTTGGTGGAAGCGCGCCTGGATTGTGACGGCGACGCGGTACTGCTGATCGTCGACCAGCAAGGCCAGGCCTGTCACACCGGCCGCCATACCTGTTTCTACAACGCCATCGAGGGCGCCTACGTTCACATCATTACGGAGCCAGTTGCATGATCCGCAAGAACCCTTCCGGTGATCTGCCGGTGATTGCCGAATCGGCCTACGTCGACAAGACCGCGATCATCTGCGGCAAGGTCATCATCGGCGAGAACGTGTTTGTCGGCCCCTACGCCGTGATCCGCGCCGACGAAGTCGACGCCGGCGGCGCCATGGACCCGATCACCATCGGCGCGAATTCCAACATCCAGGACGGCGTGGTCATCCACTCCAAGTCCGGCGCGGCGGTGACGATAGGCGAATTTACATCCATCGCCCACCGCTCCATCGTCCACGGCCCCTGCACCGTCGGCGACCGGGTGTTTATCGGTTTCAACAGCGTGCTGTTCAACTGCGCCGTCGGCGATGGCTGCGTGGTGCGCCATAACTCGGTGGTCGACGGCCGTGATTTGCCCGCCGCCTTCTACGTGCCCTCCACCACCCGCATCGGGCCGAATACCGACCTGTCGCAATTCCCGCCGGTGAGTGTCAGTGCCTCGGAGTTTTCCGAAGACGTGGCACGTACCAACGTCGACCTGGTGCGCGGTTACAAAGCCCTGCAAAACGAGTTCTGAGCCATGAGCCGCCTGCTGATCCGCAACGCCCGCCTGGTGAACGAAGGCGAGGAATTCGACGCCGACGTGCTGGTCGCCCATGGCCGTATCGAAAAGATCGCCAGCAGCATCGGCGGGAACGCCGCGCCCGTGTCCATCGACGCCCACGGGCAGTGGCTGCTGCCGGGCATGATTGACGACCAGGTGCACTTTCGCGACCCCGGCGCGCCGGACAAGGGCAGCTTCTACAGCGAGTCCCGCGCAGCGGTAGCCGGCGGCATCACCAGCGTCATGGACATGCCCAACACCAACCCGGCCACGCTGAACCTGGAAGCCCTGGCCGATAAAAAGCGCCGCGCGGCCCTGCACTCGGTGGCCAACTACGGCTTTCACTTCGGGGTCAGCAACGACAACCTCGACACCGTCGCCGCCCTTGACCCGCGCGAAGTGGCCGGGGTCAAAGTGTTCATGGGCGCCTCCACCGGCAATATGCTGGTGGACGACCCACGGATCCTGGAACGGCTGTTTGCCGAAGTGCCGACCATTCTGCTGGCCCACTGCGAACACACGCCGAGCATCCAAGCCAACGAGCAGCGCATGCGTGAGCGCTTTGGTGACAGGATCCCCGCCGTCGCCCACCCGTTGATCCGCGATGCCGAAGCCTGCTATCGCTCATCCTCCTTCGCGGTGGAATTGGCCAAGCGTCACGGCACGCGCCTGCATGTACTGCACCTGACCAGCGCCCGCGAGTTGGCATTGTTCGAAGACAAACCCCTCGCACAAAAACGCATTACTGCTGAGGTCTGCGTGCATCACCTGCTGTTCGATGACCGTGACTATCACCGCCTCGGCCACCAGATCAAATGTAACCCGGCGATCAAGACCCGCGCCGACCGCGACGCCCTGCGCCTGGCCTTGCTGAGTGATCGTCTGGATGTGATTGGCACTGACCATGCGCCGCATACCTGGGCGCAAAAACAGTTGGGGTATCGTGAAGCGCCCGCGGGTCTGCCCCTGGTGCAACACGCGCTGCCGGCGTTGTTGGAATTGGTCGCCGATGGGCTGCTGCCCCTGGCCACCCTGGTGGCCAAGACCAGCCACCGTGTCGCCGACCTGTTTGCCATCCCCGACCGGGGTTACCTGCGCGAAGGGTATTGGGCCGACCTGGTGCTGATCAAACCGGAGCCCGAGGGAAAGCCGGTCAGGGATGAGCCGATTCTTGCCCGCTGCGGCTGGACACCGTTCGCCGAACGCAGCTTTCGCCACAGCGTGAGTACCACCCTGGTCTCCGGCCACCTGGCCTGGCACAACGGCCAGGTGGTCGACAGCTGCCAGGGTTTACCGCTGCATTTCCTAAGGTAGGCGCGAGCTTGCTCGCGAAGAGCGTTAACGATAACGCAGGGGACCTGACACCCGGTGGCGCTCTCCGGTTTTTCGCGAGCAAGCTCGCTCCTACAGGTTAAGCGCGAGGCTTGACCGTGCCGCAATCGGTGCCCAGCCATTGGGCGTGGGTATCCAGGCTGCCCTTCTGCTGAACGCCGGTGGCATTGAAGGTGCCGTTGACGGTGGTGGTGAATTCTTTCTGGCTCTGGAAGGTAGCGACGCCGGTGCCCTGGGCTTTGGGGCAACTGAAGCGGAATTTCCACTGGTTGCCGGTCTTGTCGGTCACTTCCTGCTTGCAGCCCGATTGGGGGTCGGTCAGGGGGATCGAATCAGAGGCGACTTGTGCCGGGGTGAGGCACACCTGCACGCCTTTGCCGGCCATGGTGATGCCTTGTTTTTCCAGCATGGCGCGCTGTTCGGGGGTCATCTGCTGCTTGAGCTGACCGAGGATCAGCGACAGGTCCGGCAGGTCCTGGTTATCGACTTTCATGTTGCTGGTGGTCAATTCCCACAAGCCCGGCGCCAGCATCTGCGCCTGCGCTGCCAGCGGCAACGACAAACCAACAACCATGGCCAAACCAAGCAGACGAGCATTCATCGGGTAACTCCTGGGCAATTGTGGGCGTTAGACGCCGCAAAAGTGCCAGTGTTGCACGCCAAATAAAATAGCGACATTCGCAGCCGTTCATGGTCTGTTAGGCATTGGATTGCCTGGAGTACCGTCGTCCATGGATTTCTTTGGCCCGCACCTGCTCGCCTACTTCATCGCCACGCTGCACTTTCTCGGGACTCTCGCCGCGATCCACGCGGTGCTGACCGTCAGGACCGCCCAAGGCTCGATCGCCTGGGCCCTGTCGCTGATGTTCATGCCCTATCTCACGCTGATTCCCTACCTGATTTTTGGCCGCAGCACCTTCGACGCGTACATCCAGGCCCGTCGCCAGGCCAATCAGGAAATGCACACCGCGATCACCGAGCTGAACTGGCGCCCCTGGGTCGAGGAGGCTCTCGCTGCGCGCAACTCCAGCGCCTACGCCTCGTTACGCGCCATGCCCAAGCTGGGGCGCATGCCGTGCCTGGCAAACAATGAAGTGCGCTTGCTGATCAACGGCGAGGCCACGTTCAGTGCAATCTTCGACGCCATTCGCAGTGCCAAAACCGCCGTGCTGTTTCAGTTCTTCATCATTCATGACGATGAACTCGGCCGTCAGTTACAGGCGCTGTTGAAGGAAAAGGCCGCCCAAGGCGTGGGCATCTACGTGCTGTACGACCGCATCGGCAGCCACGCCCTGCCCCATCAGTACGTGCAATCGCTGCGCGACGCCGGGGTGCAGGTCAAGGCATTCGCCACCCGCAGCGGTTGGCTCAATCGTTTCCAGGTCAACTTCCGCAACCACCGCAAGATCGTGGTGGTGGACGGTGTCACCGGGTTTGTCGGTGGGCACAATGTGGGCGATGAATACCTGGGCAAAAAACCGCCATTGGCACCATGGCGCGATACCCATGTGCAAGTCACCGGCCCGGTGGTGGCGTGTTTGCAGGAGTCGTTTGCCGAGGACTGGTTCTGGGCCGCGCGCGAGCTGCCGCCGCTGATCCTGCCGGACGCCTACCCCGAAGACGGCGTGCTCTGCCAATTGCTCGCCAGCGGCCCGGCCGATCCGTATGAAACCTGTTCGCTGTTTTTCGTCGAGGCCATCCATGCGGCCACCGAGCGGGTGTGGATCACCAGCCCATATTTCATCCCCGACGAAGCGGTGTTCGCCGCCCTGCGCCTGGCGGTCCTGCGGGGCGTGGACGTGCGCCTGTTGCTGCCATCGCGGCCCGACCACCGCATCGTGTACGCCGCGTCCAGCCTGTATGCGATCGAAGCGGTGCGCGCCGGTGTCCGGGTGTTCCGCTATACGCCGGGTTTTTTGCATCAGAAGGTGGTGCTGGTGGACAACGAGATCAGCGCCATCGGCAGTGCGAACATGGACAACCGTTCATTCCGGCTGAATTTCGAAGTGATGTTGCTGACGGTCGACGATGCCTTCGCCAAGCAGGTGGAACAGATGCTGCTGGACGACTTCGCCCAGGCCCATGAAGTGAGCCAGGAAGAAAGCCGCGAGACCCGCCGCCTGCAACAACTGGGCATGCGGGTGGCGCGCTTGATCTCACCGATTCTCTAACGGCCAATGCGGTAAAAAATGTGGGAGGGAGCAAGCCCCCTCCCACATTTGGATCTCCACCTTTCTGGAACATCAGCTCAGCGATAGATGTCTTCCCGCGTCCACGGCAGTTCATGGCTGCCATCCGCGTGAGGCTTCACCGCGAGGATCTGGTGCAGGTTGATCCAGCCCCGCGCAAACGCATAGGCACACCCGGCCAGGTACAGCCGCCAGATGCGTAACGCCTGCTCCGGCACCAGCTTCGCCGCCGCTTCCAGGTTGTCTTCCAGGCGCTCGCTCCAATGGTCCAGGGTGCGCGCGTAATGCAGGCGCAGGCTTTCGACGTCGACCACTTCCAGCCCGACTTCGCTGATCTCGGCGGTCATCATCGCCAAATGGGGTAGTTCGCCGTTGGGGAACACATAACGCTCGATAAACTCCCCGGCGCCACGGCCAACAGGCCGGCCGTCGGTGTGCTTGGCGGTAATGCCGTGGTTCATCACCAGGCCGCCTTCGCGCACGGCACCAAACAGGGTCTTGCAGTATTGCGCCAGGTTGGCGTGGCCGACGTGTTCGAACATGCCTACGCTCACCACTTTATCGAAACGACCATCCTGGGGCAGATCGCGGTAGTCGAGCAGTTGCAGGTCGATCTGGTCTTCCAGGCCCTCGGCTTTCACCCGCTCCTTGGCCAATGCCAGCTGTTCCTTACTCAGGGTGATACCAAACACTTTCACCCCGAACTCACGCGCTGCGAAACGTGCCAGGCCGCCCCAGCCACAGCCTACGTCGAGCAGGTACTCGCCTGGCTGCAAGCGCAACTTGCGACACAGGTGGCGGAATTTGTCTTGCTGGGCCTGGTCGATGGATTCGCTGCCGGTTTCGAAATAACCGCAGGAGTACGCCATGTCCTGGTCCAGCCATAGCTGGTAGAACTCGTTGGACAGGTCGTAATGGTAGGAAATAGCCGCGGCGTCGGTGGCCTTGTCGTGGATCGAGCGCACCGGCAGACTCGCGCCGTCGTCCTCGACCAAGGCATGACTCAACTCATCACAGACCCGGATCACTTCGCTGATGGAACCTTCCAGCTCCAGTTTGCCCTCGACGAAGGCTTCACCCAACGAGTCGAGTGTGGGATGGGTCAGTTGGGGCACGACCGTGGGGTCCTTCACCACGATGGTCACACTGGGCTCGGGGCCCAAGTTGAATTCATGGCCATCCCAGAGTCGAAGACGCAGCGGCAGTTGAAGATTCTGTAAGGCCGGTGGAAGTTGCGCGAGCATGAGTAGTCCCCCCTTGTTTCAGACGTCTGGAATGAGGGTAGACCATCCCGAGAAAAAGTAGGAGGCTATCGATTTGATAGCGTTCTTCTATGGGGCCCGGCGCTGGAGCAAACCGTCCTGGATCCACTGTTTCAGCCATGTCACCGCTTGCAGTGGTGCACCCTCTCCATAAGTGACTGCCAGTTGCGCACACAGTTCTGCGAAGCGCCAACCGGTCGTCACCATCCCCGCCAGCGCAAACGCCTCGGCCGGTCCCAGGCTTCGATAACGGCACACATTCTGATCGCGCCATACCAGGCAGATCTGTGCGAAGTCCAAGGTGTGGCTGTCGGGGAAATCCGCGCCATCCTTGCTGGCACGCCAGATGGCCACGGTGTTGAAGTGGCAAAGTCGCTGCTGTACGGATGGTGTCAGGGAGACCTGCAAACCGGGCCAATCCTCGGGCGGCAGCACCGCCATATCATCCTGGGTCAGCGGCTCACCCTGCGGCGCATCGAACGCCAGGGTGAAGGCCCACTCCAACTGGGCCAGTTCAACCAGCGGCGCACTTTGCTCGGCCACCAGGTGCTCGTGGATAAACGCCGGAAACCGCTCGCCCAACCAGCGCAGGCTGTAGTGGGCCGACGGATAACGACGCACATAGGCTTGCGTCAGCAGCGCAAACTCATCATCCCCCAGCCAATACCGGATGGCGCTGAAGTCGTGCCGCAACACCTCCTGCAGCCGTGCCAGATAAGCGTTGTGATAGATCGCCAGGCCAGTGTCTACATCCAGCGTCGGCCCACCCAATAAAGTAGCGGCAAAGCCACTGTTGGCATCAGGCGTCTGCGCTGACAAGTGCTGTTCAAAGGCCAACTGCCAGTCGGTCAGGCGCATAACGACCTCCGGGCCAAGGCTGCGGCGCCCAGCTTCCGGGCCTTTTCCAGCTCGGTGAGCAGCGCTTCGAACGGCGGGAAATGGTCATCGCGCTCCAACAGCGTCGAGACCGGCCCCAAATGCTCCAGGGTCTGTTGATACAACGCCCACACCGGGTCGCACACCGGATGGTCGTGGGTATCGACCACGTAGTCGCCGTAATCCATATGCCCGGCCAGATGCAGCTGGCGGATGCTGTCGGGCGGCAGGTTGCGGATAAAGGTCCAGGCATCGAAGCCATGGTTGCGCGCACTGACATACACATTGTTAACGTCGAGCAGCAACTGGCAGCCCGACAGGTGGGCCAGGGCATTGAGGAATTCCCATTCGGTGAATTCATCCGCCTTGGCACGCACATAACTGGATACGTTTTCCAGCACCAGCGGGCGCTGCAACACATCCTGCACTTGGCGAACGCGAGCAGCTACGTAGTAGAGGCTTTCTTCGGTGTAAGGCAGGGGCAGCAGGTCATGCAACTGGTGCGCGCTGCCACGGCTCCAGCACAAATGATCGGAAATCCACGCGGGCTGGATGCGCTCCGCGAGCTGCTTGAGGTGTTTCAGGTAGTCCATGTCGACGGGGTGGGGGCCGCCGATGGACAGGGACACACCGTGCATCACCAACGGGTAACGCTCGGCTATCGCATCCAGGTAGTACAAGGCTTTACCGCCCTGCACCAGATAGTTCTCGGAGATCACTTCGAACCAATCCACGGCCGGCGCTTGTTCAAGGATCTGCTGGTAGTACTCACTGCGTAAACCCAGGCCGTAACCCAGACTTGGAAGGGACGCGGACATGACTCGCTCCTGGGCAAAGTGTCCGCAGCGGTGGGGACTGCCACTGCGGTTGCACTCGTTTGCCGGTTATTCGCCGACTTTGCCGCCCGCTGCGTCACAGGCGGCCTTGGTCATGGCCTTGAAGCCGTGGCCCTTGCACACCGCCTGGCCTTTGCAGGCGTTTTCAGCGGTTTTGCAGTCGTTCATGCCTTTGCAGGACGTCACGCCGTAGCAATGCACTTGCGCATCGGCGGCTTGTACCTGGGTCGCAACACCAGCAAACATGGTGGCGGCGGCCATCGCCAGGGCAGCACCAGCAGCAGCGGATTTAATCTTCATTCTCGTATTCCTCGTGATCGGTAGTGGCGTCGGTCTGAACGGATTGCCCAGTCTCGACACAGCACTAGAGTGAGGCCCCTTATCGGCGTTACAGCCGTATGCAAATATTTCTGAAATTAATCCTCAAGCTTCGACAGCGGCTCCTGAAACCGCAGCAAACGCCCGGCATTGCCCAGTACCAGCAAGGTGCTGAGGTTATGCAACACCGCCGCAATCATCGCCCCCGCAGCACCCAACCAGCCAAAGGCGGCAAACACCACGATGGCCAAGGTCCAGCCCAGGCCGATGACCACGTTGACCTGCAACGTACGCCGGCACTGGCGACTCAAGCGCACACAGGTGCCCAGGCGCCGTAGGTCGCTGCCGATCAACACCACATCCGCCGAGGCCAGCGCAATGTCCGCCCCACCCGCGCCCATGGCCACCCCAACCACGCCAGCCTTGAGCGCCAGGGAATCGTTGATCCCATCACCGACCACCATGGGCCGGAAGCCGCTGCCGATTTCCCCAAGCACGCGGTTGAGCTTGTCTTCCGGCAACGCCTGGGCTTCGACATCGCTGATGCCCACGTCCAGCGCCAGGCTGTCGGCCACGCTTTGACGGTCGCCAGTGAGCAGCAGTTGACGACCCAGGCCCAAATCCCGCAACTCTTGCAGGGCCTGGCGCGCCTCCGGCTTGACGCTGTCGGCCAGCAGCAGCCAGGCCAGGAACTGCCCGTTCAGAGCCAGCCCGGCAATCGGGCCGTCATGGTTCGGCACCGTCGTCGTGACAATACCCAATTGCTCGAACAACTCGGGACGGCCCAACGCCGCTTCGCCCTGCTCGGTCTGTGCCACAACGCCTAAGCCCTGGCGCTCGCGGATATCCGTGAGCGCCAGCATTTGCGCCTGAGTCGCCAACCCCGCCAACGCACGGCTGACTGGGTGGCTGCTGGCCGAACCGAGGCTGGCCGCAAGGTTGAGCAGCGCCTGGCGGTCGGTCGACGAGGTCTCGATGGACTGCAAACGCAGGGTGCCAAAAGTCAGGGTGCCGGTCTTGTCCACCACCAGCGAGGTCAGGTCCGCCAACTCTTCGAGGAACGCCGAGCTGCGAATCAGGATCCCATGCCGGGCCGCCACGGCGATCCCGGCAATCGCCGTCGCCGGTGCCGACAGCACCAGGGCGCATGGGCACGCCGCCACCAGCACCGCGAGCATCGCCTGGGCGTCATTGGTCACAAACCAGGTCACTGCCGCCAGCAGCAACACCAACACCATATAGCTGCCCGCGTAACGCTCCAGCAGCCGCGTGATCGGCGGCTTGGAACGTTCGGCGTTCTGCATCAGCGCGATGACTTTGCCCAGGGTCGACTCGTTGCCGGTGCGCGTCACTTGCAGGCGCAACAGGCCATCGAGGTTGATCGCCCCGCCAAACACCTGCACACCCACACTGGCTTCCAACGGCACCGACTCACCGGTGATCGGCGCCGTGTCCAGGCTCGCCTGGCCCGACAGCACCACGCCATCGGCGGGCACCCGATCACCGGCACGCACCTCGACGATATCGCCGGTGCTCAGCGTGCCGTTATCCACTTCGATGATGCTGCCGTCGACCTGCACCCGCCGCGCATGGCTGCGGGTCAGTTTACCCAGGGCATGAATCGCCTCCTGGGAGCCGATCACGCTGCGCTCTTCCAATACGTGGCCGAAGATCATGATGATCGGCAGCAGCGCGGCGGTCAGCAGATCGCCGGTGGCCCAGGCGCCGAGCATCGCCAGGGCGATCAGTTGGTCGGTAATGCCATGCAGGCTGGGAAAACGCAGGCTGTACCAGGCCGAGCGCATCACCGGCACCGCCACCAGCAACGAGGCCACACCGAGCAGCAACTGGCTGACGCCCGTCTGGTCCGGCGCCAGCCAGCGCCATACCAGCCCCAGCATCAGCAAGCCAAGGGCGAGCATGGCCAGGGTCAATTGCCGGGCAGCGCTGCGCTGCTCGGCGGAGGTCAGCATGGGTGCGCTCATTGTTCGGCTCCCTGGATGATCAAGCGGGAGTCGTCTTTAGGATCGACCGTGGTCACCGAACCGGCCTGGCCGAGAATCTTCGGCATACGCTCGCGGTACAGGCGCAACAGCAAGCCCGGGTCTTTGACCTGGGCCAGGCTGGCGACCGTGGCCGTTTGCGCCTGGGCATTGGCCAGGCGTTCACTGGCCTGGGCGTGGGCGACCTGCACCAGGCGGTCGGCCTGCTGGTTGGCGGTCTGGGTGAGTTTTTCCGCTTCGGTCCGGGCGTTTGCCACGGCTTTGTCGGCTTGTTGACTGGCGGTGAGTACGGCGTTGAATGCGTTCACCGCCGGGCCCGGCAGGCTCGATTGCACATCGACCCGCGTCACCTCGACGCCCAGCCCCAGACCGGTGGCGGCCAACTCGGCCAGGCGCTTGTTGACGCCTTGCACCAAGTCACCCCGCAGCCGCTCGCGACGCTCGGCGGCGCCGTTGTCGGTACCGATCAATTCGGGGCGCGCCACCAGGATCGTGTCCAGATCGCGCGCCGCCGTCAGGACCACGGCGCTTCGGGTCACCAGGCGATCCAGGGCGGGCAGCACATGCGCGCCCTGCAACACAAAGGCGTAGGGTTCGGTGACCTTGTAGAACACCCGCACATCCAGCTGCACCACTCCGGCATCGCCGGTCAGCAGGTAGCCGGAGCCGGCCAGGGCATCGCTCAAGGGCGTGGCGAAACTGGCCACACGATCAGCCTGCACCGCCGCATCGGAACGTAACAGGTTCTCCACCCGACGCTCGATCACCCGGTCGGCCGCCGGCAATAACACCACCTGCTCGAACGGCTGCGGCCAGGCCAGCAGCAGCCCGGCATTCTGGATGCGGTCGAGGGCGCCGAAGTGCAGCACCACCGCACGGTTCTGCGGGTCGATCTGCCGCACATTGGAAAACGCCCATGCCAATGCGGCCAACACCGTCACCGCGTACAACGCCAGGAACGTCAGGCGCCCGGCCTGGATCCAGGGGCTGTCCGGGCTGTCACGCTCGGTCATGGCTGAACGTCCTTGGGCCCGTCCACCAACGCGCGAAAGGGCGCGGCGTCGGTGCGCAGGATGATTTTGGTGCCGGGGGTCACGACCGTGCCCAAGGTATCCAGGGAACGCAGCAAGTTATACAGCTGCGGATTGCCGGCGTAGGCACGCCCATAAATCTGCGCGGCTTCGACCCGTGACTGGGCTTCGATGTCGGCGGCTTTCACCGTGGCATCGGCCTGCACGATGCGCGCGTCACGCTCAGCCGCAGAGCGAATCTGCGCGGCCTCGCGCTTGCCCACGGCCGTGCGTTCGGTGGCGATGGTTTCGCGCTCGGCACGCATGCGGTCGACGGTGGCGGTGAGTGTGACCGACGGCAACGTCAGGCGCTCGATCCCCACCTGCGCCACGCGCACGCCATAGGTGGTGAGCAATTGTTGATCAATCTGCTGGCGCAGCTGCGCCTCGAAATCGGCAATGCGCACCTGGCTGGCCTCAGTGTTGATCAAGCTCGAAAGGTCAAAGCTGGCCGCCGTGGTTTCCAGCGCCGAGCCGACGAAGGTGCGGATCTGCCGCGCCGCCTCATCCGGCTGGTTCTGCACGGCGCGCATAAAGCGCTGCACATTGTCGGCATCGCCCTGCACCTGCCACGCCACATAGGCCTGCACGATAATCCGCAGGCCGTCGCGCGTACCCACATCCTGCAAGCCGCTGGAGGTGGTGCGCAGGCGCAAGTCCACCGGGATCGCCGCCTCGAACGGCGCCGGCCAACGCCAGCCCAGGCCCGGTTCCAGCAACACCCGCGACGGGTTGCCGAAGCGGGTAATCACCGTGGCCTCGCCGGAGCGCACCTGCACCAGGCTCGCCGCCGCCACCGCGAACAGCACCAGCAACACCGCCCAGGCCATACGTCGCCAAGGGAAAGGACCCGCCGCCTGTTCATCACCGTGATGATGGTGATGGTGGCCGTGGTGGTGACCATGATCGTGAGAATGAGCGCTCAACAGACAGACTCCTTATTGAACGGCTTTACGCGGCAGCGAAGGGTCGGCCGGCAAAGTAAAAGAACGCAGATCAATCGTCGGCGCGCCATCGGCGCCCAGGCGGTGATCCAGAATAAGCAGCTTGGCGTGGGCCAGACCCAGGCTGAGTTGGCCCAGGTACTGTTCCAGCACAAAGGCCCGACCGGCCGCGGCGTAGGCCTTTTGTTCGGCGGTAAAGCGCAGGTCGGCCGCTTGGGCACCGGCATTCACTTCGCGGGCGGTGGCCAAGGCCTGGTCGCGGGCGGTGCTGGCTTGCAGCAAGGCCTGGTTGGTGTGTTCGCTGGCGGCGCCGCGCTCGCGGGAGATCAGGGCCTGGGCGCCGATCTGCGCGGCTTGCACGCCGTGGTAGGCATTGGCGGCGCCGGCCGGTGGGTGGATGGCTTCCACGACAGTGGCGAGGATTTCCACACCGCTGTCGAGTGTCTGCAAATCCGCCTGCACGGCGCGGCCGATTTCGTCGGCCAGGCGCGTGCGTTGTTCGCCGAGCAATTCGTCGAGGGTACGCGAGGCAAAATCGTGCACCAGGATGCGGCTGGCGGTGCTGCGGATCAGGGTCGGCACATCCGCGCTGTTATAGGTGGCGGCGAGTGCGGCCTGGTCGGTGAGGCCGATGCGGTAAACGAAGCGCACATCCATATTGACGATCTGGAAGCTCTGCTTGTCGCCGCTGCTGCTGGCGATCACCTGGGATTTGTCATTCACATGGCTGGCATCCCACAGCCGATTGGCAACCAGCGGTGCCGGGCCTTCGGCAGGCGCCAACTCCGGTGCGGCGGCCTCGCTGACGCTGGTGGCCAACTCATGCACCACGCCGTTCTCGATGCTTAACACACGGCCCAAAGGCCACGGCAACCCGGCATGCAGGCCAGGGCCGAACACCTTGACGGGTTTGCCAAAGCGCTCATAAATCCCACGGCCTTGCAGGGGCACTTCATGCACACCGGTCAGCGCCCAGCCGACCGCCAGCACCACCAGCAACACCGGCAAAAACGCGCGGCGCATGTAGGTAAACGCCCAGATCTGGCGCAGGTCGATGCCGAAACGGTTGTGTAATTCGTGCTGCAACGCCAGCAGCGGTTGTGGCGGCCAGCGCAGCAACCCGGCGATGAAACTCTGCGCCATCAGGCGTGGTTCAAGGCGCGGCTGGCGCGGGCTGAACAGCGACAGCAGGCCTCTTAATAGAAACTCCACCGCCACCAGCGCCGGCAACAGCCCCACCAGCACCGCCAGGCGCAACGGCCAGACCGACTCGGCCCCGGCAAACAGCAGGCAAATGGCACTGACCACCAGGCAGATAATCGCCACCCGACTCAACTGCGCCAGTTGCGCGGCTTCCGGCCACTGGGCCGTGGTTTCCTGAGCCAGGCGCCGTTCGAACACCAACAAGCCAAACGCCAGGGCCAAGGCCAACGCAGCCCCCACGCTGGCCGCTTGGCCGACAGGCGCCGAGGGCAGGCCCAGGTTCCAGAATTCGATGATGCTGACCAGCGCCAGCAGCGACCAGCCGCCCAGCCACAAGACCGGGGCGCCGATCTGCCGGCCAAAGCGCCCCACAAGGCGTGCGTAACGACCCGTTTCTTCAACGGGTAATTCGATTGCCGGCCCTTCCAGCGCCTGGGCCCGCCAATCGGCCACCCACCACGCCGACTGCAGCCCTGCCACCAGCACCAGCAGGGCCGATGCGCAGTTGATCAACACCACCGGCCAGATCGACAACGGTGCAAACAGCGCGACAAACAACGCCAGCACCCAACCGACTACGGCCAGTACTGTCAGGCTGATACCGGCTTGCCGCAATCGGCGGGCATGGAACAGCCCTTGCTGAAAACGCGGCAGGCCTTCAACCGAAGCGCCGTCCGCCTCTAGATCCACTTGCATCCACTCACGCCCGCTTGTACACAATTCGTTACGATATAACACGTGGCGTGAAATTTTTGTTCGTTAAACAGGGTTTTTGAACATGGCAAAAATCTCCTGTGGAAGGGGGCTTGTTCCCGATGGCGGTGGGTCAGCCGGCATATGCATCAACAGGTAGACCGCCATCGGGGCAAGCCCCCTCCCACATTTGTCCCTCAGTGCTTTCCAGATCGTGACTAAACCCCCATAAACACGCGCCATCACTGGTATAGGCCATGAATAATCGGCACACTCCAGGCAGTTTTTCGCGGGCTCTCGGACAAGGAAGCGTCACCCCCATGATTTCGATCTATCAGCTCAAACCGCGGTTTCAGAACCTGCTGCGCCCACTCGTGCAGCGCCTCTATGACAATGGCACCACGGCCAACCAGATCACCGTGCTGGCCGGGGTTATTTCCCTGCTGGTCGGCCTGTTGATCGCCAGCTTCGCCCAACACCTGTGGCTGTTTGCGCTGATCCCGCTGTGGATGATCCTGCGCATGGCCCTCAACGCCATCGACGGCATGCTCGCCCGGGAGTTCGGCCAGCAGTCGCGTTTGGGCGCCTACCTTAATGAACTGTGCGACGTGATTGCCGACAGTGCGCTGATCCTGCCCTTCGCGCTGATCCCCGGCGTGAGCCTGGTGCCGGTGCTGCTGGTGGCGCTGCTGGCGGTGTTCAGTGAATACGCTGGCGTGCTGGGGCCGATGGTCGGCGCCTCACGACGCTATGACGGGCCGATGGGCAAGAGTGACCGTGCGTTTGTCCTCGGCGTGCTGGCCACTGGTGTGGCGCTGGGCTGGCTCGGCGCCGGTTGGATCGACACGGTGATGTGGCTGGTCGCCGCCCTGCTCGCCTACACCCTGGTCAACCGGGTGCGCCAGGGCTTGAAAGAAGAACAACCTATCTCCCCTTCTGCATAAGGATTTTGCAATGCGCGAACAGCAAGAGCACACCTTCAGTACCCATGACGGCGTCGAGCTTTTCTACCGTCATTGGCCGGCCAGCGCGCCGGCGGACGGCGAGCCGCGCAAGGCGATCCTGCTGTTCCATCGCGGCCATGAGCACTCGGGGCGTATCGCGCACCTGGTGGATGAACTGGACTTGCCGCAGTTCGACTTCTTCGCCTGGGACTCCCGCGGTCACGGCCAATCGCCCGGCGAACGCGGCGACAGCCCGAGCTTCGCCACCAGCGCCCGTGATGTGCAGACCTTCCGCGACCATATCGGCGCCACCTATGGCATCGAGGAAGAAGACTGTGCCGTGATTGCCCAAAGTGTCGGCGCGGTGATCGCAGCCACCTGGGTGCATGACTACGCGCCGAAAATCCGCGCCCTGGTGCTGGCGTCCCCGGCGTTCAAGGTCAAGCTGTACGTGCCCTTTGCCCGGCCGGGCCTGGCGCTCATGCGCAGGTTTCGCGGCAACTTCTTCGTCAACAGCTACGTCAAGGCCAAGTTCCTCAGCCATGACCCGGAGCGCGTGGCGTCCTACGACAGCGACCCGTTGATCACCAAGGCCATCTCGGTGAACGTGCTGCTGGGCCTGTACGAAGCCGCCGACCGGGTTGTCGCCGATGCCCAGGCGATCCAGGTGCCGACCCAACTGCTGGTCTCGGGCGCCGATTTTGTGGTGCACCGCAAACCCCAGCAGCAATTTTTCGACCGCCTTGGCAGCCTGAAAAAAGAACTGCATATCCTCCCCGGTTTTTTCCACGACACCCTCGGCGAGCGTGACCGCGCGGTGGCCGTGAGCAGCGCCAGGCGCTTTATCCTGCAGAACTTCGCACACCCGCTGGACCGTGCGTCCCTGCTGGACGCCGACAAACTGGGCGCCACCTGCGCCGAATCCGAATCCCTCGCTGCGCCCTTGCCGCGCAATTCCCTGCGCGACCTGTACTGGCGCCTGACCCGCGCCAGCATGGGCCTGGGCAAGAACCTGTCGGACGGCGTCAAGCTGGGCTTCGACACCGGCTTCGACTCCGGCAGCACCCTGGACTACGTGTACCGCAACACGCCCACCGGCAAAGGCAGGCTGGGCCGCATGATCGACACCAACTACCTCAACTCCATCGGCTGGCGCGGTATTCGCCAGCGCAAGCTGAACGTCGAGGAACTGCTGCGCCTGGCCATGGCCAAGCTGAGGGATGAACAGCGCGAAGTGCGCATCGTCGACATCGCCGCCGGCCACGGGCGCTACATTCTTGAAGCCTTGCAGGGCGTGTCGCCGCTGCCGGAATCGATCCTGCTGCGCGACTACAGCGACATCAACGTGCGCGACGGTGGCGCGCTGATTCGTGAGAAGGGCCTGGGAGACGTCGCGCAGTTCGTCAAAGGCGATGCGTTTGACCGCTTGGATTTGGCGGCACTGCAACCCAAGCCGACGCTGGCGGTGGTGTCCGGGCTGTATGAATTGTTTGCCGATAACGCCATGGTCGGCGGTTCGTTGGCCGGCCTGGCCGAAGCCGTGGAGCCCGGCGGTTACCTGGTCTACACCGGCCAGCCATGGCACCCGCAACTGGAACTGATCGCCCGCGCACTGACCAGCCATCGCCAGGGCCAGGCCTGGGTGATGCGCCGTCGCAGCCAGGCGGAAATGGACCAACTGGTAGAAGCCGCGGGCTTTCGCAAGATCACCCAACGTGTGGATGAGTGGGGCATCTTTACCGTGTCCCTGGCCCAGAAGATCTGACCATGCGCGAACCCGGTCTATTGAAACCAGCGGTGCTGTGGCTGCTGCTGTTGGCGCCGCTGTTTTTCAGCACCTACGGCTTCGCCACCTGGGTCACCAGCCAGCGCAGCGATGTCGGCACCCTGGTGTTCGGCTGGGAAATCCATATGCCGTTCTGGGCCTGGACCATCGTGCCCTATTGGTCCATCGACCTGCTTTACGGTTTCTCCCTGCTGCTGCCCAACAGCCGCCATGAGCTGAAACAACACGCGCTGCGCCTGCTGAGCGCGCAGGTCATCGCCGTGAGTTGCTTCCTGATCTGGCCGCTGCGCTTCACCTTCGAGCGGCCGGAACTGGATGGCGTGTTCGGCTGGCTGTTTGCCGTGCTGGCGGGTTTCGACAAACCGTTCAACCAGGCGCCCTCGCTGCATATCGCGCTGCTGGTGATCCTGTGGGTCATGTATCAGCGCCACACCCAAGGGTTATGGCGCTGGCTGGTGCATGGCTGGTTCGCCTTGATCGGTATTTCGGTGCTGACCACTTATCAACATCACTTTATCGACTTACCCACAGGCGCCCTCGCCGGCTGGATATGCGTGTGGCTGTGGCCGGTGGAACACCCCAGCCCCTTGCTGAATGCACGGCTGACCCGGGATTCGAAGCGCTGGCGCGTGGGCCTGCGCTACGGCCTGGGAGCCTTGGCACTGGCGATTCTGGCGTTTTCCCTGGGCGGCGGCTGGTTATGGCTGCTCTGGCCGGCGGTGTCCCTGGGCTTGATCAAGGCGAATTACCTGGTGCTCGGCGCGTCGGGCTTTCAGAAACGCAGCGATGGCCGGCTCACACCCGCGGCGCGCTGGCTGTATGCCCCCTACCTGGCCGGTGCGTGGATAAATTCGCGCCTGTGGACACGCAAACATCCACAGCCGGACCTGATTGTGGATAACGTGTGGCTTGGTCGGATTCCCAGTGCGAAAGAGCAGAATTCATTCAGCGCCATCGTCGACCTCTGTGCCGAACTGCCGATTAATCCACAGGGCCGCGCGTATCAAAGCATCCCGGTGCTGGACCTGATCGCCCCGACACCCGCCGACTGCCAGCAAGCCGCCGAGGCCATCGAGCGCCTGCGTGCAAGCGGCCCGGTGCTGGTGTGCTGCGCCCTTGGCTACTCACGCAGCGCCACCGCCATCGCCGCCTGGCTGCTGCACAGTGGGCGCGCTGCCACGGTGGACCAAGCGCTGGCTATTATTCGTACAGCGCGGGCCCATGTGGTCCTGCATCCCGCTCATCGTCAAGCGTTGGAGGGTTTGCCTCATGCCCGCTGATATGGAACTCCAGGTGGTCGCCAGCCTGCTGCGCCGTGGCCGTTCACTGGATCAGTTATCCACAGGCCTGACCGTGGCCGGGGTGTTATTCGGCCTGGCCCAGTTGCTGATGGCGAGTGTTTCAAGCATCTGCCTGCTGCTCAGCCTGTGGATGATTATCCTGGGGCTGCTGCAAAAGTACTGGGCGCTGCGGGTGGCCTTTGATGCCGACCTGTTCGCCCTGCTGGCCCGCGACATAGAGCGCACGGCGGACCTCGATCAAGCCCTGCAAACCCTTGGCCTGCAATCGCCCAAGCGGGCCGGCCGGCCCTGGGACGAGCGCCGTCGCGGCGCCCTCAAATTGCTGCGCAAACAAGCCTGGCTGCTGGGCGCGCAAGCGCTGCTGACCCTCGCCGTGATCCTCGCCAGCCCCTGGCTGCCTTTCGCCGCATAAGGAATCCCCATGTTCGAACCCGTGGTCGCCACGCTGATTACCTCCATGGCCCGCACCGTCACCGGCGCCCGCAGCCTGTGGCTGGGTTGCGCGCCAGTGCCGGTGCAACGTATCTATTTCGCCAACCACAGCAGCCACGGCGACTTCGTACTGCTGTGGGCCTCGCTGCCGCAGAACCTGCGCAAATTCACGCGCCCGGTGGCCGGCAGCGATTACTGGAATAAAAGCGCCCTGCGACGCTACATCATCAACCGCGTGTTCAATGGCGTGCTGATCGACCGCGAGCGTAAGGACCCTGTGGATAACCCCCTGCAGCCCATGCTCGCCGCGCTGGAAGGCGGCGACTCGCTGATCATCTTTCCCGAGGGCACGCGCAACCTGGAGGACGGCTTGCTGCCGTTCAAAAGCGGCATCTACCATCTGGCCAAAAGTTACCCACAGGCCGAATTGATCCCGGTGTGGATCGCCAACCTCAACCGGGTCATGCCCAAGGGCCGCGTGCTGCCGTTGCCTTTGCTGTGCACCACCAGCTTCGGCGCTCCCTTGCAATTGGAAGAAGGCGAAGACAAAGCCGCGTTCCTTGCCCGAACCCGCGACGCCCTGCTCGCCCTCGCCCCGGAGCATTCCTGAGATGGATAGCCAAACCCTGATGTTATTCGGCGGCATCGGCGCGATACTGGTGCTCGCCTCGCTGATCGGCCTGATCCTCAAACTGCGCACCCGTGGCACCCCCAATGCCGTGATCGACAACCTCAACGCCCGCATCAACGCCTGGTGGGTGATGGTAGTGGTCATCGGTATCGCCTTCTGGCTCGGTACCGGTGCGGTGATCCTGCTGTTCTACGCGGTGTCGTTCTATGCCCTGCGCGAATTCCTCACCCTCACGCCGACCCGGCGCAGCGACTACCCGGCCCTGGTGGCCGCGTTCTACCTGGCATTGCCGTTGCAATACCTGCTGATCTACTCGGACTGGTACGGGTTGTTCTCGATCTTTATCCCGGTGTACGTGTTCCTGCTGCTGCCGATCCTCGCCTCCCTGGGCGGCGACACCACGCACTTCCTCGAACGCGCCTCCAAAGTGCAATGGGGGCTGATGATCGCAGTGTTCTGCGTGTCGTTCGTGCCCGCCCTGCTGACCCTCGACATCCCCGGCTACGAAGGCCGCAACCTGCTGCTGATCGCCTACCTAGTGATCGTGGTGCAACTCTCGGACGTGCTGCAGTACGTGTGCGGCAAGCTGTTCGGCAAACACAAGATCGCACCCAACCTGTCGCCATCCAAAACCGTGGAAGGCTTTGTCGGCGGGATTTTGCTGTCATCCCTGATCGGTGCGGCGCTGTGGTGGACCACGCCGTTCAACCCGTGGCAGTCGTTCCTGATCGCCTTGCTGATCAACCTGCTCGGCTTCGCTGGCGGCATCGTCATGTCGGCGATCAAGCGCGACCGGGGGGTGAAGGATTGGGGGCATATGATCGAAGGCCACGGCGGGATGCTGGATCGGCTGGATTCGGTGTGTTTTGCGGCGCCGATTTTCTTCCACCTCGTGCGCTACTGGTGGACCTGAACTTCTGAAAGCTAACAAATGGAATTGCTTTGTAAGCCTATAGGCAAACAGAATGCTGTATTTTGTTAGCTTATAGGCTTATTTTTTGTGCTTACTGTATGCCTATAGGCTAATATTTATTTCAATATTGATAGCCTATAGGCTTACAAAGGTCTTTCACCATGGGTACTTCCAACCTCTACAAACTGCGCCTTTCTCAAGTAGAACGCGCTATTGAACCCTTTAACACCGTTAAAGGCGCACCCGTTCCGCCAGGCGGATGGTTGCGGTCTATCAGAGAATCGTTGGGTCGCTCATTAAGAGCCCAGGCCGAAATGGCGGGCGTGTCTTCAGTCACGTTGACCAAGTCCGAGCGTTCCGAAGCTGAAGATCGGATATCGCTTGCACAGCTGAGAAAGCTAGCAGCAGCACTGGACTGTGAACTCGTGTACGGCCTGGTCCCCAAAAAACCCCTGCATGAAGTCATCCGAGACCGAGCTGAACTCATGGCCAAGCAAGAAATCCTAGGCGTCGCACATTCCATGAGCCTCGAAGATCAACGTCCTTCTGATGCCTTCATCGAACGTCAGATTGATGAACGTCGCAAAGAATTGCTCGACGGTCCATGGACACGCCTATGGCAATAGAACTGGAACTTAAACCAGGTCAAACCCCGCTCGATCCGGACGAAGTCGCTGGGCTGAAACCGAGACACATCGCCACCCAAGGCGAATTGGATGAATGGGAGGCGCAAAACATCCTCAAAGCCTCGCGTTGGGTAGCTCGGCAAAAAAAGCTGGATGTGCTGAATGATCATTTCTGCCGCGAACTCCACGTGAAAATGTTCGACGACACTTGGAAGTGGGCCGGTACTTTCCGAAAATCAGATAAAAACATTGGCTGTGACTGGACAAAGATTGCCGTCAACTTGCGTCAATTGCTCGACAACGTGGCTTACTGGCTGGAGCACAACATATTCCCGCCAGAAGAGATTGCCGTGCGCTTTCATCATCGACTTGTGTGGCTACACGCTTTCCCCAATGGCAACGGTAGACATGCTCGCCTCATGACCGATTGCCTGCTGAGGCAATGTGGTCTTGCTCCCTTCTCCTGGGGGCGCGGTAACCTGGTGATCGTGAACGAAGTTCGCCAACGCTACATCCAGGCGCTTCGCGCTGCCGACGCCAATGATTACGCGCTGCTGTTGGCATTCGTGCGCAGCTGACTCGGTAAACATCCCCGCCGTGCGGCGTATCGGTGTCATCTTTTGTATCAAAGACGCGTGTAAGATACGCCGCACTTAGCCAGGGATGCTCACCATGTTCGATTCGCTCAAAGCCATCAGCCGTCGTGTTGTCGGTGTGTTTCTGACTGTGGTGGGGGCCGTTTTCGGCCAATGGCATCCGCCGCTGTGGCTGCGCGCCATCGGCCGTGGCCTGGCGAACCTGGGTAACAAAGCCCGCGCTTATCCGCGCCAGGCCGGTGCCGGCGTATTGGGCCTGGTGCTGCTGGCGGCCGCTGGCTTCTACGGCTGGCACTGGTACTCCAACCTGCCGCAGCCCCATACCGTGGGCTATTCGCTGCACAAACCCAACCTGACGGACTACACCCAGCAACCGCCGGTTGTGGATAACTTGCAAGTGCGTTTTGCCGAATCGGTGGCCCCGCTGGCCGCCATTGGCAAGCCGGTCACCGAAGGCATCACCCTCAAACCCAATGTGGCCGGGAGCTGGCGTTGGTCCGACGACCGCACTCTGCTGTTCGTGCCGGAGAAAGACTGGCCCATCGAAGCGGGTTACACCCTTGATCTGGCCAGGAAAGGTTTGCTGGCCGATGGCGTACTGCTCAGTCAGTACAGCAGCCAGTTCTCCACCCAGCCGTTCCGCGCCACCCTGACACACAACGAGTTGTATCAAGACCCGTCGAACCCGACGATGAAACAACTGGTGGCGACCTTCCATTTTTCCCACCCGGTCGATGAAGACAGCCTGCGCAAGCGCGTTTCGGTCACCCTCGGCAAAGGCCTGGCCTACCGCGACGCCCAGTTGCCCAACCGCCCGGACATCAGCTTCGACGAGACCAGGCTGAACGCCTACGTGCGCTCCGCCGCCCTGGCCACACCGCTGGAAAGCACGCCGGTCAGCGCCAAGCTGGATGAAGGCATCAAGGCCCGCGACGGCGGCAACGCCAGCACCGCGCCGCTGGTGGCGGAAGTCACCGTGCCCGGCCGCTATCGCCTGACCTTTACCGGCGCCGAAGTGAGCTTTGTGGATAACGAACGCGGCGAGCCTGAGCCGGTGTTGATGTTCAGCAGCTCCAGTGCCGTGGCCGATGAGACCATTGCCGGTAAGGTCCAGGCCTGGCTGTTGCCGGAAAAGGCCCAGGACGACACCCGTCCCTATAACAGCAACGACATCGACGACGCCCTGCTGGCCCGCAGTACCAAGGTCACGCTGACCCACGTGCCCAGCGTCGAACCACTGAATACCCTGCATGCCTTCAAGTTCAAGGCCCCGGCCGGCCGTGCGCTGTATGTGCGCGTGCCCGCCAACCTGGAAGCCATCGGTGGCTACCTGGCGAAAAACCCTACGGCCTCGCTGATCAGCATGCCGGCTTATCCGCGCACCTTGCAGTTCCTCTCCGACGGCGCGTTGCTCAGCCTCAATGGCGAAAAACGCCTGGGTTTCATGGCCCGTGGTGTACCTGGCGCCCATGTGGAAATCGCGCGCTTGCTGCCCAACCAATTGCAGCACCTGGTGGACCAGAGCAGCGGCAGCTTTGCCCGGCCCAATTTCGGCAACGAGTACTTCGACCGCATGGTTGAACGCCAGTCCCTGGATATTGCGCTGTCGTCCTCGGACCCGGCGAAAACCGTCTATGACAACGTCGATCTGAGCCACTACCTCACCGCCAACGGAGGCCGTCGCGGCATTTTCGTGCTCAAGCTCAGCCCTCAGGATGAGCCGGCCGAGCGCACGTTCGACTATTCGCGCAGCACCACCTCTGACCTGCGCTTTATCGTGGTCACCGACCTCGGCATCATCGCCAAGCGCTCCAGCGATGGCAGCCATGACGTGTATGTGCAATCCATCGGCAACGGTTCGCCGGTGTCCGACGCCCAGGTCGACATCATTGGCCGCAACGGTCTGCCCGTGAGCAGCGGCCACACCGACGGCGAAGGCCACGTGCATTTCGCCAAGCTGGATGAACTGCGCCGTGAGAAAACGCCGCTGATGTATGTGGTCACTCGCGGCAACGACCAGTCGTTCCTGCCGATCGCCCGTCAGTCCCAGCAGCTGGATTTGTCGCGCTTCGACGTAGGCGGTTTGGAAGAAGACGGCGCGATTGATCGCCTCAGCGCCTACCTGTTCACCGACCGTGGCCTCTACCGCCCTGGCGAGACCGCGCACCTGGGCATGATCGTGCGCAGCGGCAACTGGAAAGGTGCCCTGCAAGGCCTGCCCGTGGAGCTGCAGATCACCGACCCGCGCGGCCTTGAAGTGATTCGCCAGCCGCTGAAGCTGTCCGCCAGCGGTTTTGAAACCTTTGATTTCCCCAGCAGCGAAGTCGCCCCCGCCGGTGACTACACCGCGACCTTGCAGTTGATTGGCCAGAAACAGACCCGCACCGACCTCGGCAGTGTCAGCTTCAAGGTCCGCGATTTCGAACCGAACCGCATGAAGGTCAGCCTGAGCCTGCACGACACCCCGGTACAGGGCTGGATTCCACCGGACCAGGTGGTGGCCAAGGTCACCGCGATGCACCTGTTCGGCGCCCCGGCGGCCGGCCGTCGCGTCACTGCGAAGATGTCCCTGAGCCCGACGCTCGCGGCATTCGAGCGTTACCCCGACTACCGTTTCCGCCTCAACGATTCCCTGGAAGAGGCCAGCACCGAAGACCTGGCCGAAACCACCGTCGACGACAACGGCCAGGCCGTACTCGACCTCAACCTGCAACGCTTCGCCAACAGCACCTATCGCTTGCAAGTGATGACCCAGGTCTTCGAGGCCGAAGGGGGCCGTAACGTGGCGGCGCAAAGTGCCTTGCTGGTGTCGTCCGCGCCCTACCTTGTGGGTGTGAAAAGTCAGGACTCGCTGTCGTACGTCGCCAAGGACGCCCCGCGCCAGGTGCAATGGCTGGCCGTCGCGCCAGACCTCACCCCGCTGGCGGTGGATGGCCTGACCAGCGAAGTGGTCGAGCACCGCTACGTGTCGGTACTGGTGAAACAGTCCAACGGCACCTACAAGTACGAGTCGCGCATCAAGAACATCAGCCAACCGGCCTCTCCGCTGGTGATGACCAAGGACGGCGCCAGGCAGGCCCTGAACACCGCCACCCCTGGCGATTTCACCCTGCAAGTGAAGGACGCCAACGGCAACCTGCTCAACCAGATCGACTACAGCGTGGCCGGACGCGGCAACACCTCGCGCTCCCTGGAGCGCAATGCCGAGCTGCAACTGCGCCTGGATAAACGCAGCTACGCCACCGGCGATGAGATCGCGATCAGCATCCGCGCGCCTTACACCGGTGCGGGGCTGATCACCATCGAGCGGGACAAGGTCTACACCCAGCAGTGGTTCAAGGCCGACAGTACCAACAGCGTGCAACATATCCGCGTGCCTGCGGGGCTTGAGGGCAATGCCTACGTCAACGTGCAGTTTGTGCGCGACATCGGCTCGTCCGAGGTCTACATGAGCCCGCTGTCCTACGGGGTGGTGCCGTTCAGCATCAACCTGGATGCGCGACGCATGGCGTTGAAGGTCGAGGGCCCGGCGAAAATAGAGCCGGGACAGACCCTCGACATCAAGGTCAACGCCGACCGCCCCGGCCGTGCTGTGGTGTATGCAGTGGACGAAGGCATCTTGCAGGTAGCGCGCTACCAGACGCCGGACCCGCTGGGTTTCTTCTTCCAGAAACGTGCGCTGGAAGTCGGCACCAGTCAGATCCTTGACCTGATCCTGCCGGAATTCAGCCGCCTGCTCAGTGGGGCGGCGCCCGGTGGCGATACGGAAGGCGCCCTGGCCAACCACCTCAACCCGTTCAAGCGTAAACATCAGCCACCAGTGGCCTGGTGGTCCGGGCTGGTGGACTTGCCCGCCGGTGAAACCGTGCTGCATTACCAGGTGCCGGACAGCTTCAACGGCAAGCTGCACCTGTTTGCGGTGGCAGTGGATGCCGACAGCGTGGGTGTCAGCGAGGCCAATACCGAGGTCCGTGGCCCGATTGTCATCACGCCGAACGTACCGGCTTTCGTGGCGCCGGGTGATGTGTTCAACGTCAGCGCCGGGGTATTCAGCAACCTCGAGGCGGCGGCGAACGTGAAGTTTGAAGTGCAGACCAGCGCCGGCCTGGTGGTGCAGGGCGACAAAGCCAGCACCTTGTCCCTGCAACCGCGCAAGGAGGGCACCGCCGAGTTCAAGATCAAGGTCGGCGAAACCCTCGGTTCGGCGGATTTGCGCTTTGTCGCCGTGTTGCCGGATGGCAAGCGGATCCAGGTGGCGGAAACCACTTCGATTCGCCCTCTGAGCGAGCATCGCGTGGCCCTGAGCCTGGGTCGTTTCGACAGCGCCAGCAAAGAGCTCAAGCCCACCCGCGAACTGTTCAGCCAGTTGCGCGATGTGCAACTGGGTGTGGCGGCCTCGCCGCTGGTATGGGCCAACGGCCTCAAGCATTACCTGGATGACTACGGCTATGCCTGCACCGAGCAACTGGTGTCCAAGGCCATGCCGGCGTTGATCTGGGGCGGTACCGCACCCGAGGCAGAACAGGCCTTCAGCAGCGCGGTGCGCATGTTGCGCCAGCGCCAGAACCAGGCAGGTGGTTTCGGTTTGTGGGCCGCCAACCCGGACGTAGCGCCCTACGCCAGCCTATATGCCACCGATTTCCTGATCGAAGCCAAGGAACGCGGGCTACCGGTGCCGGAAGACCTGCTGGTGCGCGCCAACAGCTATCTGACGGACCTGGCCAACGGCCCTAGCGAAGGCCTGTCGGAATTGCGCAACCGCGCCTACGCCAGTTACTTGTTGAGTCGTCAGGGGATTCTGGTGAGCGGCGCCTTGAGCGATATCCGCGAACGCTACGAAAGCTACTTCAAGGACAGCTGGCAGAACGACTTGGGCGCCGCCTACTTGGCGGCCAGCTACAAACTGCTCAAGCAGGATCGCCAGGCCGACACCGTGTTCCGCAAGATCCCTTGGCGTTCGCTTGTGGATAAGTGGGACAGCGATGGCCTGTACTACGACCCGCTGGTCCACGATGCCGAGCACCTGCATCTGCTCGCTCGCCATTTCCCCGAGTTGCTGGACAATGTTCCTACCGCCCTGCTGGATAAACTCGGCAAGCGCCTCAACGAACAGCGCTACAACTCGCTGTCGGCGGCGCTGTTACTGCGGGCCTTGGACAACTACGGCCAGCGCGCGCAAAGCGATATGACCCTCAAGGCCACTGCCTGGCTGGGCGACAAGCAGCAACAATTGCTGGAAATGGCCGGCCAGCCACCCCGCGCGGCGGTACCGGGCGCCACGCAAAAACTGCTGATGGAAAAATCCGACGGCCCGGCGGCGTTCTACATGCTCAGCGAAGCCGGTTTCGATAAGGGTGCCAAGCTCAAGCCGATCAACAACGGGCTGGAGATCATCCACGAATACCTCGACCTCAAAGGCGAGCCGGTGAGCACAGTGGCGGTGGGCGATGAGTTCCTGGTGCGCTTGCGCCTGCGTGCCACCGACCGTGACCAGGTGCAGCAAGTGGCGGTGGTCGACCTGCTGCCCGGTGGCGTCGAGCCTGTGTATAACTTGCCGCCGGAGCCGGAAGCCGCCAGCAGCGAGGAAAGTGAAGGCGAAGCGTCCGAATACGTAGAAGAAAGCGAACAAGAAGCCGATGCCTGGCAAGCGCCCATCGGCGAAACCGAGCTGAGCAACTGGCAGCCTGACTATGTGGATGTGCGTGATGATCGGGTGGTGTTGTACGGCACGGCACTGCGCGACGTAGGCACCTTCGTCTATCGCGTGCGCGCCACCAACGCCGGCACGTTCAATACGCCACCGGCCTACGCCGAAGGCATGTACGAACCCACCCTGCAAGGGCGCGGCAAAGTAGGCCAGCTTGAAATTACCAAGCCTTAAACGCCTGGCGCCGCTGCTGGCAGCGGCGCTGGTGCTGGCGGGGCTGCGGCTGTGGCCCCACGCTCCGCTGGAACAGGCTGTTACGTCGTCACGGGTGGTGCTGGCCGATGACGGTTCGCTGCTGCGCATGACCCTGGCGGATGACGGCCAATACCGCTTATGGCTGCCGCTGGAGCGCATCTCGCCGTCACTGGTGGAGGCCTTGCTGCTCAAGGAAGACCGCAATTTCCATTGGCACCCGGGGATCAATCCCCCGGCGTTGCTGCGCGCGGCCCTGGCCACCTACAGCGGCGGCCAACGCCAGGGCGGCTCGACCTTGAGCATGCAACTGGCACGGCGCCTGTGGGATCTCAACACCCGTCAGGTACCCGGCAAATTGCAGCAGATGGCGTTGGCCTTGTGGCTGGAAGCGCGCTACAGCAAGCACGACATCCTCGAGGCGTACCTGAACCTGGCGCCCATGGGCGGCAATATCGAAGGCGCCGAAGCGGCCAGTCGCATCTACTTCGGCAAGGCGGCAGCGCAGTTGTCGTTGTCCGAAGCCTTGGCGCTGGCGGTGATTCCCCAGCAGCCGGGGCGGCGCGCGCGCTTCGGGCCGTCGCTGCAAAATGCTCGACTGCGCTTGATGAATGACTGGCGCGAAACGTATCCACAAGACCCGCGTAATGCCAGTTTGCTCGAGCTGCCCCTGGAAGCCCGCCACCGCCAGCAGATCCCGTTTCTGGCGCCGCATCTGAGCGAGCAGCTGTTGGCCTCCCAGCCCGGCAACGAACTCAACAGCACCCTCAACCTGCCCCTGCAGCAACTGCTCGAACGCCTGATCAGCGGCTTTATAGCCGAGCGGCGCAGCACCGGTGTGGAAAATGCCACGGCCATCCTGATCGACAGCCGCGACCAAAGCGTCAAGGCGCTGGTGGGCTCGGCGGATTACTTATCCACAGGCATCCACGGCCAGGTCAACGGCGTATTGTCACGCCGTTCTCCAGGGTCGACCCTCAAGCCGTTTCTCTACGGGCTGGCGCTGGATCAAGGGGTGATCCACCCCATGAGTATCCTCAAGGATTTGCCCAGTAACTTCGGCTACTTCCAGCCGGAAAATTTCGACGGCAGTTTTGTCGGGCCTCTGACCGCACGGGATGCATTGATCCGTAGCCGCAATATCCCGGCGGTGTGGTTGGCCAGCCAGGTGAAGTCGCCGTCGTTGTATGGTTTGTTGCAACGCGCGGGGATCAAGGGCCTGCGCGGTGAAAGCCATTACGGCCTGGCCCTGGCCCTCGGTGGCGGTGAGATGACACCCGAGGAACTGGCGCGGCTGTACGTGATGCTGGCGGGCGACGGCCATCTGCGGCCGTTGCGCTATCTGCAGGAGCAGCCCCAGGCCACCGGCCCGCAACTCCTCACCCCGCAGGCGGCCTTCATGGTGCGCGACATGCTGCGCCGCAACCCGCGACCGGATGGCCTGCCCGCGCGGCACTGGCGCACCGCCTGGAAAACCGGCACGTCCTGGGGGTTCCATGATGCGTGGAGCGCGGGCCTGGTCGGCCCTTACGTGCTGGTGGTGTGGGTGGGCAACTTCGATGGTCGCCCCAACCCGGCGTTTATCGGTGCCAAGACCGCCGCGCCGCTGTTCTTCCGTATCGCCGACGCCCTGCCCCTGGCCTTGCCCAACGTCGTGATCAAGGCCGACAAACCACCCGCCGGCCTGGTGCGCATCGACGTCTGCGCCGCCTCGGGCGAGTTGCCCAACCGCTGGTGCCCGCAAACCCGCAAGACCTGGTACATCCCCGGTGTTTCACCGATTCGCGTGTCCAACCTGCACCGCCCGGTACTGATCGACACCCGTACCGGCAAAGCCGCGTGCCCGCCGTTCGAGGCGCAATACACCCGCGAGGAAGTCTTCGAATTCTGGCCCAGCGACATACAACGCCTGTACCGCGCCGCCGGCCTGCCCCGCCGCACGCCACCCAACGTGCTGAAAAACTGCCAGCCCAGCCGCATCAGCGACCAGAGCGAAGCCCCGCAGATCCGTTCGCCGCTGACTCAAGTGAGTTATCAGTTGCGCCTGTCCGCCCCCCAGGAAAGCATCCCGCTGAACGCGAATGCGGCCAGCGATGCGGCGACGCTGTACTGGTTTGCTGATCAAACCTTGATCGGGCAGGGCCCGCCGCAAGCCACATTGAACTGGCGGCCGGGCAAGTCGGGGGAGTATCGGCTGCGGGTCAGTGATGATCAGGGACGCAGTGCGAGTCGGGGGTTGAGGGTGGAGTTTGTGCCTTAGGAGTGGCCATCACACTCTGCAAGCTCCACGTAGTTCGACTCCCCACCTCCCGTCGCCCCCGACAACCAACCCCACACGAAACTCAGCGTAGTACGCCCGGCAGCATCGACACCGATGATGCCCCGCGACCAGCCGGCCAGCAGCTCTCCTTCCTCCGTCAAGCACTGATACAGCAGCTCGATAGAGTCTGGGCCTGTGACGCGGCCGACCTGCGTACCCAGGCGAATTCGGCCGCCTTGGTAGGTACCAGAAATCGCATCGCCTTCGACCAGATAATGAAACACCGTACCCGCGCCGGACAGCCCGTGGGTGTTATTGGCGACGGTGAATCGGCGGTTGTGCAAACGCTCGTGGATTTGCGAGGGGGTGTTCATCGAAGGCGCGTCCTTTCGCGGGTACCTGGAGACCCGGGCGGGCCTCCAGGGTGGAGCGGGTTACTCCACCGTCACCGACTTCGCCAGGTTACGCGGCTGGTCAACGTCGGTGCCTTTGAGCACGGCGACGTAGTACGACAGCAGTTGCAGCGGGATGGTGTAGAGGATCGGCGACAGGGTGTCGTGGATGTGCGGCATGTTGATGACGTGGGTGCCTTCGCCGTTGGTCATGCCGGCTTTTTCGTCGGCGAACACGATCAGTTGGCCGCCACGGGCGCGGACTTCCTGCAGGTTGGACTTGAGCTTCTCCAGCAGTTCGTTGTTCGGCGCTACGGTGACCACCGGCATGTCGTCGTCCACCAGGGCCAACGGGCCGTGTTTGAGCTCACCGGCCGGGTAGGCTTCGGCGTGGATGTACGAAATTTCCTTGAGCTTCAGCGAGCCTTCCATCGCCACCGGGTACTGCGCGCCACGGCCGAGGAACAGAGTGTGGTTCTTGTCGGCGAACAGCTCGGCGACTTTTTCCACGGTGCTGTCCATGGCCAAGGCTTCGCCCAGGCGGGTCGGCAGGCGGCGCAGTTCTTCCACCAGGGTGGCTTCGACGCCAGCAGCCAAGGTGCCGCGAACCTGGCCCAGGGACAGGGTCAGCAGCAACAGGCCAACCAACTGGGTGGTGAACGCTTTGGTGGAGGCCACGCCGATTTCGCGACCGGCCTGGGTCAGCAGGGTCAGGTCGGACTCACGCACCAGGGAGCTGATGCTGACGTTGCAGATCGCCAGGCTGGCGAGGAAACCCAGTTCCTTGGCATTGCGCAGCGCGGCCAGGGTGTCGGCGGTTTCGCCGGACTGGGAGATGGTCACGAACAGGGTATCGGGCTGCACCACCACCTTGCGGTAGCGGAACTCACTGGCGACTTCGACCTGGCACGGGATGCCGGCCAGTTCTTCCAGCCAGTAACGGGCAACCATACCGGCGTGGTAGCTGGTGCCACAGGCCACGATCTGCACATTGCGCACTTTGGCGAACAGCTCGGCGGCCTGGGGGCCGAAGGCGTTGACCAGCACTTGCTTGTCGCCAAGGCGGCCTTCCAGGGTGCGTTGCACCACGGATGGCTGTTCGTGGATTTCCTTGAGCATGAAGTGGCGGAACTCGCCTTTGTCGGCGGCCTCGGCACCGTCGCGATATTGCACGGCTTCGCGTTCGACGGAATTACCGTTCACGTCCCAGATCGCCACGCTTTCACGGCGAATGTCAGCAATATCGCCCTCCTCCAGGTACATGAAGCGGTCGGTCACCTGGCGCAGGGCCAGTTGGTCGGAGGCGAGGAAGTTCTCTCCCAGGCCCAGGCCGATCACCAGCGGGCTGCCACTGCGGGCGGCAACCACGCGGTCCGGTTGGCTGGCGCTGACCACGGCCAGACCGTAGGCGCCGTGCAGTTCCTTGACCGTGGCCTTGAGGGCGGTGGTCAGGTCGCTGTGGTCCTTGAGCTTGTGGTTGAGCAGGTGGGCGATGACTTCGGTGTCGGTGTCCGAGGTGAACACGTAGCCCATGCTCTTGAGTTGTTCGCGCAGCACTTCGTGGTTTTCGATGATGCCGTTGTGCACCACCGCCAAGTCACCGGAGAAGTGCGGGTGGGCATTGCGCTCGCACGGTGCGCCGTGGGTAGCCCAGCGGGTGTGGGCAATCCCCAGGCGACCTACCAGCGGCTCGCCGGCCAACGCCTGCTCCAACTCGCTGACCTTGCCTGGGCGGCGCATGCGCTCAAGCTTGCCCGCGTTGGTGAAGACGGCCACGCCCGCGCTGTCGTAGCCGCGGTATTCCAGGCGCTTGAGGCCTTCAAGCAGGATGGCCGTTACGTTACGTTCGGCGACTGCGCCAACAATTCCACACATGGTGCTTCTCCTAGATGATTGCCGCGCATATCAGCGTAATGCCGCGGGCTTGGATCTGGTCGCGGGCCTCAAGCGGCAGGCGATCATCGGTAATAAGGGTATGGACGCTGCTCCAGGGCAGTTCCAGGTTGGGAATCTTGCGGCCGATCTTGTCGGATTCGACCATCACCACCACTTCACGGGCGACCTCGGCCATCACACGGCTCAGGCCCAGTAATTCGTTGAAGGTGGTGGTGCCACGCTGCAGATCGATACCGTCGGCGCCGATGAACAGTTGATCAAAGTCGTAGGAACGCAACACCTGCTCGGCGACCTGGCCCTGGAACGAGTCCGAATGCGGGTCCCAGGTGCCGCCGGTCATCAACAGCACCGGTTCGTGTTCCAGTTCGCTCAAGGCGCTGGCCACGTGCAGGGAGTTGGTCATGACCACCAGGCCGGGCTGGTGGCCCAGTTCCGGGATCATGGCGGCGGTGGTGCTGCCGCTGTCGATGATGATGCGGGCGTGTTCACGCAAACGCATCACCGCAGCACGGGCGATCGCACGTTTGTAGGCCGAGACCGGTTGGGCGGGGTCGCCGACCAGTTCCTGAGGCATGGTGATCGCGCCACCATAACGACGCAGCAACAGGCCGTTACTTTCGAGCGCGGCCAAGTCCTTGCGGATAGTGACTTCCGAGGTTTCGAAACGCTTGGCCAGTTCGTCCACGCTGACTTCGCCCTGTTCGTTGAGCAAGGTCAGGATGTTGTGGCGTCGTTGGGGTGTATTTCGTTTCGACATGGCGATGATAAGTTTCGTTTCGAAAGATAACGAAGGCAATCAAAACCTATTGAGAAGATATCGTCAAGCGTCGGAAACAGATTTTTCAAGCAACGCACGACAAATGTGGGAAGGGGCTTGCCCCCGATTGCAGGAGATCAGTCGACTAAAACATTGACTGAAAATCCGCCATCGGGGGCAAGCCCCTCCCACATTTGGATAGCGCTGCTGATGAGGCTGTGGATAACTCAGGTCTTTTTGATTTTGACCGGGCGTTTCCAGCCATCGATGTTACGTTGGCGTGCACGGGCCACGGCCAGTTGGGACTTATCCACATCCTGGTTGATGGTTGAGCCCGCGGCAGTGTTCGAACCATCGCCGATCGTTACAGGTGCAATCAGCGAATTATTCGAGCCGATGAATACGTCCTCGCCAATGGTGGTCTGGTACTTGTTGGCACCGTCGTAGTTGCAGGTGATCGCGCCAGCGCCGATGTTGCTGCGCGCACCGATCACCGCATCCCCCAGGTAAGCCAGGTGACCGGCCTTTGCGTCGTCGCCCATTTGCGCGTTTTTCAGTTCGACGAAATTGCCGACGTGCGCCCTGGCGCCCATCACAGTGCCCGGACGCAACCGCGCAAACGGACCGGCATCGCTGCCCTCGCCCATTACGGCGCCGTCGATATGGCTGTTGGCCTTGATCACCACGCCCTTGCGCAGGGTGCTGTCCTTGATCACGCAGTTCGGGCCAATGACCACGTCGTCTTCGATGATCACGCGGCCTTCAAGGATCACGTTGATGTCGATCAGCACATCGCGGCCCACGGTGACCTCACCGCGGACGTCAAAACGCGCAGGGTCGCGCAGGGTCACGCCCTGGGCCATCAGGCGGCGGCCTTCACGCAGTTGGTAGTGACGCTCGAGCTCTGCAAGCTGCTTGCGATCATTGGCGCCCTGCACTTCCATGGGGTCGTGGGGCTGTTCGGTGGCGACCAGCAGGCCATCACTCACGGCCATCTCGATCACGTCGGTGAGGTAGTACTCGCCCTGGGCGTTGTTGTTGGACAGGCGGCTCATCCAGTCGGCGAGCTTATTGGCAGGCACCGCAAGGATGCCGGTGTTGCCTTCGGTGATAGCCCGCTGGGCTTCACTGGCGTCCTTGTGCTCGACGATCGCCGCGACCTTGCCGTCGGCACCGCGCACGATGCGCCCGTAACCGGTGGGGTCATCCAGCTCAACGGTGAGCAGGCCCATCTGGCCGGGCGCCACATGCTTGAGCAGGCGTTGCAGGGTTTCCACTTCGATCAGCGGCACGTCACCGTAGAGGATCAGCACGGTGTCAGCGGTAATGAACGGCACAGCTTGCGCGGTGGCGTGGCCGGTGCCCAGTTGTTTGTCCTGTAATACGAAATTCAGGTCATCCGCCGCCAGGCGCTCGCGCACCACATCAGCACCGTGGCCGATCACCACGTGGATACGTTGTGGGTCCAATTGACGAGCGCTGTGGATAACATGCCCAAGCATGGAATTGCCCGCGACCGGGTGCAGCACCTTGGGCAAGGCCGAACGCATGCGGGTGCCCTGGCCTGCGGCGAGAATGACGATTTCAAGAGACATGAATGGCTACCAATCCTGGGCGGTCCGGCTTCAGACCAAAGATGTGTTTTGCTAAAAAAGAAAAAGGGTAGCCGAGGCTACCCTTTTTAATCAATCGCGCATAAGCGTCACGGCTTCGCCGCTTACTTCTTGCGGATCTGCTGGAGCGTGCGCAGCTGAGCTGCAGCCTCGGCCAGACGTACAGCAGCAGCGCTGTAGTCGAAGTCCGCACCCTTTTCGTTCAGGGCCTTCTCGGCAGCCTTGACGGCTTCCTGAGCGGAGGCTTCATCCAGGTCGCCAGCACGTTGCACGGTGTCGGCAAGTACCTTGACCATGTTCGGCTGAACCTCAAGGAAACCACCGGAGATGTAAAACACCTCCTTTTCCCCGCCTTGCTTGGTCAGAGTGATCGGACCTGGCTTCAAGCTGGTGATCAATGGCGCGTGGCCCATGGCAATACCCAGGTCACCGAGTTCGCCGTGTGCAATCACCATTTCTACCAGACCGGAGAAGATTTCCCCTTCCGCGCTGACGATATCGCAATGGACTGTCATAGCCATCTGATTGCCTCAACCTGATGAGCGCCCGTTTCCGGGCGCCTGGATTACAGTTTCTTGGCTTTCTCGATCGCTTCTTCGATGCCGCCGACCATGTAGAACGCTTGTTCTGGCAGGTGGTCGTAGTCACCGTTGAGGATGCCTTTGAAGCCAGCAATGGTGTCTTTCAGGGAAACGTATTTACCCGAAGCACCGGTGAAGACTTCAGCCACGAAGAACGGCTGCGACAAGAAGCGCTGGATCTTACGAGCACGGTTTACCAACTGCTTGTCGGCTTCCGACAGCTCGTCCATACCCAGGATCGCAATGATGTCCTTCAGTTCTTTGTAACGCTGCAGCACGTACTGAACGCCGCGAGCGGTGTCGTAGTGCTCCTGGCCGATCACGTTCGGGTCCAGCTGGCGCGAAGTCGAGTCGAGTGGATCGACCGCTGGGTAGATACCCAGGGAAGCGATGTCACGGGACAGAACGACGGTGGCGTCCAAGTGGGCGAAGGTGGTCGCAGGCGATGGGTCGGTCAAGTCATCCGCAGGTACGTATACCGCTTGGATCGAAGTGATCGAACCTTCCTTGGTCGAAGTGATACGTTCCTGCAGAACGCCCATCTCTTCAGCCAGGGTCGGCTGGTAACCTACTGCGGAAGGCATACGGCCCAGCAGTGCGGATACTTCAGTACCGGCCAGGGTGTAACGGTAGATGTTGTCGACGAACAGCAGAACGTCGTTACCTTCGTCACGGAACTTCTCGGCCATGGTCAGGCCAGTCAGTGCTACGCGCAGACGGTTTCCCGGCGGCTCGTTCATCTGACCGTAAACCAGTGCCACTTTGTCCAGAACGTTGGAGTCCTTCATCTCGTGGTAGAAGTCGTTACCCTCACGAGTACGCTCACCCACACCGGCGAACACGGAATAACCGCTGTGCTCGATGGCGATGTTACGGATCAGTTCCATCATGTTTACGGTCTTGCCTACACCGGCACCACCGAACAGACCGACTTTACCGCCCTTGGCGAACGGGCAAACCAGGTCGATAACCTTGATGCCGGTTTCCAGCAGGTCGTTGCCGCCAGCTTGTTCCGCGAACGAAGGTGCTGGACGGTGAATGCCCCAGCGCTCTTCGGTGTCGATCGGGCCAGCTTCGTCAATCGGGTTGCCCAGTACGTCCATGATCCGGCCCAGGGTCGCTTTACCGACCGGTACGGAGATGGCAGCGCCGGAGTCGATAACGTCCAGACCGCGCTTCAAGCCTTCGGTGGAACCCATCGCAATGGTACGAACTACGCCGTCGCCCAGCTGCTGCTGAACTTCCAGAGTAGTTTCCGCGCCTTGTACTTTCAGCGCGTTGTAGATGCTCGGTACGCTGTCGCGTGGAAATTCCACGTCGATAACGGCGCCGATGATTTGAACGATACGTCCGCTACTCATAGCTGGATCCTCTGAATATTTGAACCGTTAAACCGCGGCAGCGCCGCCGACGATTTCCGAGATCTCTTGGGTGATCGCAGCCTGACGCGCCTTGTTGTAGATCAGCTGCAAATCGCTGATCAGATCACCGGCGTTATCGGTAGCGTTTTTCATCGCGATCATCCGCGCCGCTTGTTCAGCTGCGTTGTTCTCGACCACCGCCTGGTACACCTGCGACTCCACGTAGCGCACCATCAAGCCGTCAAGCAGCTCTTTGGCGTCTGGTTCGTAGAGGTAGTCCCAGTGGTGCTTGAGTTCCTGATCCGGAGTCGCCACCAGTGGAATCAATTGCTCCACGGTTGGCTGCTGGGTCATGGTGTTGATGAACTTGTTGGATACCACGGAGAGGCGGTCAATCCGGCCTTCCAGGTACGCATCCAGCATCACCTTCACACTGCCGATCAAATCATTGATCGACGGCTCTTCACCCAGGTGGCTGATAGCTGCAACGACGTTACCGCCGAAGTTGCGGAAAAAGGCCGCACCCTTGCTACCAACAACACACAGATCGATCTCGACGCCGTTTTCGCGGTTTACCGCCATGTCCTTGACCAGGGCCTTGAACAGGTTGGTATTCAAACCACCGCACAAACCACGGTCACTGCTCACTACCACATAACCCACACGCTTGACGGCGCGTTCGATCATGAAAGGGTGGCGGTATTCCGGGTTGGCGTTGGCCAGATGCCCAATTACCTGGCGGATACGCTCCGCATAAGGACGGCTAGCAGCCATGCGCATTTGTGCCTTGCGCATTTTGCTGACCGCCACTTTTTCCATGGCGCTGGTAATTTTTTGCGTGCTTTTGATGCTCGCAATCTTACTGCGAATCTCTTTTGCGCCTGCCATGTAACACCTATCAGGTTAGCAAGCGGGAGCCTTGCGGCTCCCGCTGCGGCTTACCAGGTTTGGGTGGCCTTGAACTTCTCGATACCGGCTTTCATGCCAGCGTCGATATCGTCATTGAAGTCACCCTTCACGTTGATCTTCGCCATCAATTCGGCGTGATCGCGGTTGAAGTAAGCAATCAGCGCTTGTTCAAAGCTGCCGACCTTGGCGATTTCAACGTCGGTCAGGAACCCACGCTCAGCGGCATACAGCGACAACGCCATGTCAGCGATCGACATTGGGGCGTATTGCTTCTGCTTCATCAGCTCGGTAACGCGCTGACCATGCTCAAGTTGCTTACGGGTCGCTTCGTCCAGGTCAGAAGCGAACTGGGCGAATGCGGCCAGTTCACGGTACTGAGCCAGAGCGGTACGGATACCACCGGAGAGCTTCTTGATGATCTTGGTCTGAGCGGCACCACCCACACGGGATACCGAAACACCGGCGTTCACTGCAGGGCGGATGCCCGAGTTGAACATGGCCGATTCCAGGAAGATCTGACCGTCGGTGATGGAAATCACGTTGGTCGGAACGAACGCGGAAACGTCGCCAGCCTGGGTTTCGATGATCGGCAGTGCGGTCAGGGAACCGGTTTTGCCGGTCACTGCGCCGTTGGTGAACTTCTCTACGTACTCTTCCGAAACGCGGGATGCGCGCTCCAGCAGACGGGAGTGGAGATAGAACACGTCGCCTGGGTAGGCTTCACGGCCTGGTGGACGACGCAGCAGCAGGGAAATCTGGCGGTAAGCCACTGCTTGCTTGGACAGATCGTCATAAACGATCAGCGCGTCTTCACCGCGGTCGCGGAAGAATTCACCCATGGTGCAACCGGAGTACGGTGCCAGGAATTGCAGCGCAGGAGATTCCGAAGCACTGGCAGCCACGATGATCGTGTTGGCCAGGGCGCCGTTTTCTTCCAGCTTGCGAACGACGTTGGCGATGGTCGATTGCTTCTGACCGATCGCTACGTAGACGCAGAAAATGCCGCTGTTCTTCTGGTTGATGATCGCGTCGATCGCCAGAGCGGTTTTACCGATCTGACGGTCACCGATGATCAGCTCACGCTGGCCACGGCCGACTGGGATCATGGCATCGACAGCCTTGTAGCCAGTCTGTACAGGCTGGTCTACCGACTTACGCCAGATCACGCCTGGAGCAACTTTCTCGACCGCGTCGGTCTCGGTGTTGCCCAGTGGACCTTTACCGTCAACAGGGTTACCCAGTGCGTCGACTACGCGACCCAGCAATTCCTTACCAACCGGAACCTCCAGGATGCGGCCAGTGCACTTGGCGCTCATGCCTTCAGCCAGACTGGTGTACGCGCCCAATACAACGGCACCTACGGAGTCTTGCTCCAGGTTGAGGGCCATACCGTAGACGCCGCCCGGAAACTCGATCATCTCGCCGTACATAACGTCGGCCAGACCGTGAATCCGCACGATGCCGTCAGATACGCTGACGACAGTGCCTTCGTTACGGGCTTGGGAGGTCACATCGAGCTTGTCGATGCGGCCCTTGATAATTTCACTTATTTCGGAAGGATTGAGTTGCTGCATTGCTCTGCTGCCCCTTCAAACTCAAGATTTCAATGCTTCGGCAAGATTCGCGAGTTTGCCGCGAATCGAGCCATCGATAACCAGGTCGCCGGCGCGAATGACAACACCCCCAATAAGGGATGGGTCTTCCGCAACTTGCAGGCGCACTTCCCGGTCGAGTCGTGCACTGAGAACCTTGGCGAGTTTGTCTTGCTGTTCTTGGTTCAATGCAAAAGCACTGGTCACTTCAACGTCTATCGATTTCTCTTGCTCGGCCTTGTACAGGTCGAACAGAGCGGCAATCTCCGGCAAAAGCAGGAGACGGTCGTTTTCGGCGATGACATTGATGAAGTTCTGCACTTTCACATCAAACTTGTCGCCGCACACTTCAATAAAAGTGGCGGCCTTGTCTGCGCTCGTCAGTCGCGGGGCCTTGAGCACGCGCTGCATGGTGCCGTCTTGCGACACTGCTGCAGCCAGGCCGAGCATGGCTGACCAAGAGGCCAGCTGCTGGTGGGCCTGGGCGTGCTCGAAGGCTGCCTTAGCGTAAGGTCGGGCCAACGTGGTCAATTCTGCCATGATCGCCCTCGCTTAAATTTCAGCAGCCAGTTTGTTAACCAGCTCCGCGTGCGCGTTTTGATCGATTGTGGCACCCAGGATCTTCTCAGCACCGCCGACGGCCAGAGCACCCAGTTGGGCACGCAGCGCATCTTTGACACCGTTCAGTTCCTGCTCGATCTCGGCTTGAGCCTGAACCTTCACACGGTCAGCGTCGATACGGGCTTTTTCAACAGCCTCTTCAACAATCTGGTTACCGCGTTTCTTGGCTTGCTCAATGATTTCGGCTGCTTGAGCTTTCGCTTCGCGCAGTTGCTGACCCGCTTTATCTTGGGCCAACTCCAGGTCGCGAGCTGCTCGTGCGGCAGCGTCCAGTCCATCCGCGATCTTCTTTTGACGTTCGTGCAAAGCCGCGATGACCGGAGGCCATACGAACTTCATGCAGAAAACGACAAAAATCAAGAACGCTAAGGACTGACCAATAATGGTTGCATTAATGTTCACGCCAATACCTCGCTCATTCGTTGCACAACACACCAATCACTCGAAAAACGAGTGATTAACCGGCGAGTTGACCAACGAAGGGGTTCGCGAAGGTGAAGAACAGAGCGATACCAACGCCGATCATGGTCACGGCGTCGAGCAGGCCGGCAACGATGAACATTTTAACTTGCAGCATTGGAACCATTTCTGGCTGACGCGCTGCGCCTTCCAGGAACTTGCCGCCCAGCAGGCCGAAACCAATGGCAGTACCCAGGGCGCCCAGGCCGATCAACAGTGCAACAGCGATAGCGGTTAGACCAACTACAGTTTCCATCTTTCCTCCCGACTTTTACGTCGTATGGTTTAGGTTTTTTAGATTTTAAAGCGGTAAAACAAATCGTTTCATAGCCCTGGTGGGCCACCTTCCCGTTTCACCGGGAAGGACATCAGACTAGTCGAGACTGGCCTTAATGGTTCTCTTCGTGCGCCATCGACAGGTAGACGATGGTCAGCATCATGAAGATGAAGGCCTGCAGGGTGATGATCAGGATGTGGAACACAGCCCACGCCCACTGCAGAACAATGCCCAGGCCGCTAAGCCAGAGCAGGCCGCTGCCGAACATCACAGCGATCAGAATGAACACCAGCTCGCCGGCATACATGTTGCCGAACAGTCGCAGGGCCAGGGAGATCGGCTTGGCGATCAGGGTGACGAATTCCAGCAGGAAGTTCACCGGGATCAGCAGGGCTTGAACGAAGATGTTCTTGCTGCCGAACGGGTGCAGGGTCAGTTCGCCGATGAAGCCGCCGATGCCCTTGATCTTGATGCTGTAGAAAATGATCAACGCAAATACCGACAGGGCCATGCCCAGGGTAGCGTTCGGGTCAGTGGTCGATACGGCACGGAATGGAATGTGCGGGTCGCCGGAAATCGCCATGGCCAACTGAGGGATCCAGTCAACCGGGATCAGGTCGACGGCGTTCATCAGGAACACCCAGACGAAGATGGTCAGTGCCAACGGTGCAATCACCGGGCTACGGCCATGGAAGCTGTCTTTCACGCTGCCATCGACGAATTCGACCAGTACTTCAACGAAGTTCTGCAAAGCACCTGGCTGACCGGAAGTCGCCTTCTTTGCCGCCATGCGGAAAATCAGGACGAAGATCAGACCCAAAGCGACCGACCAGCCCAGAGTATCCAGGTGGAAAGCCCAGAAGCCCATTTCTTTGGCTTCTGCTGCGGAGTGGGCAAAGCCCCAGCCGCCGTTGGGAAGCTGACCGAAGGTCAGGTTCTGCAAGTGGTGCTGGATATAGCCCGAAGCGGTTGTTTCTGCCATGGTTGCCTCAAACGCCCTAAGGTTTCGAAAGTCTTGTTTTCATCAGCAGGGGAGCGAACCAGCTGACCAGTTGGGTCAACACGAAGACGCCGAATACAGCCAGCGGCGCCAATGGCTTCACACCTGCAAAGGTCAGTGCAAACAGCACTGCCGTCAAAATCAGTTTCCCCGCCTCGCCGGCATAAAAAGACCGGACGATAGCCTGGGCTGCTCGGGCGCCGGAAAACCGAAAGGCCCTGTGAGCAAAATACATATTGGGCAGCAAGGCTATCAGGCCTCCGCAAAGTCCTGAATATCCGGCTACGACTCCATGCCAGTACCAAAGCGCCAATGCGGCGATCAGCAAGATGACAAATTGAGCCAATAAAACCGGAAAAACAGCCAAGCGATGGAAGGGCAACGTGTTTGGCGTGCGGGTTTCCATCACTCTTGCTCCTCAATAGTCGGCTGCCGGAAATCAATAACTTGGCATAATTTGTGCCGACAAAATGCGCGCAGAGTATAGGGGCGGTTCTGCCCCTATTCAACTGCCGGGTAGTGATTTCCGATCACGCGCTACATAAGCAAATGTTTCAGCGGATGTGGGCAAGGACGCCCTGAAGCTCATCAAGGGAGTTATATCCGATGACCAATTGCCCTTTGCCTTTCTTGCCGTGGCGAATTTGTACCGCAGAGCCCAGGCGCTCGGCCAGGCGCTGCTCGAGACGCGCGATATCCGGATCAGGTTTGGCCGTTTCGACCGGTGCAGGTTTGCCGCTGAGCCACTGGCGAACCAGGGCCTCGGTCTGACGAACGGTGAGCCCTCGTGCGACAACGTGTCGCGCCCCTTCAACCTGTTGATTTTCCGGCAAACCGAGCAAAGCACGGGCGTGGCCCATCTCGAGGTCGCCATGGGACAACATGGTCTTGATGACTTCCGGCAGCGCGATCAGGCGCAGCAAGTTGGACACGGTGACACGGGATTTACCCACGGCCTCGGCGACCTGTTGCTGGGTCAGCTGGAATTCCTGCTGCAAACGCTGCAAGGCGATCGCTTCCTCGATCGGATTGAGGTCTTCACGCTGGATATTCTCGATCAACGCCATGGCGATGGCGGTTTCATCCGTTACATCGCGCACCATTGCCGGGATGGTGTCCTTGCCTGCCTGCTGGCTGGCGCGCCAGCGGCGTTCACCGGCAATGATTTCAAAGCGGCCGCCGCCGATCGGGCGCACCACAATCGGCTGCATCACGCCCTGGGCCTTGATCGAATTGGCCAGTTCCTCCAGCGCCTGGGGGTCCATGTCCCGGCGTGGCTGGTATTTGCCGCGCTGGATCAGGTCCAGGGGCAGGTGCTGCAGCTCGCGTTCGTCAGCCTGCACCGCTTGTTCTTCAAGCGATGTGACGGTCGGACCACTCAGCAGTGCATCCAGTCCACGTCCGAGACCTCGTTTCTTGACGGCCATGGGGATTCCTTAAGTTGGCTGGGCTGCAGCGGTGCGTGAGTTGCGGCGTTGACGACGAACCATCTCGCCGGCCAATGCCAGGTAGGCAATGGCACCACGGGATGATTTGTCGTACGCCAGCGCGGGCATGCCATAGCTTGGCGCTTCGGCCAGGCGGATGTTGCGTGGAATCACGGTGTCGTACAGCTGGTCGCCAAAGTGTTCCTTGAGCTGCGCCGACACATCGTTCATCAGGCTCAGGCGCGGATCGAACATGGTCCGCAGCAGGCCTTCGATCTGCAGGTTCGGGTTGAGCAGCTCGGCGATACGCTTGATGTTATCCACAAGGTCGCTCAACCCTTCCAGCGCGTAGTACTCGCACTGCATGGGGATAATCACCCCATCGGCAGCCACCAATGCGTTAAGCGTGAGCATCGACAGCGACGGTGGGCAGTCGATCAAAATGTAGTCGTAATTCTCGCGGATCGGTGCCAACGCGCTGCGCAGACGGCTTTCCTTCATCTGCATTTCCAGCAGCACCACTTCCGCCGCAGTCAAATCGCGGTTGGCCGGCAGCAGTTGATAACCGCCATGCTCGGAGTAGTGCATGGCCTGGGCCAGGTCGCACTCGCCAATCAGCAAGTCGTAGACCGAGTTTTCCAAGCCGTGTTTATCCACACCGCTACCCATGGTGGCGTTGCCCTGTGGATCGAGATCGATCAACAGCACCCGGCGCTTGGTGGCGACCAGGGATGCTGCGAGGTTGATGCAGGTGGTGGTTTTGCCCACGCCACCTTTCTGGTTCGCTATCGCGAATACCTTAGCCATTCTTGCTTGTGTTCCCAATCATGCCGTGCGGCGCAGTATCAGCAGATGGCGTTGGCCTTGGCAACCGGGTACGGCCAAGGCATGTTCGCTATCGAGGTGGAAGTCTGCCGGCAATGCTAACAGCTCATCGCTTGGATGGACGCCCTTCATTGCCAGCCAGCGGGTGTCGCGGTCGCCCAGGTGACGGGTCCAGTTGCTGAAGTTCTCCATGCTGCTGAACGCCCGGGAAACAATTCCGTTGAACGGCAGTTCAGGCGTGAAGGCTTCGACGCGACTGTGGATAACTTGCAGGTTATCCAGCTTGAGTTCGAGCTTGACCTGGGTCAGGAAGCGGGTTTTCTTGCCGTTGCTGTCCAGGCAGGTCACTTGCGATTCAGGAAACAGGATAGCCAGTGGGATGCCAGGCATACCGCCACCACTGCCGACATCGAGCCAACGACCGTTTTCGATAAACGGCATCACGCTCAGACTGTCGAGCAAGTGACGGGAAACCATTTCGTCGGGATCACGCACAGCCGTCAGGTTGTAAGCCTTGTTCCATTTGATCAACAGGGCCAGGTAACCCAGCAGCAAATCGTGCTGGGCCTCGGTCAAGTCCACGCCCAATTGGCGCGCACCTGTGGATAACTCTTCGGCGTGTTGCGAGGTGACCAACGAACTCAAGCGCTTTGCTCCAACTGACGGCCCGCGCCGCGTTTTTTCAAATGAATCATCAACAGCGAAATAGCTGCAGGGGTGACGCCCGGGATACGTGAAGCCTGGCCGAGGGTCTCGGGGCGAGTTATCCCCAGCTTGCTTTGGATTTCTTTCGACAATCCGGAAATACCGGTGTAGTCGATATCCACAGGCAGCCTGGTGTCTTCACTGGCGCGCAGACGAGCGATCTCGTCCTGCTGGCGGTCAATGTAACCGGCGTACTTGGTCTTGATTTCGACCTGCTCGGCAACCTGTGGATCATCGGCGCCGCCGCCGGTCACTTCGACCAGACCGGCGTAGTCGATTTCCGGACGGGACAGCAGGTTCAGCAGGTTGTATTCATGAGTCAGCGGCGTGCCGAATTTTTCCGCAATCGCGTCGCCCTGCTCGGTCCCGGGGCGAACCCAGGTACTTTTCAGGCGCTGCTCTTCAAGCTCGATGCTTTCGCGTTTTTTGCAGAAGGCCGCCCAGCGCGCATCGTCGACCAGCCCCAGTTCACGGCCTTTTTCGGTCAGGCGCAGGTCGGCGTTGTCTTCCCGCAGGATCAGGCGGTATTCCGCTCGGGAAGTGAACATCCGATACGGTTCCTGGGTTCCCAGGGTAATCAGGTCGTCGACCAACACGCCGATATACGCTTCATCGCGACGCGGGCACCAGCTGTCTTTGCCTTGTGCACGCAATGCGGCGTTGGTCCCGGCCAGCAAACCCTGGGCGCCGGCTTCTTCGTAGCCGGTGGTGCCGTTGATTTGCCCAGCGAAGAACAGACCGCCGATAACCTTGGTTTCCAGGCTGTACTTCAAATCACGCGGGTCGAAGTAGTCGTATTCGATGGCGTAACCCGGACGCACGATGTGTGCGTTCTCCATGCCGCGAATCGATTGCACGATCTGGATTTGCACATCGAACGGCAGGGAAGTGGAAATCCCGTTCGGGTACAGCTCATGGGTAGTCAGGCCTTCGGGCTCGATGAACACCTGATGGCTTTCCTTGTCGGCAAAGCGGTGGATCTTGTCTTCGATCGACGGGCAGTAACGTGGGCCAATACCTTCGATCACCCCTGAGTACATCGGCGAACGGTCGAGGTTCGCTGCAATGATTTCGTGAGTGCGCGCATTGGTATGGGTAATCCAGCAGCTCACCTGTTTGGGGTGTTGCTCCTTGGAACCCATGAACGACATTACCGGAATCGGTGTATCGCCAGCTTGTTCAGTCATCACCGAGAAATCCACGGAACGCCCGTCGATACGCGGTGGGGTCCCGGTTTTCAGGCGACCGACGCGCAGCGGCAATTCGCGCAGGCGTTTTGCCAGGGCAATCGACGGCGGATCACCGGCGCGGCCACCCGAATAGTTCTGCATGCCGATGTGGATAAGTCCGCCGAGGAACGTACCGGTGGTCAACACCACGGATTCTGCGAAGAAACGCAGGCCCATTTGGGTGACAACACCGCGAACCACGTCCTGTTCGACGATCAAGTCATCGGCGGCTTGTTGAAATATCCACAGGTTGGGCTGGTTTTCCAGGGTTTCGCGGACCGCGGCTTTGTACAGGATGCGGTCTGCCTGGGCCCGAGTGGCACGCACGGCCGGGCCTTTGCGGCTGTTGAGCACGCGAAATTGAATACCACCCTTGTCGGTAGCCTCGGCCATCACGCCACCAAGGGCGTCGATTTCCTTGACCAGATGGCTTTTGCCGATCCCACCAATGGCGGGGTTGCAACTCATGGCGCCGAGGGTTTCCACGTTATGCGTCAGCAACAGGGTTTTTACGCCCATGCGTGCTGACGCCAGTGCTGCCTCGGTACCGGCATGACCGCCGCCGATGACGATCACTTCAAAACGGGAAGGGAAATCCACCACGCACCTCGTGCCTGCTTATGTAGGTAATCAGGAATTGTTTGTTGAAAGGGTTTTGGAGCTTTGGCGGCAAGTATAGGGACTTCGCCCTTCCTAAAGAACCCTTTGCACAAAATTTAACCAGCTGTGGATGAATCACAGACAATAGAAATTAAAAGAGAGAAATTTATTAAATCTTTGTTTTTATGTTTATTTCTACTGGGCACCGTTTCTGTGGATAGATCTCTACAGACCTTTATTTACAATGTGTACAGCGATTCAAAAGTCTGTGGTCATGTGCCAATGAGGCCCTTGGATAAGTGCCTTAAGCCTGTGGATTAAACAGGTGGTTATCCACAGATGGGTTTTTACTCAGGTTTCGAGCCCTGTTATCAACTGGGCACACGGGCGGTTATTCACAGGGCTTAATCCACAGAAATCCGTGCAATCGTGTGAATTTCGCCCACGACGAAGCCAACCGAATCTTTCTATTCGGGGGTGAGCACGTCAAAAAGAGATCTATTGTGAGAAAACAGCCAGGCAGTTAATAATAGCGATTATCATTAACTTAGCTTGTCATGCCCTATGTCCCCTTCTTCACACACGGCTGCGGTTCAGAACATCTACGAGCAGCACCACTCCTGGTTGCACGGGTGGCTCAAAGGTAAGTTGCATAACGCCTGCGATGCAGCCGATGTGGCGCACGATACGTTCGTGCGCATTCTGGGTGGGCGGCATGCGGCGCAGATCGTTGAACCGCGTGACTACCTGGCGACCATCGCCAGGGGCCTGGTGATTGACCGTTATCGCCGGCATGCCATCGAACAGGCCTACAAGCAAACCTTGGCCGAACGGCCTGAAGCCACGGCCATCAATGAAGAAGACAAAGCCATCATCATCGAGACGCTGGTGGCTGTGGATAAAGCCCTGTCCGGACTCGGTGAGCGAGCGCGACGGATCTTCCTGTTGTCGCAGATCGAGGGGCTGACTTATCAACAGATCGCCGATCAACTGCAGGTGTCGCTGACCACGGTGAAGAAGCACATGATCCGTGCATTGACTGAATGCTCGCTGATCATGGCCAGCCTGTAATGGCCGCCCCCGATCGCAAGACCTTCGAGGCCGCTGCTCACTGGTATGTACAGTTTCAATCCCAAACGCCTACGGCTGCTGAACGCCTTGCCTGGCAACAATGGCTCAGCGGCGATCCGTCCCATCAGGCGGCGTGGAACCAGATGGAGCAATTGCAGCGCAGTCTCGGCGCCCTGCCCCAGGATTTCACCCGCCGGGCATTGTCGGCCACGCAACAACGTCGTCAGGTATTGAAGTGGATGCTGGTAATGGGCGGTACCGGGTGCCTGGGCTGGAATGTCCAGCAACACACCTCCCTGGGCAATGTATGGGCCGACTACCGGACGTCTGTGGGTGAACGCCGGCGTATCGCATTGGCTGACGGCACGCGGATTGATCTGAATACCAGCACGGCGATTGACGTGATATTCGACGGGCGCCAACGTTTGATCCGGCTGCGTGAAGGTGAAGTACTTATCCACACCGGCAAGTTGGGCGGGCACACGCCCTTTTATGTCGAAACCCGCCAAGGCCGAGTCCAGGCACTGGGTACTCGGTTTACAGTGCGCCAGCTGCCAGATTCCACGCGTGTCGGTGTTCTGAAGGATCGCGTGAGTGTGTCCCCTGGTGACCGGCCCAACCATGCTCGACTGCTCGGTGCCGGTGAAAGCGCTGACTTTGATCGTCAAAACATAGGGCTTGGCCACACGTATAGCGGGTCCCAGGCTGCCTGGGTCGATGGCCAGCTGATCGTATTGGATGCTCGCCTCGGAGATGTGATCGAAGACCTTGCCCGCTACCGTCCCGGCGTCCTGAAATGCGACTTGGCTAGTGCACACCTACGTGTTTCCGGGACTTTCCGCCTGGATTCCACTGATGCGGTACTGGCGAATCTGCAGGCAACCTTGCCCATTCAGGTGAAATACTTCACTCGCTATTGGGTTTCGGTGGAGCGAATCGCCTGATCGCAAAAAATATCCTCACAAGGGGTTATCTTTTTTTTACCTGGCACGGCCCTAAAGGTAATAACGACGCCACCTTCAGGGCTTACCCACCTATGCGCCTTCGCACCAAGCTCCGCCAGCGACTTTCCTACCACGGTATGACGTGCAGCCTACTGCTCGGCACGGCAGCCACAGCCGGTGTTTTGCTATCCAGTGACGCCATGGCCGCCAGCGCGGTGCAGCATTACGTCATTGCGGCTGGTCCCCTGGACAATGCCTTGAGCCAATTTGCCGCCAGGGCGAATGTGATTCTGTCTTTCTCGCCCCAGCAAACCGCGCGCTTGAATACAACCGGGCTGGAAGGTGACTATTCGGTTGAGCAAGGCTTTGCATTGTTGCTGCAGAACTCGGGGTTACAAGCGCTGGTCCAGGCGCCTGGCAGCTATGTCCTGCAGGCCATTCCTACAGGGCAACTCACGCTCGCGCCCACCACGGTCAGCACTTATCAACAGGCTGGGTTCAATCAGGAGATTGCCGGGGATGTGGGCTACAAAGCGCAAAACAGCCGTATCGGTACCAAGACCAGCACACCTCTGTCGGAAACACCGCGTTCGGTATCGGTCGTCACCGGCCAGCGCATCAAGGACCAGAAGTCGCAGACCCTGACTGAAGTATTGGGCTATGTGCCAGGTATTTTCGCGCCACCCTTTGCTGCTGGCGACGGTCTCGCGGGTGACTTGTTCTTCATCCGCGGTTTCAATGCCACGGATTACGGCTACGGCCTGCTGCGAGATGGCCTGCGCGTACAAGGCAATCGGTACGACACCACCAGTGAGCCTTATGGCCTGGAGCGGGTCGAAATCTTCCGTGGGCCCTCTTCCCTGCTATACGGTGAAAACGCGCCTGGCGGCTTAGTGAACCTGGTGAGCAAACATCCGACTGCCACGCCGCAGGGTGAAGTGCAGCTCGGTTATGGCTCGAATAATCGGCGTCAGTTGGGTGTGGATATCTCTGGTCCACTCAACGATAGCGGCAATATCCTTGGCCGGGTGGTGATGCTCGGCCGCAAGTCTGATACGCAGACTGACCATGTTCCTGATGATCGCCTGTACATCGCGCCTTCATTGACCCTGAATTTCGACGACTTCAACACGCTCACTCTGTTGGCCAATTACCAAAAGGACCACACCAATCTCGAACTCGGCCTACCCGCCGCGGGGACCTTGCTTACAAATCCGAACGGAAAGCTGTCCAAGCACACCATGCTCGGCGACCCGGACTGGAATACGTTCGAACGTGAAGCCTGGAGCAGCGGCTACGAATTCAGCCACAGCTTCAATGATGAGTGGCAGTTCCGCCAGAACTCGCGGTACATGCAATCGCGCATCAACCGTCATGAAACCTGGCCGGGCACGTTGAACAATGGCGGTTTCGGCACCCAACTGAACATGACGGCCTACGACCGCTACAACAAATCGATGGTCTACTCCCTGGATAACCAGTTGGAAGGCAAATTCCAGGTCGGGGACCTGGAAAATACGGTGCTGTTCGGCGCCAGTTATGACCGCACCTCGTTCAACCAGGATTGGGACGCAGGCTTCGCCGGCACCATCAATGTGTATAACCCCGTGTACCTGCGTGAGCCGCTTACCCCGATGGCTGTGCAAAACACCTTGCTCGAGCAGCAGATGAAGGGTGTTTATGCACAAATCCAGAGCAAGTATGACCACTGGTTGTTCCTGCTGGGTGGCCGCCAGGACTGGGTCGACAGTGATTTCCGCGACAAGGTCAACAAGGCCAGCAATACCGGCTCCGAAGACCGCAAGTTTACCTACCAGGGCGGGGTGATGTACCAGTTCGACAACGGCCTGACGCCGTACGTCAGCTACTCCACCGCATTTGTGCCTGTACAGCAGATCTCCAACGCCGGTTCACCGTTGAAGCCGATCACCAGCAGTCAGTACGAAGTGGGTGTGAAGTACGAACCGGTCGGCTGGGATACAGCGATGACCCTGTCGGTGTATGACTTGCGCAAGGAAGATGACACCTACCTCGACGCCACCACCAACAGCTACCGCCAGGTGGGCGAAAGCCGGGCCAAAGGGGCCGAGGTCGAGGTGAACAGCAACATCACGCCCAACCTGAATGTGACCGCAGCCTACACCTACACTGACGCTCGTATTACCAAGGACTCGGCTACCTCGCTGGTCGAGGGGCATCAGATGACGGGGGTTCCGCGCAACCAGGCCTCGGTGTGGGGCAAGTACCGCTTCCTCGATGGCCAACTCAAGGGCTTGTCCCTGGGCGGCGGTGTGCGCTATTTCGACAGTACGTTTTCTTACACCCAGCCAAGCCTGTACGGAAAGCTGGATGCTGGGAGCGTCACTCTGGTGGACGCAGCCGTCGGCTATCAGATCGACAAGCACTGGTCAGTGGACGTGAACGCCAAGAACCTGTTCGACAAGGAGTATGTTTCTGGCTGCAACGACGCGGGCCGCTGCTACTGGGGTGACAGTCGTACACTGCTTGGGACTGTTTCGTACAACTGGTGATGGATGATGGCCTGAAGAATCAAAATGCTCTTCAGGCCGCTATCGCTGGCAAGCCTGCTGCTACTTGCCGATACAGAAGCTGGAGAAGATCCGTCCCAACAAATCATCGGAGCTGAATGCGCCGGTGATTTCTCCCAACAGCTGCTGCGCCTGGCGAAGATCCTCAGCCAGCAGCTCCCCCGCCCCCGCCAAGGTCAACTGCGCCCGGCCGTGCTCCAATGCCGCGCTTGCATGGCGCAGCGCCTCCAGGTGCCTGCGGCGCGCACTGAAGCTGCTTTCCGACGTCTGCTCGTAACCCATGCAGGCCTTGAGATGCTCACGCAGCAATTCCAGGCCCTCCCCCGCAGACTTGGCGCTCAGGCTGATAGTGACGTGGCCATCAGCGCTGGTTTCCATCGCAATGGCTTCACCCGTCAGGTCGGCTTTGTTACGAATCAAGGTGACTTTGGCCGGGTCCGGCCGTTGCTCGAGGAATTCCGGCCACAATGCAAAAGGATCCACAGCCTCCGGCGCGGTGGCGTCCACCACCAGCAGTACCCGGTCCGCTTCGCCGATGGCTTTGAGCGCGCGTTCCACGCCGATCTTTTCAACCTGGTCATCGGTATCGCGTAAACCGGCGGTGTCGACGACGTGCAACGGCATGCCATCGATGTGGATATGTTCGCGCAGGATATCCCGGGTGGTGCCGGCGATCTCGGTGACAATGGCTGCTTCACGCCCCGCCAGCGCATTGAGCAGGCTGGATTTGCCGGCATTGGGACGCCCAGCGATCACGACGGTCATCCCGTCTCGCAGCAACGCGCCTTGCCCGGCTTCCCGCAGGACTGTGGATAACTCATCACGGACCTTATCCAGCATCGCCAATACATGGCCATCGGCAAGGAAGTCGATTTCCTCTTCAGGAAAATCAATCGCCGCCTCGACGTAGATGCGCAGGCTGATCAACTGTTCGGTCAAGTTATGCACACGCAGGGAAAAAGCGCCCTGCAGAGAGCGCAGCGCATTGCGTGCAGCTTGCGCAGAACTGGCCTCGATCAAATCGGCAATCGCCTCGGCCTGTGCCAGGTCGAGCTTGTCGTTGAGGAATGCCCGCTCACTGAACTCACCCGGGCGAGCCAGGCGGCAACCCAACTGCAGGCAGCGTTGCAGCAACATATCCAGAACGATCGGGCCGCCGTGCCCCTGCAATTCCAGTACGTCTTCACCGGTGAAGGAGTTGGGTCCCGGGAAATACAGGGCCAGGCCTTCGTCCAATACTTCCTCACCAGAGCCGAGGAAGGGGCCGTAATGGGCATAGCGCGGCTTCAACTCACGCCCGCTGATGGCCTTCGCGGCAATCCCGGCGAGCGGTCCGGAAATACGAACGATACCGACACCGCCGCGACCCTGAGCGGTAGCGACAGCAGCGATGGTTTCACGAGGAGCGCTCATCAGCAGGTTCCAGAATAAAAGTGACGGAAAGCAAAACGCCCCACTAGGGGGCGTCTTGAGTGGTTATCCACAGAGTAAATTACGCCTCGGCTTTTTTGGTAGCCGCTTCGATTTTACGTGTGATGTACCACTGTTGAGAGATCGACAACACGTTGTTGACCACCCAGTACAGAACCAGGCCAGCCGGGAACCACAGGAAGAAGAAGGTGAAGATGATTGGCATCATTTTCATCACCTTGGCCTGCATCGGATCCGGCGGCGTCGGGTTCAGGCGCTGCTGGATAAACATGGTCGCGCCCATGATGATCGGCAGGATAAAGAACGGGTCTTTGATCGACAGGTCAGTTATCCACAGCATGAACGGTGCCTGGCGCATTTCCACGCTTTCCAGGAGTACCCAGTACAGCGACAGGAATACCGGCATCTGTACCAGAATCGGCAAGCATCCACCCAGCGGGTTGATCTTCTCTTTCTTGTACAGCTCCATCATGGCCTGCGACATTTTCTGCCGGTCATCGCCATGTTGTTCTTTCAGCGCGGCCAGTTTAGGCGCCACGGCACGCATACGCGCCATCGACTTGTAGCTGGCGGCCGACAGTGGGAAGAAGATCCCCTTGATCAGCATGGTCAGGAAGATGATCGACCAGCCCCAGTTACCGACGATGCTGTGGATATGTTGCAGCAGCCAGAAGATCGGCTGGGCAATGAACCACAGGATGCCGTAGTCCACAGTCAGTTCCAGACCTGGGGACAACTCTTTCAGCACCGCCTGGCTTTTCGGGCCGGCGTACAGGGTAGCGCTGGTTTCAGCCTTGGCACCTGGAGCCACGGTCAACGCCGGGCCGGTGTAGCCGATGATGTAGTTGCCTTTGCTGTCCTTGCGCGCCAGTACTGCATTGTTCTGGCCGGGCTGAGGAATCCACGCGGTCACAAAGTAGTGTTGCAGCCAGGCTACCCAGCCACCGTTCACGTTATAGGTGATCGGCGCCTTGGTTTTGTCTTCGGCCACTTTATCCATGTCTTTCATGGATACTTTTTTGTACGGCTCCGAACTTGTCCACAGGGCAGCGCCCAGGTAAGTCGCGGTACCCGTCGCAGTGCTGGACGATGGATCGGAACTGGCGTCACGCTTGAGCTGCGCAAACATTGCGCCGGTCCAAGGCTGGGCGCTCTGGTTGTCGATCAAATAGGTGACAACGATGTCGTACAGGCCGCGCTTGAGTGTGAAGCGCTTGATGTAGTTGACGCCGTCCTTGCTGAACTTCAAGTCCACGACCAGTTGGTCTTGGCCATCTGCCAGTTGATAGCTCTTCTTCTCCGCAGAGAAAATCGGACGACCGGTTGCACTCGCATCAGGGCCGTTGGTACCGATCAGGCCACTTTGTGCCTGGTAAACACGTTCGCCACCGTTATCGAACAACTGGAATGGGATTTCCGGGTGATCCTGACGACGCGGATACAGCGGAAGTGTCAGCTTGGCAACATCGCCACCTTGCGGGTCGATAGCCAGGTCCAACACATCCGTCTTGATCTGGATGAGGTCGGTGCTTGCGGCAACTGCAACTTCGGCAGGTGCTTTTGTTTCGCCCGCTGCCCGTGGAATGTCATCACTGGCGGCAGTATTGGTGCCACTTACTGTATCGGGAAGCCCCGCTGGAACAGCATTGGCAGCAACATTCTGAGTCGGCAGGGCAGCCTGGCCATAGTCCTGGTTCCACTTAAGGACCATGACGTAGGACACGATTGCCAGGGCGACGATCAGGATCGTGCGTTTAATATCCATGATTACTCGGCCATCGAAGAAGAACGGGAGGTAGGGATAGGTGGAACCGGGTCATAACCACCGGGATTCCACGGATGACAGCGACCTAAACGACGAAAGGTCAGCCAGCCACCGCGCAGAAGACCATGATTTTCTATGGCCTCTAACGCGTAGCAGGAACAACTGGGGTAGAAACGACAGTGGCTGGCCATCAGAGGACTAATGGCATAGCGATAAAACTGGATCGGAACGAGTGCCAGTTTACGCATCGGTGCTGTCTACCCCTACAGTTTCGGTGCTGACTGCTGGTGCTGGTTTGTTGGTACGCGCCAGACGTTTCCAGAGCTTGCCGAAATGCTGAATCAATTCGGGGTTTTCTACATCCCCCAAGCCTTTGCGCGCGACGATAACAATATCCCAACCAACCAGAGTGTCCTGGTGGAGGCGAAACGATTCGCGCATCAGACGCTTGAGGCGATTGCGCTCAACGGAGAGCTTTACGCTCTTCTTGCCGATCACTAACCCGAGACGGGGGTGATCAAGATCGTTGTTACGCGCAAGGAGCAGGAGATTTTTCCCCGGAACCTTGCCGGTGGGGGAGTCAAAGACTGCCTTGAAGTGCCGGGGGGTTAGCAGACGCTTTTCCCGACTGAAGTCCTGACTCACCACCAGTACCGGATTATCAAACTGCCAGACGCGCACGACCTTTGGCGCGGCGACGCGACAGGACAGCACGGCCGTTCTTGGTAGCCATGCGAGCACGGAAGCCGTGGGTACGGGCGCGTTTGATGGTGCTTGGTTGGAAAGTACGTTTCATGGCGTTGTTACCTGGTTCGTCCACAACGGGCCGGAATGGCCCCCGTTTTAAGAGACCGGCGATTCTAGAGAAAGCAAGCCTCTAGGTCAATTTCCAACCAGCTTTTCCTTCAATTAGATCTTTACGGGCCTCCAGACCTTTTCTTTCCGTTCTGCTTCCATGAGCAATGCCATAGATATAAAAATAAAGAAGGAAGTTATTTAAAGCTTTTCTGTAAAGCTTATAAAAGCTAGGCAGGCCATCCTCTGTGGATAACTGCCTTAAGGCCATATTCCACGTGCTGTACAGAGAATGACAACATGGGGGAGAAGCGGTGCTCTGCCTGTGCTGCGCTGTCGGATAAGCTGTGTGTGGAATGGCATGTTATCCACAGGTCAGTTACCCACAGACTTTCGACCCCACTTGTACAACGAGCTCAGGCCCGCTTATCCACAGAGCTTATGCACAGACCATCTGTCGCATTTTTTGCAGTTAAGGCATTGATTTTGGCTGGCCTGTGAGCAACCTACATGTGGATAAGTGGGCTGCTGGCCGCTACAATGGCGGCTGTTTTTGCCTCACCGGCTTTCAACTTAGGGGATATCCGTGTCAGTGGAACTTTGGCAGCAGTGCGTGGAGCTTTTGCGCGATGAGCTGCCTGCCCAGCAATTCAACACCTGGATCCGCCCGCTACAGGTCGAAGCCGAAGGCGACGAGTTGCGTATCTATGCGCCCAATCGTTTTGTTCTCGACTGGGTCAACGAGAAGTACCTGAGCCGCGTTCTCGAATTGCTGGATGAACACGGCAATGGCCTTGCGCCCGTGCTCTCCTTATTAATAGGCAGCAAACGCAGCTCGGCACCCCGTGCTGCACCGAATGCTCCGCTCGCAGCCAGTTCCTCGCAGGCTCAAGCCCCTGTGGCGCCTGTTAATAACTCGCCAGCGCCGGTTGCCCAGACGCCTTCGAAATCCTCGTCGCAGAACAACGCGCCTATCAATGAAGAGCCGTCCCGCGACAGCTTCGATCCGATGGCGGGTGCCAGTTCCCAGCAGGCTCCGGTCCGCGCCGAGCAGCGCACGGTGCAGGTCGAAGGTGCGCTCAAGCACACCAGCTACCTGAACCGCACGTTCACCTTTGAGAACTTCGTCGAAGGTAAATCCAACCAGCTGGCCCGCGCGGCCGCCTGGCAGGTCGCCGATAACCCCAAGCATGGTTACAACCCGCTCTTCCTTTATGGCGGCGTTGGCTTGGGTAAGACCCACTTGATGCACGCTGTGGGTAACCACCTATTAAAGAAGAACCCGAATGCCAAGGTTGTGTACCTGCACTCGGAGCGTTTCGTGGCAGATATGGTCAAGGCCCTGCAGCTCAATGCGATCAACGAGTTCAAGCGGTTCTACCGCTCCGTTGATGCATTGCTGATCGATGACATTCAATTCTTCGCGCGCAAGGAGCGTTCCCAGGAAGAGTTTTTCCACACCTTCAACGCCCTGCTCGAAGGCGGCCAACAGGTCATCCTGACCAGTGACCGTTACCCGAAGGAAATCGAAGGCCTGGAAGAACGCTTGAAGTCGCGCTTTGGTTGGGGCCTTACCGTTGCGGTAGAGCCGCCGGAGCTGGAAACCCGCGTAGCGATCCTGATGAAAAAGGCCGATCAGGCGAAAGTCGATCTGCCCCACGACGCCGCGTTTTTCATCGCCCAACGCATCCGTTCCAACGTGCGTGAGCTGGAAGGTGCGCTCAAGCGTGTCATCGCGCACTCTCACTTCATGGGCCGGGACATCACCATCGAGCTGATTCGCGAATCCCTGAAAGACTTGCTGGCATTGCAGGACAAACTGGTGAGTGTGGATAACATCCAGCGCACGGTGGCCGAGTACTACAAGATCAAGATTTCCGACTTGCTGTCCAAGCGCCGTTCGCGCTCGGTGGCTCGTCCTCGTCAGGTGGCCATGGCACTCTCCAAGGAGTTGACCAACCATAGCCTGCCGGAAATCGGAGACGTGTTTGGCGGCCGCGACCACACCACGGTCTTGCACGCGTGCCGCAAGATCAACGAACTTAAGGAATCCGACGCGGATATTCGCGAGGACTACAAGAACCTGCTGCGTACACTGACTACTTGATGACACCAGCGCAGCTTATTAAGGCAAGGGACTAGACCATGCATTTCACCATTCAACGCGAAGCCCTGTTGAAACCCCTGCAACTGGTCGCAGGCGTCGTCGAGCGCCGACAGACCTTGCCGGTGCTCTCCAACGTATTGCTGGTGGTCGAAGGCCAGCAATTGTCCCTGACCGGTACCGACCTGGAAGTCGAGCTGGTCGGTCGCGTGCAACTGGAAGAACCCGCTGAACCTGGCGAGATTACAGTACCCGCGCGCAAGCTGATGGACATCTGCAAAAGCCTGCCGAACGACGCGCTGATCGACATCAAGGTTGATGAGCAGAAGTTGGTGGTCAAGGCGGGTCGCAGTCGTTTCACGCTGTCTACTTTGCCGGCCAATGATTTCCCGACTGTGGAAGAAGGCCCAGGCTCACTGACCTGCAGCCTGGAGCAAAGCAAACTGCGCCGTCTGATTGAGCGCACCAGCTTCGCCATGGCCCAGCAGGACGTACGTTACTACCTCAACGGCATGCTGCTGGAGGTGTCGGAAGGCATCATTCGCGCCGTGGCCACTGACGGTCACCGTCTGGCGATGTGCTCGATGCGCGCCGATATCGGTCAACCTGACCGTCACCAGGTGATCGTGCCGCGTAAGGGTATTCTCGAACTGGCGCGCCTGCTCACCGAGCCGGATGGCAATGTCAGCATCGTGCTGGGTCAGCACCATATCCGCGCGACCACCGGCGAGTTCACCTTCACCTCCAAGCTGGTCGACGGCAAGTTCCCGGATTACGAGCGCGTTCTGCCTAAAGGCGGCGACAAGCTGGTGATCGGTGATCGCCAGGCCCTGCGTGAAGCGTTCAGCCGTACTGCGATCCTGTCCAACGAGAAGTACCGGGGCATTCGTCTGCAACTGGCCAACGGTCAGTTGAAAATCCAGGCCAATAACCCGGAGCAGGAAGAAGCGGAAGAGGAAGTGGGCGTCGATTACAACGGCGGCACTTTGGAAATCGGCTTCAACGTGAGCTACTTGCTGGACGTGCTGGGTGTGATGACCACCGAACAGGTTCGCCTCATCCTGTCCGACTCCAACAGCAGCGCCCTGGTGCAGGAATCCGATAATGACGACTCGGCTTACGTCGTTATGCCGATGCGCCTGTAATCATGCCCAGCAGAAGCTAGATGTCCCTTAGTCGCGTCTCGGTCACCGCGGTGCGCAATTTGCACCCGGTGACCTTCTCCCCCTCCCCCCGCATCAATATCCTCCACGGCGCCAACGGCAGTGGCAAAACCAGCGTGCTGGAAGCCATCCACTTGCTAGGGCTTGCCCGTTCCTTTCGCAGTGCCCGCTTGTTGCCGGTGATTCAGTACGAACAACTGGCCTGCACGGTATTTGGCCAAGTCGAACTGGCAGAAGGTGGGCACAGCAGCCTGGGGATTTCTCGTGATCGCGGCGGTGAGTTCCAGATTCGCATCGACGGGCAAAACGCTCGCAGTGCTGCGCAACTGGCAGAGATCCTGCCGTTGCAACTGATCAATCCTGACAGCTTCCGCTTGTTGGAAGGCGCGCCAAAGATCCGCAGGCAGTTTCTCGACTGGGGAGTGTTCCACGTGGAACCGCGATTCATGGCCACGTGGCAGCGCCTGCAGAAGGCCCTGCGGCAGCGGAACTCATGGCTGCGGCATGGTACACTTGACGCCGCTTCGCAAGCGGCCTGGGACCGGGAATTGTGCCTGGCCAGCGATGAAATAGATGAATACCGCCGCGCCTATATCAAAGCCTTGAAACCAGTCTTTGAGCAGACCTTGAGTGAGTTGTTGGATCTCAAGGGGCTGACGCTGAGTTACTACCGTGGCTGGGACAAAGACCGTGAGCTGAGTGCAGTGCTCGCGACGTCCCTGCAGCGGGATCAGCAAATTGGCCATACCCAGGCCGGACCCCAACGGGCAGATTTGCGTCTTAGATTAGGCGCACATAATGCTGCGGATATCTTGTCCCGCGGCCAGCAGAAGTTGGTGGTGTGTGCACTGCGGATCGCCCAGGGGCATCTGGTTAGCCAAGCCCGACGTGGTCAGTGTATTTATCTGGTGGATGACTTGCCGTCTGAACTCGACGAGCAACACCGCCGTGCGTTATGCCGCTTGTTGGAAGACTTACGCTGCCAGGTGTTTATCACCTGTGTAGACCACGAATTATTGAGGGAAGGCTGGCAGACGGAAACGCCAGTCGCTTTGTTCCACGTGGAACAAGGCCGTATCACCCAGACCCACGACCATCGGGAGTGAAGGCATGAGCGAAGAAAACACGTACGACTCGACCAGCATTAAAGTGCTGAAAGGTTTGGATGCCGTACGCAAACGTCCCGGTATGTACATTGGCGACACTGATGACGGTAGCGGTCTGCACCACATGGTGTTCGAGGTGGTCGACAACTCCATCGACGAAGCTTTGGCCGGTCACTGCGACGACATCAGCATCATCATCCATCCGGACGAATCCATTACTGTGCGCGACAACGGTCGCGGCATCCCGGTAGATGTGCACAAAGAAGAAGGTGTTTCGGCGGCAGAGGTCATCATGACCGTGCTCCACGCCGGCGGTAAGTTCGACGACAACTCCTATAAAGTCTCCGGTGGTCTGCACGGTGTGGGTGTGTCGGTGGTGAACGCTCTTTCCGAAGAGCTGATCCTGACCGTTCGCCGCAGTGGCAAGATCTGGGAGCAGACCTACGTCCACGGTGTGCCACAGGAGCCGATGAAAATCGTTGGTGACAGTGAAAGCACCGGTACCCAGATCCATTTCAAGCCATCGGCTGATACCTTCAAGAACATCCACTTCAGCTGGGACATCCTGGCCAAGCGGATTCGTGAATTGTCCTTCCTCAACTCCGGTGTCGGCATCGTCCTCAAGGATGAGCGCAGCGGCAAGGAAGAGCTGTTCAAATACGAAGGCGGCTTGCGTGCGTTCGTTGAATACCTGAACACCAACAAGACTGCGGTCAACCAGGTGTTCCACTTCAACATCCAGCGTGAAGACGGCATCGGCGTTGAAATCGCCCTGCAATGGAACGACAGCTTCAACGAGAACCTGTTGTGCTTCACCAACAACATTCCACAGCGTGATGGTGGTACTCACTTGGTGGGTTTCCGTTCGGCGCTGACACGTAACCTGAACACCTATATCGAAGCCGAAGGCCTGGCGAAGAAGCATAAGGTCGCCACCACCGGTGACGATGCCCGTGAAGGCCTGACCGCAATCATCTCGGTGAAAGTGCCGGACCCTAAGTTCAGCTCCCAGACCAAAGACAAGCTGGTGTCTTCCGAAGTGAAAACTGCGGTTGAACAAGAGATGGGTAAGTACTTCTCCGACTTCCTGCTGGAAAACCCGAACGAAGCCAAGCTGGTTGTCGGCAAGATGATCGATGCCGCGCGTGCCCGTGAAGCGGCGCGTAAAGCCCGTGAGATGACCCGCCGTAAAGGTGCGCTGGATATTGCCGGCTTGCCCGGCAAACTGGCTGACTGCCAGGAGAAGGACCCTGCCCTCTCCGAACTGTACCTGGTGGAAGGTGACTCTGCTGGCGGTTCCGCCAAGCAGGGTCGTAACCGTCGCACCCAGGCCATCCTGCCGTTGAAGGGTAAGATCCTCAACGTGGAGAAGGCTCGTTTCGACAAGATGATTTCCTCCCAGGAAGTCGGCACCTTGATCACGGCACTGGGCTGCGGTATTGGCCGAGACGAGTACAACATCGACAAGCTGCGCTATCACAACATCATCATCATGACCGATGCTGACGTCGACGGTTCGCACATCCGTACCCTGCTGCTGACATTCTTCTTCCGTCAGTTGCCGGAGCTGATCGAGCGTGGCTACATCTACATCGCCCAGCCGCCGTTGTACAAAGTGAAGAAAGGCAAGCAAGAACAGTACATCAAAGACGACGACGCCATGGAAGAGTACATGACGCAGTCGGCCCTGGAAGATGCCAGCCTGCACTTGAACGACGAAGCCCCGGGGATCTCCGGTGAGGCGCTGGAGCGTCTGGTTAACGACTTCCGTATGGTGATGAAGACACTCAAGCGCCTGTCGCGCCTGTACCCACAGGAATTAACCGAGCACTTCATCTACCTGCCGTCCGTAAGCCTGGAGCAGTTGGGCGACCACGCACACATGCAGGAATGGCTGGCCCAGTACGAAGTGCGCCTACGCACTGTCGAAAAATCCGGCCTGGTGTACAAAGCCAGCCTGCGTGAAGACCGTGAACGTAACGTCTGGCTGCCAGAGGTCGAATTGATCTCCCACGGCCTGTCGAACTACGTCACCTTCAACCGCGACTTCTTCGGCAGCAACGACTACAAGACCGTTGTGACCCTCGGCGCGCAACTGAGCACCCTGCTGGACGATGGTGCTTATATTCAGCGTGGCGAGCGTAAGAAAGCGGTCAAGGAGTTCAAGGAAGCCCTGGACTGGTTGATGGCGGAAAGCACCAAGCGCCATACGATCCAACGATACAAAGGTCTGGGCGAAATGAACCCGGATCAACTGTGGGAAACCACCATGGACCCAGCCCAGCGCCGTATGCTGCGCGTAACCATCGAGGACGCCATTGGCGCAGACCAGATCTTCAACACCCTGATGGGTGATGCGGTCGAACCTCGCCGTGACTTCATCGAGAGCAATGCCCTGGCAGTGTCTAACCTGGATTTCTGATCCAGGTACGACGCCCAAAATAAAAAAGGCCAACGCATAACGTTGGCCTTTTTTATTGCGTGGAAATCATCTTCCGCAAAATGCTCCACGTGGAACATCGTGTTTTTTATCCATGAGAAGAAGCCGCCGCCACACTCTCCAATCGATACCCATACCCATAGATCGTCAACAACTGCCAACCTCTATCAGCGGTAAGCCCGAGCTTGTTGCGTAGCCGATAGATATGCGTATCCAGCGGCCGCGAGGACACCATTTCTTCATGGGTCCAGAACCGCTCATAAAGATACTCACGCGACAGCGGCCGAGCCAGATTGGCGAACAAGCAGCTCGCCAGGCGGTATTCGCGCTCGGTAAGGTTGATCGGTTTGCCTGCGCGTGTGACGGTCAACTCTGCATCGTCGAAGGTCAGGTCGTTGAAACTCTGCACTTCAGGGGTTGCCGATCTCTGCAGGCCATGCCGACGTAGAACGGCTGTCACTCGTGCCTTCAGTTCGTTAGGACGAAAGGGTTTGCTGACGTAGTCGTCGGCCCCGCTGTTCAATGCGCTGACGATATCGCTTTCGGCATCACGGCTGGTGAGCATGATGACTGCCGGTGGCGACTCCATGTGTTCACGGGTCCAGCGCAGTAAGGCAATACCGGTGATGTCAGGCAGTTGCCAGTCGAGTATCAGCAGGTCGAAGGTCTCCCGACGCAACTGACGCAGCAGGTCTTCGCCGCGCTCGAAGCAATGCAGTGTCCAGGGTTGTTCGGCGGTGCTGGGGATTTGTCGCAGTGTCTGTTCCACCCGTCGCAATTCAGCGGGTTCGTCATCCAGTATTGCGACACGCATGGGTGGGTCCTTTCTTCTCGAAGAGTACGGCAGTCGTATTGAAGGGCACGTACTGCGCAGATGCCGGTCAATGAATCTGAAGAATTGTGCTCAGGTTCGTCGACCCCTTGGATCTCTCGGTACGCTGGGATCAATAAGCGAATACGCCATTGAAAGCTCTCCATACCTATGTGGGAAAGATACCGGCTCCAGGCGTTAAGGAAAAGGATCAGCCGACGCGTGCGCTGTCGTAAACTCCTGCGCCCCGATAGTGGATGCCCTTTGGAGTTCCCGCCGTTATGAACATCCAGCAGGAATTTTTTTCCACCGCGTCGAAAATGAGCTTCACTAGGCTCAATGCGTCGTTCTATCACGTACGTGTGTCGGCTTAAGCCGTGCAACGCCTGAGGAGGAATCGGGGGTCTATGCCATCTTCTATCGCACGCCAACAACTCAGGCGCGTTGATCCATGACGCTCTGGGGAAAGGCCGAAAAGCGCCAACCCACCCATGCCCAGCGCCTGTTCCACGGTCTGGTACGTGAGTGGTTATGGATCGGTTTGCTGCTGTTGCCAATCACTGCCTACCTCTCGATGAGTCCTGGCCTGGCCTTGAACAACCCGCTATACGACAGCCTTCGACGTCTGGCGCCCCTGCCGGTGGATCCGCGCATCCTGCTGGTGACCATCGATGACCCTAGCCTGAAGAAACTCGGCCAGTGGCCCTGGCCGCGTAGTGTGCACGCCGACCTGATCGATCGCCTGAGCGCGGCGCAGCCGGCCGGTATCCTGTTTGATGTGATCTTCAGCGAGCCCGGTAACCCGGTCAATGACAAGCGCCTGGCCGACGCGGTGTGCAACGCCGGCAACGTATTGTTGCCCTTGGCTCGTGACGATTCGGCCAGCTACAGCCAGTCTGGGGCACAAATGCTGTCACTGCTCAAATGTGCCAAGGGTGTCGGGCATATCAATGTGGAGGCGGATAGCGATGGCGTGGTCCGCAGGCTGTATATGCGGGAGGGGCCAGCCGGTGCCACGGCGCTTCAGTTAGCGTGGCTGGCTTTCGCGATGAGCGGGCAATCGGCCGAGATGCCCGGGGAACCTCTGCCATCGATCACCCAGGATTGGCACCGGGAGCATGCGGTCCGTATCCCGTTTATTGCTGCCGACACCCATTTCCCGAGCGTGTCTTATGTCAGCGTATTACGTGGTGAGGTCCCTCCCGAGCGGTTGCGGGGCCGTCTGATTCTGGTGGGGGCGACAGCGTCGGGTATGGGCGATCGCTTTGTCACACCGCTCTCTCCTATGGCCGGCACCACAGCGGGTGTGGAGATCCAGGCCAATGTGCTCAATGGCTTGCTGCAAGATCGAAGTATTGTGGACTTGCCCGGCTGGCTGGCCGCACTGATCGCAACGTCCCTGGTGGCGATGTTGCTGGGCCTGCTGCTATACCGCCCACGCTATGCGCTGTGGATGACCCTGGGGTGCATGTGCATGGCCTTGGTGGGTTCAGCGGCCTTGTTGCGCCTGGGCTACTGGTGGTCGCCTGCGGCCTGCTTGATCGGTTTGCTGCTCAGCTATCTGATCTGGAACTGGCGGCGTCTCAGCGTGATCCTGGCCTACTTCGGCTGGGAATTGACGCGCCTGGATAACGAACCCAAAGTCTTGCCCGAGCGCCGCCGTGCACCCGCCAATAAGGGTGACGTATTGCAGGGCCGTATCTTTGCCTTGGAGCAAGCCGTCAGTCGTACGCGGGACACCCGACGGTTTATGGCCGATGGATTGGAATGCCTGCCGGTGGCGACGTTGATCACAGACACCCAGGGTAATGTCCTGTTGGCCAACCGCATCGCCCGGGAAGTGTTCGGCAATGACTTGATCAACCATAACCTTCTGGAGCAACTGGCCGACCTGGGTTATCCACCGCTGCACAATGGCGTACGCCCCCCCCTCTCGACACTGGAACTCGTTGAGTTTCGTGATATCCATCAACGCAGCCTGCGCATGGAACTTGCCCCCTTGCTGCCGGCCGAAGGGGATGTCGCGCTTGGCTGGCTGTTGAGCCTTACTGATCTGAGCAAGGAACGCGAGGCCCAGCAGCATCGGGAAACCATGCTGCGTTTCCTCTCTCACGACTTGCGTGCACCCCACTCGGCGATCCTCGCCCTGTTGGATGTGCACGGCAGTGAGTCGCCGATATTTGCCCAGATAGAGCAACAAGTACGCCGCGCCTTGAGCCTGACCGAATCATTTGTGCAACTGGCGAGGGCTGAGGCCGATGGCTACCAGTTCGAGCCTACGCTGTTCGCCATGCTGGTAATGGATGCCTTTGATCAAGTGGCCGTGATCGCCCAGCTCAAGGGGATTCACCTGGTCCACGATCTGGACGAGGCCGACGAAGGGATGGTGTCAGCCGATCAATCGCTGCTCACCCGCGCATTGTTCAATGTGCTGGAGAACGCGATCAAATATTCCCCGTCCGGTACCACTGTCCGGCTGCGACACAGCAGCGCGCAAGGCTGGCTGGAATGCCGCATCAGCGACCAGGGCCCAGGGATAGCCGCCGAGGATTTGCCTGAACTGTTCAGCCAGTACAAACGCTTTGACTCGGCCCAAGGCAGCGAAGGGCTGGGGTTGGGACTGAGCATGGTCAAGGCGGTGGTGGAGCGTCATGGGGGCCGTATCGAGTGTGAAAGCACCGTGGGCAAAGGCACCTCTTTCAGCCTGCAGCTGCCCTTGCTGGACGACGGCTAAAACGTACCTTTGTGCTGTGCATAAAAAACCGGTCTCAAGGACCGGTTTTTTAATGCGGAAAAAACTTATGCACGTTTTTTGCGGTTTTGATGGATTTGGAAATATCTAGATAAATCAACTTATTAGGAACAAAAAAAGCCAATTCGCCAACAAAGCGTACACAGGTTATCCACAGATGCTCATACCACCGGCGTCTCCACCACAATCGGCTCCGGCGGCAGGGAACCCATGGCCCGCTGCTGCGCTTCATTCCATGCCTGGGCACGGTCATTCAGCGCGGCAATGGCGCGTGGGCCTTCCCCTTCTGCGTACATTGGCTCGCCTATCACCACAGTGATGGTGCCCGCGCGTTTTGCCCAGCCCGCCTTCGGCCAGAACTTGCCAGCGTTATGCGCAATCGGCAGCACCGGCAGGTTGGCGTTGACTGCCAATGCGGTACCGCCGCGAGAGAACTTGCCTACTGTCCCAAAGGGTACCCGCGTACCTTCCGGGAAGATCAGCACCCACACGCCATCCTTGAGCAGTTCATCGCCCTTCTTGGCGACGTGCTTGAGCGCCGCCTTGGGGTTGTCACGGTCGATGGCGATCGGGCGCAACATGGCCATGGCCCAGCCGAAGAACGGCACGTACAACAGCTCGCGCTTGAGCACCTGGCTCAATGGCGAGAAGTAAGCCGAGAGGAAGAAGGTCTCCCAGGTGCTCTGGTGGTTCGACAGAATCACACACGGCTGGTCCGGTACGTTTTCAGCGCCCTTGATCTCGAAGCGAATGTTCAGGAACACCTTGGTCAGCCACAACGCGCAGCGGCACCAATAGACGTTGATAAAGCGATAGCGCGCCTTGAACGGCAGGAACGGCGCAATAAAAAAGCTCAGGGTGCACCAGAGAAACGAACTGGTGCCCAGCAGCAGGTAAAAGAAAAAGGTTCTGATGGCCTGCAAAATCGACATGGCGGCATTTACCGTTGCGGGACATGGCCCGCCTGTTAAAAGCGCACTCCCGAACAGTCCTTGGCCAGGAAGTCGAGGGCGGCTAGTTGTTGATAAGTTCTGCGGCAACCGCCGCCAGATCGTCAAAAATCAAGGTGCCTACCGGCAGGTTTTTCGCCTGGGTCTTTTCGCCTTTCCCGGTCTTTACCAAAACTGGCTGAGAGTCGACGGCTTTGGCCGCCTCCAGGTCACCGAGGCTGTCCCCGACGAACCATATCCCAGCCAAGGGCACCTTGTAATGTTCTGCAATGGTTTTCAACATGCCAGGCTTGGGTTTGCGGCAATCGCATCCCTCATCCGGCCCGTGAGGGCAGTACACCACCAGCCCCACTTCCCCGCCCTGCTCCGCCACCAGTGTGCGCAAGCGCGCGTGCATGGCGTCCAGGGTGGCGATGTCGTAATAGCCGCGGGCGATGCCGGACTGGTTGGTGGCGATGGCCACCGTCCAGCCGGCTTTGCTCAACTGCGCGATGGCCTCGATCGAACCGGGCAGTGGAATCCATTCCGCCACCGACTTGATGTAAGCGTCGGAGTCGTAGTTGATCACCCCGTCCCGATCGAGAATCAGCAGTTTCAACATGGTCAGCTCAGCGTCGAAATGTCAGCGATGTTGACGAACAGGCCACGCAGACGCGCCAGCATGGCGTAGCGGTTTTTCCGCACGCCGGCATCTTCGGCATTGATCATCACCGCTTCGAAGAACGCATCCACCGGCTCACGCAAGGTCGCCAGGCGTGCCAGGGCTTCGGCGTAATTGCGTTCGGCGATCAGCGGCTTCACCGCGTTCTCTGCCTTGGCAATGGCTGAGTTCAGCGAGAACTCCTTGGCGTCGGCAAACAGGCCTGGGTCGACATCGGCGTTGCCCAGGCCTTCGGCCTTGCCCAGCAGGTTCGACACTCGCTTGTTCACAGCGGCCAGGGCGTCGGCTTCCGGCAGCTTACGGAACGCCTGTACGGCTTGTACGCGCTGATCGAAGTCCAGTGCCGAACCCGGTTGCAGGGCACGTACCGACAGGTAGACGGAAACGTCCACGCCTTCGTCTTCATAACGCGCACGCAGGCGGTCGAACACGAACTCCAGCACTTGCTCGGCCAGGCCGGCTTGCTTGACCTTGCCACCGAACTGGCCGACCGCGAACACCACGGCCTGGGTCAGGTCGAGGTCGAGCTTCTTGTCGATCAGGATACGCAGCACGCCGAGGGCCGCGCGACGCAGGGCATACGGGTCTTTGCTACCGGTAGGCAGCATGCCGATACCGAAGATACCGACGAGGGTATCCAGCTTGTCGGCGATGGCCACGGCCGCACCGGTCAGGGTGGTCGGCAGCTCGGCGCCGGCACCGCGCGGCATGTACTGCTCGTTCAGCGCCAGCGCGACATCGTCCGCCTCGCCATCGTTGAGGGCGTAGTAGTAACCGGCAACGCCCTGCATCTCCGGGAACTCGCCGACCATTTCGGTGGCCAGGTCGCACTTGGACAGCAAGCCCGCACGCGCAGCCCAGGCGGCATCACCGCCGATGCGTGGGGCAATGTAGGCCGCCAGCTTGGAAACGCGCACGGCCTTGTCGTAGACGCTGCCGAGTTTTTCCTGGAATACCACGTTCTGCAGGCGCAGGTTGAAGTCTTCGAGTTTCTGCTTCTTGTCTTGCTTGAAGAAGAACTCGGCGTCAGTCAGGCGCGGACGCACGACTTTCTCGTTACCGGCGATGATCTGCTGCGGGTCCTTGCTTTCGATGTTGGCCACGGTGATAAAGCGCGGCAGCAACTTGCCGTCTACGTCCAGCAGGCAGAAATACTTCTGGTTGTCCTGCATGGTGGTGATCAGCGCTTCCTGCGGCACATCGAGGAAACGTTCTTCGAACGAGCACACCAGCGGCACCGGCCATTCAACCAGCGCGGTCACTTCGTCGAGCAGGCTTGGCGGCACGATGGCGGTGCCTTCCTGCAGGCGGGCGAGTTCTTCGGTGCGCTTGCTGATCAGCTCGCGACGCTCGTTGGCATCGGCCAGCACGTAGGCAGCACGCAGATCGGCGGCATAGTTAGCCGGCGAAGTGATGCGCACCGCTTGTGGATGGTGGAAGCGATGGCCACGGGAATCACGGCCAGCTTTCTGGGCGAGGATGGTGCAATCGATGACCTGGTCACCGAGCAGCATCACCAGCCACTGGGTCGGGCGTACGAACTCTTCCTTGCGCGCGCCCCAGCGCATGCGCTTGGGAATCGGCAGGTCGTTCAGGGAGTCTTCGACGATGGTCGGCAACAGGCTGGCGGTGGGCTTGCCTGTGATGACCTGGCTGAAACGCAGTTTCGGACCGCTCTGGTCGATCTCGCTCAGCTCCACACCGCACTTCTTGGCGAAGCCCAGTGCGGCTTGGGTCGGGTTGCCTTCGGCGTCGAAAGCCGCCTGGCGTGGCGGGCCGTCGAGGTTGATGCTGCGGTCCGGCTGCTGGGTTTCCAGCGCGGTCAGCAACACGGCCAGGCGGCGCGGCGCGGCGTAGACTTTCTTCGCTTCAAACTTCAGGCCGGCGCTCTGCAGGCCTTTTTCGATACCGGCCAGGAACGCATCGGCCAGGGTATTGAGTGCCTTGGGTGGCAGCTCTTCGGTGCCCAGTTCAACCAGGAAATCTTGAGCACTCATTGTGCAGCCTCCAGCTTAGCCAACACTTCATCACGCAGGTCCGGGGTGGCCATCGGGAAGCCCAGCTTGGCGCGAGCCAGCAGGTAGGCTTGGGCGACGGAACGCGCCAGGGTGCGTACACGCAGGATGTATTGCTGGCGCGCGGTTACCGAGATGGCACGGCGGGCGTCCAGCAGGTTGAAGGTATGGGAGGCCTTCAACACCATTTCATAGCTCGGCAACGGCAGCGGCTGGTCGAGTTCGATCAGGCGCTTGGCTTCGCTTTCATAGAAGTCGAACAGTTCGAACAGCTTGTCGACGTTGGCGTGTTCGAAGTTGTAGGTCGATTGCTCCACTTCGTTCTGGTGGAACACATCGCCATAGGTCACTTTGCCGAACGGGCCGTCAGCCCACACCAGGTCGTAGACCGAATCCACGCCCTGCAGGTACATGGCCAGGCGCTCGAGGCCGTAGGTGATCTCGCCGGTCACCGGGTAGCACTCGATGCCACCGGCCTGTTGGAAGTAGGTGAACTGGGTGACTTCCATGCCATTGAGCCAGACTTCCCAGCCCAGGCCCCAGGCGCCGAGGGTGGGCGACTCCCAGTTGTCTTCGACGAAACGGATGTCGTGCACCAGCGGGTCGAGGCCCACGTGCTTGAGCGAGCCCAGGTACAGTTCCTGGAAGTTGTCCGGGTTCGGCTTCAGGACTACCTGGAACTGATAGTAGTGCTGCAGACGGTTCGGGTTTTCGCCGTAGCGGCCGTCAGTCGGGCGACGACTGGGCTGCACATAAGCGGCGTTCCAGGTTTCCGGGCCGATGGCCCGCAGGAATGTAGCGGTGTGGAAAGTGCCGGCGCCTACTTCCATATCGTAGGGCTGAAGTACCACACAACCTTGCTCGGCCCAGTATTGCTGGAGGGCGAGGATCAAGTCTTGGAAGGTACGCACGGCTGGCGTAGGCTGGCTCACGAAATTCACCTGTTACTTGGGCTGCGATTTAAAGAGCGGGAGTATACCCGATTCGGCCGCGCCACCATCCCCTGGAGCCTTATGCCACGCTGCTTTTGGTGTTCTGAAGATCCGCTGTACATGGCTTATCACGATCAGGAGTGGGGAACGCCGCTGCGCGATGCGCAGGGTTTGTTCGAGTTGCTTTTGCTCGAAGGGTTCCAGGCGGGCCTGTCCTGGATCACCGTTTTACGCAAACGCGAGCATTATCGAAAGGTCTTGTTTGGTTTTGATGCCCGGCGTCTGGCACAGCTGACCGATGCCGAGATCGAAGCGCTGATGCTTGACCCTGGCATTGTGCGTAACCGCCTCAAGCTCAACGCCACCCGGCGCAACGCCGCAGCCTGGCTGGCGCTTGAAGATCCGGTGGGGTGGCTCTGGTCGTTTGTCGGCGGCGTGCCCAAGGTCAACCATTTCAAGGACCGCAGCGAAGTGCCTGCGATTACGCCGGAGGCTGAAGCCATGAGCAAAGCACTCAAGAAAGCCGGCTTCACCTTTGTCGGCCCGACCATCTGTTACGCGTTCATGCAGGCCTCGGGCATGGTCATGGACCACACCCAGGACTGCGACCGTTACGCGGACTTGGCCAACGCCGGTTAGAATGGCGGCTTTGCGCACCACACACGATCAGGAGTGACCTGTGGAAAAGTTTAAAGGCGCCTTGCTGGTAGGCGCTCTTCGGTTGTTTGCCCTATTGCCCTGGCGCGCGGTTCAAGCGGTCGGCACGGCCATCGGCTGGATCATGTGGAAAACCCCTAACCGCTCCCGTGACACGGTGCGGATCAACCTCTCTAAATGCTTCCCGGACATGGACCCCGCCGCGCGCGAGCGCCTGGTTGGCCAGAGCCTGAAGGACATCGGCAAGTCCCTTACCGAAAGCGCCTGCGCCTGGATCTGGCCGGCCCAGCGCTCCATCGACCTGGTGCGTGAAGTCGAAGGCCTTGAGGTGCTGCACGAAGCCCTGGCCTCGGGCAAAGGTGTGGTCGGCATCACCAGCCACCTGGGCAACTGGGAGGTGTTGAACCACTTCTATTGCAGCCAGTGCAAACCGATCATTTTTTACCGCCCGCCCAAGCTCAAGGCGGTGGACGAGTTGCTGCGCAAGCAGCGCGTACAACTGGGTAACCGCGTGGCGGCGTCCACCAAGGAAGGCATCCTCAGTGTGATCAAGGAAGTGCGCAAGGGCGGCCAGGTGGGTATTCCGGCCGACCCGGAGCCGGCCGAGTCCGCAGGGATCTTCGTGCCGTTCTTCGCCACCCAGGCGCTCACCAGCAAGTTCGTGCCGAACATGCTCGCCGGCCACAAGGCCGTGGGGGTGTTCCTGCATGCGCTGCGGCTGCCGGACGGTTCGGGCTACAAAGTGATCCTGGAAGCGGCGCCGGAAGACATGTACAGCACCGACACCGCCACCTCCTGCGCGGCGATGAGCAAAGTGGTGGAGCGTTATGTCGGCGCCTACCCGAGCCAGTACATGTGGAGCATGAAGCGCTTCAAGAAACGCCCGCCGGGTGAAGAGCGGTGGTACTGACCCACTGCTGACTAAATGTGGGAGGGGGGCTTGCCCCGATAGCGGTGGTTCAGTCAACTATGCATTGGCTGACACACTGCTATCGGGAGCAAGCCCCCTCCCACATTTTCGATCTGCTTAGCTTTGGCGGTCGAGTTTCTTCAGGAACACCGTCATTTCTTTCTCGGCCTGCTTGTCGCCATGGGCCTGGGCCGCTTCGATGCCCTTCTCCCACGCCTGTCGCGCCGCGGCGTTATCACCCTGCCCCAGCTGCGCCTTGCCCAACAACTTCCACGCCGCCGAATACTTCGGATCGAACTCGACGCATTTGTGCAAATGCTCCGCCGCCTTGGCATTGTCCTTCAGGTCCAGATAACCCTTGCCCAGCCCAAAGCGCAGCAGGGAATTATCCACACCCTTGGCGAGCATTTTTTCCAGGGATTCGAGCATGTCGGTCACTCCGGTTGATCAGAAAAAGCTCAATCCCACGTGGAACAGCTTCTCCACATCGCGGATATGTTTTTTATCCACCAGGAACAGGATCACGTGGTCACCCGTGGCGATCACCGTGTCGTCGTGGGCGATGATCACTTCCTCATCACGAATGATTGCGCCAATGGTGGTGCCCGGCGGCAGGCCTATATCGCGGATGGCCTTGCCGATCACTTTGCTCGACTTCGAATCACCGTGGGCAATCGCCTCGATGGCCTCCGCCGCCCCCCGGCGCAGGGAGTGCACGCTGACGATATCGCCCCGGCGCACGTGGGCAAGCAAGGTGCCGATGGTGGCCAGTTGCGGGCTGATGGCGATGTCGATATCGCCGCCCTGGATCAGGTCGACATAGGCCGGGTTGTTGATGATGGTCATGACCTTCTTGGCCCCCAGCCGCTTGGCCAGCAAGGACGACATGATGTTGGCCTCGTCATCGTTGGTCAGGGCCAGGAAGATATCCGCGTCGGCGATGTTTTCTTCCATCAGCAGGTCGCGGTCCGAGGCACTGCCTTGCAGTACGACCGTGCTGTCCAGGGTGTCGGACAAATGCCGGCAGCGTGCCGGGCTCATCTCGATGATTTTCACCTGGTAGCGACTCTCGATCGCTTCGGCCAGGCGCTCGCCAATCTGCCCGCCGCCGGCGATGACGATGCGTTTGTAGCTCTCATCGAGCCGACGCATTTCACTCATGACGGCACGAATATTCGCTTTGGCAGCGATGAAGAATACTTCGTCATCGGCCTCGATCACCGTATCGCCCTGGGGCAGGATCGGCCGGTCACGTCGGAAAATCGCGGCTACGCGGGTTTCCACATTCGGCATGTGTTCACGCAGTTGACGCAATTGCTGACCCACCAGCGGTCCACCGTAGTAGGCCTTCACCGCCACCAGTTGCGCCTTGCCGCCGGCGAAGTCGATCACCTGCAAGGCGCCCGGGATTTCGATCAGGCGCTTGATGTAGTGGGTGACTACCTGTTCCGGGCTGATCAGAACGTCCACGGGGATGGCGTCGTTATCGAACAGGCCGGCGCGGGTCAGGTAGGCGGCTTCACGCACCCGGGCGATCTTGGTCGGGGTGTGGAACAGGGTGTGGGCGACCTGGCAGGCGACCATATTGGTCTCGTCGCTGTTGGTGACCGCGACCAGCATGTCGGCGTCGTCGGCACCCGCCTGACGCAGCACGGTGGGAAACGACGCCCGGCCTTGTACGGTGCGGATATCCAGGCGGTCGCCCAGGTTGCGCAGGCGCTCGGCATCGGTGTCGACCACGGTGATGTCATTGGCTTCACTGGCCAAATGTTCGGCCAGTGTGCCGCCAACCTGCCCTGCTCCAAGGATGATGATTTTCATCCGGTCACTCCCTTAAACCCGTTCAGCCGCGCGCGGCGGCGATCTTGATCAGTTTGGCGTAGTAGAAACCATCATGCCCGCCTTCCTGCGCGAGTAACTGGCGGCCATGGGGCTGCTTGATACCAGCTGCCGTGGCGAGGTCCAGTTCCCGCGCGCCGCTGGTGCGGGCGAGAAAGGCTTCGATCACCTCGGTGTTTTCGGTGGGCAAGGTGGAGCAGGTGGCGTAAAGCAGGATGCCGCCGACTTCGAGGGTCGGCCACAGTGCGTCGAGCAGTTCGCCTTGCAGCACCGCCAGGGCGGTGATGTCGTCGGGTTGGCGGGTGAGCTTGATGTCCGGGTGACGGCGGATCACACCGGTGGCGGAACACGGCGCGTCAAGCAGGATGCGTTGGAACGGTTTGCCGTCCCACCAGGTGGCGGTGTCGCGGCCGTCGGCAGCGATCAGCTCGGCGCTGAGGCCCAGGCGTGCGAGATTCTCCCGTACACGCACCAGACGCTTGGCTTCCAGATCGACCGCCACTACACCGGCCAGGTCCTTTTCAACTTCGAGGATGTGACACGTCTTACCGCCTGGAGCACAGCAGGCGTCCAGTACACGCTGACCGGGAGCCAGGTCGAGCAGGTCGGCGGCCAGTTGCGCGGCTTCGTCCTGCACACTGATCCAGCCTTCGGCGAAGCCCGGCAGGCTGCGCACGTCGGTGGCCGCTTCCAGCACAATGCCGTCGCTGCTGTACACGCAGGGCGTAGCGTTAATACCTGCGCTCGTCAGCAAGTGCAGATACGCATCACGGCGGTGATGGCGGCGGTTGACCCGCAGGATCATCGGTGGGTGCGCGTTGTTGGCCGCGCAAATGGCTTCCCATTGCTCGGGCCAGAAGGCCTTCAGGGATTTTTGCAGCCAGCGCGGGTGAGCGGTGCGCACCACCGGGTCATGTTCCAACTCGGCCAGCAGCGCTTCGCTTTCGCGCTGGGCGCGGCGCAGTACCGCATTGAGCAGGGCCTTGGCCCAGGTTTTTTTCAGCTTGTCGGCGCAACCGACGGTTTCACCGATGGCGGCGTGGGCCGGCACGCGGGTGTAGAGCAGCTGATAGAGACCGACCAGCAGCAGCGCCTCGACATCAGCATCGGCCGCCTTGAACGGTTTTTGCAGCAGCTTGGCTGCCAGCGCCGACAACCGTGGTTGCCAGCGGGCGGTGCCGAAGGCCAGGTCCTGGGTGAAACCACGATCGCGGTCTTCGACCTTGTCCAACTGCGTGGGCAGCGAACTGTTCAGCGAAGCCTTGCCGTTGAGTACGGCGGCCAGGGCCTTGGCGGCGGCCAGACGTGGGTTCATTGGGTTGCCACCCCGAGGATCGTGCCCAGGGAAAATTTCTCACGGCGACTGTTGTACAAATCGCTGAAATTAAGCGCCTTGCCACCGGGCAATTGCAGACGGGTCAGGCACAGCGCCTGTTCGCCGCAAGCGACCAGCAGCCCCTCCTTGCTGGCACCGATGATTTCACCGGGTGTGCCTTTGCTGTCGACCAAGGTCGCGGCCAACACTTTCAAGGCCTCGCCATTGAGGGTGCTGTGGCAGATCGGCCACGGGTTGAAGGCACGCACCAGGCGTTCCAGCTCCACAGCCGGGCGGCTCCAGTCGATGCGGGCTTCGTCTTTGTTCAGCTTGTGGGCGTAGGTGGCCAGGCTGTCGTCCTGCACCTCACCTTGCAGGGTGCCAGCGGCGAGACCGGCAATGGCCTGGATCACGGCGGGCGGGCCCATCTCGGCGAGGCGGTCGTGCAGGCTGCCACCGGTGTCTGCGGCCGTGATCGGGGTGGTGACTTTGAGCAGCATCGGGCCGGTGTCCAAACCCGCCTCCATGCGCATCACCGTCACGCCGCTTTCGCTGTCGCCTGCCTCCACGGCACGCTGGATCGGCGCCGCACCGCGCCAGCGCGGCAGCAGTGAGGCGTGGCTGTTGATACAGCCCAGGCGTGGAATATCCAGCACGACCTGGGGCAGGATCAAACCGTAGGCCACCACCACCAGCAAGTCCGGTTGCAGCGCCGCCAGTTCAGCCTGGGCCTCGGCGTTGCGCAGGGTCGGCGGTTGCAGCACGGGGATGTTGTGCTCAAGCGCCAACTGCTTGACCGGGCTTGGCATCAGTTTTTGCCCGCGACCGGCCGGGCGATCCGGCTGGGTGTACACCGCGACGATGTCATAAGGGCTGGCAAGCAGGGCCTTGAGGTGTTCGGCGGCAAATTCAGGCGTGCCGGCAAAAACAATGCGCAATGGCTCGGTCATGGGAGGTCTCGGTTAAAAGCAGTCACAAAAGAAAAAGGCTTGCCGCAGCAAGCCTTTGGAAGGAGGGCATCAAGCTTGCTGGCGATGCTTTTTTTCCAGCTTCTTCTTGATCCGGTCGCGTTTGAGCGTGGACAGGTAATCGACAAACAGCTTGCCGTTGAGGTGGTCGCATTCGTGCTGGATGCACACGGCCAGCAGGCCTTCGGCAATCAGTTCGAACGGCTTGCCATCGCGGTCGAGGGCCTTGATCTTCACGCGCAGCGGGCGCTCGACGTTCTCGTAGAACTCCGGTACCGAGAGGCAGCCTTCCTGGTATTCGCCCATCTCGTCGGTCAGCGGTTCGAACTCGGGGTTGATGTACACCCGCGGTTCGCTGCGATCTTCCGACAGGTCCATGACCACGACGCGCAGATGCACGTTGACCTGGGTGGCGGCGAGGCCGATACCAGGCGCTTCATACATTGTTTCAAACATGTCATCGACCAGCTGACGAACCTTGTCGTCCACTACGGCCACCGGCTTGGCGATTGTGCGCAGGCGCGAGTCGGGGAATTCGAGGATGTTCAAAATAGCCATAAGCGTAATTGCTGCACATGTGAGGTAAAGGCAAATCGGCGGTGGGAATGGACCCATACGGCCGGTGTGAAACGCCCGAAAGCCGCGAAGGCCCTGGCATTTCACGCGAACGCACATAATAAAGGAGATTCACCCCATGAGGAAATCGCTACTTATCCCCCCGTTTCGAGACTGCCCCTCGACCGTAATAAATAGCCTCCTAAATAAGTTACCAACAGAGTTATCCACAGCTTGTTCCGGTCAAGGATGATCAGATGCTTTCGAAAAACTGCAATGAAATTTCCCCTTCAGAACTGGAAGCCCGCCTACGCCTGCACAGGCTGCCGGAGGTAGGCCCGAAGCGTTTTCGGTTGTTGATCGAAGCGTTCGGCAGCGCTTCAAAGGCCATCGGTGCCCCGGCCAGCGCGTGGCGCTCCTTGGGGTTGTCACCCATCAGCGCCGATGCCCGCCGTAGCCATGAGATCCGCGACGGTGCCAGTGAGGCGTTGGCCTGGTTGGAACGTCCGGACCAGCATTTGCTGATGTGGGACCAACCTGAGTACCCGGCACTGCTCGCCCAGATAGATGACGCCCCGCCGCTTTTATTTGTCGCCGGCGACCCCGGGATCCTGGAAAAACCGCAACTGGCGATGGTCGGCAGCCGCCGTGCATCCCGCCCCGGCATGGACACGGCCGCTGCATTTTCCCGCAGCCTGGCGAGCGCCGGTTTTGTCATCACCAGTGGCCTTGCGCTGGGTATCGACGGTGCGGCCCATCAAGCCGCTTTGGATGTGGGGGGGCATACAATCGGCGTACTCGGCACGGGCCTGGAAAATCTTTATCCACAGCGCCATCGACGGCTTGCGGCGGCGATGATTGCCCAAGGCAGCGCAGTGGTTTCCGAGTTTCCGCTGGACGCCGCGCCCCAGGCCGGTAACTTCCCCCGACGCAACCGCATCATCAGCGGCCTGTCCCTGGGCGTGCTGGTGGTGGAGGCCAGCATGGCCAGCGGCTCGCTGATCACTGCCAAGCTCGCGGCCGAGCAAGGGCGCGAGGTGTATGCAATCCCGGGCTCCATCCATCATCCCGGGGCCAAGGGGTGTCACCAGTTGATCCGTGATGGTGCGATGCTGGTGGAAACCATTGAACACATCCTCGAAGGCTTGCGTGGTTGGCAGGCATTGTCGCGCCCGGCGCCGATGCCTGTGATACATCCGTTGGTGGCGCTGTTGCACGCGGCGCCCCATACCAGCGAAGCCCTGGCGCTGGTCAGTGGGCGGCCGTTGGCCCAGGTGTTGGCGACCCTCACGGAGTTGGAACTTGAAGGCCTGGTGATCTGCGAAAGCGGGCGCTGGCTTGCGCGTGGCCAGCTTTTGTAGCGGCCAGCTTTTTGGAACTAGGTTTTGTAAAGAAGATCGGTAAACTGCCCAGAGCTTTAGTCCGGAGAGTAAACAATGGTCAACAGGTGGCGTGTGCTGGAAGCCGCACGAGAAATTCGCGCAGGCGCGGTGATTGCCTATCCAACCGAAGCGGTCTGGGGCCTGGGTTGCGATCCATGGAACGAAGAGGCGGTGGATCGGCTGCTGGCGATCAAGAACCGTTCGGTGGACAAGGGCCTGATCCTGGTGGCAGACAATATTCGCCAATTCGACTTTCTGTTCGAAGACTTCCCGGATACCTGGATCGAACGCATGGCCAGCACCTGGCCCGGACCGAATACGTGGCTGGTGCCGCATCAGGATTTGTTGCCGGAATGGGTCACCGGTGTGCACGACACGGTGGCGCTACGGGTGAGCGATCATCCGCTGGTACGGGACTTGTGCGCGCTGGTGGGACCGTTGATTTCCACCTCAGCCAACCCCCAGGGCCGCCCGGCGGCGCGCACGCGGATTCGTGTGGAGCAGTACTTTCGCGGTCAGGTGGATCTGGTTCTGGGTGGTGCCCTGGGTGGGCGCAAGAACCCGAGCCTGATTCGCGATTTGGCAACGGGTGAGGTGGTGCGGCCTTCCTGAGACCGCGTCGCGCCTATCGGGGGCAAGTGGAATCGTTGCACCGCCCCCGAAGAGGCCCTCAAGGCAACAGAATGGTCGACCCAGTGGTACGCCGCCCCGACAACTCCGTCTGTGCCTTCGCCGCGTCCGCCAGCGAATACCGCTGGTTGATATCAATGCGCACCTTGCCGCTCTTGATCATCGAAAACAGATCATCCGCCATCACCTGCAAGTTCGCCGGATTGTTGGCGTAGGTCGCCAGGGTCGGCCGTGTCACGTACAGCGAGCCTTTGGCCGCGAGTATCCCCAGGTTCACCCCATCCACCGCGCCCGACGCGTTGCCAAAGCTCACCACCAGGCCACGTGGCGCCACGCTGTCCAATGAGGTCAGCCAGGTGTCTTTGCCGACGCCGTCGTAGACCACAGGCACCTTTTTGCCGTCGGTCAATTCCAGCACGCGCTGTGCGACATTTTCCTTGCTGTAGTCGATGGTTTCCCACGCGCCGAGAGATTTGGCCAGGGCGGCTTTTTCTGGCGAGCTCACGGTACCGATCAGCTTCACGCCCAGTGCCTTGGCCCATTGGCAGGCCAGGGAGCCCACGCCACCGGCGGCGGCGTGGAACAGGATGGTCTCGCCACCTTTGAGCTCATAGGTCTGGCGCAGCAGGTATTGCACGGTCAGGCCCTTGAGCATGGCGCCGGCGGCTTGTTCGAAGCTGATGTCGTCCGGCAGGTGTACCAGGTTGGCGGCAGGCAGCACGTGCAATTCGCTGTAGGCCCCGAGTGGGCCGCTGCCGTAGGCCACGCGGTCGCCGACTTTAAATTGCGTGACTTCGCTGCCCACCGCATCAACCACCCCGGCGCCTTCTGCGCCCAGCCCCGATGGCAGGGCCGGCGGCGCGTAAAGGCCACTGCGGAAATAGGTATCGATGAAATTCAGGCCAATCGCCTCGTTACGCACTCGAACCTGCTGCGGGCCCGGCTCTGCCGGTGTGTAGTCCACATATTCAAGTACGTCGGGGCCGCCATGGGCGCTGAACTGGATACGTTTGGCCATCTGCACTTCTCCTGAGGTCGAATTCGCGTAGCCCCCTATCGGACTCCTAAGCTTGATCTTCGTCAACTGTGGCGCTCCTAAGTGCAGTGCTATGTGCAGTGCTATCTAAGCGCAGTGGTATCCTGTGCGCCCATTTGCCGCCGACGCCCTGTGGCTTCGCGTAGCTTTGCCCGATTCAAGGTGATGTCATGACTACTCGCACCGAGGCTGTCAAAGCCTACCTGCTCGACCTGCAAGACCGCATTTGCAGCGCCCTGGAAACCTTCGAGACGGACACTCGCTTTATCGAAGACGCCTGGACCCGGCCTGCCGGCGGCGGCGGTCGCACCCGTGTGATCGAGAACGGCTCGGTCATCGAAAAGGGCGGCGTTAACTTTTCCCACGTGTTCGGCAGCGGCCTCCCACCGTCAGCCAGTGCGCATCGCCCCGAGCTGGCCGGTCGCGGGTTTGAAGCCCTGGGCGTGTCGCTGGTGATTCATCCGCACAACCCACACGTGCCGACGTCCCACGCCAACGTGCGTTTTTTCATCGCTGAAAAAGAAGGCGAAGAGCCGGTGTGGTGGTTCGGTGGCGGCTTCGACCTCACGCCCTACTACGGCAACGAAGAAGACTGCATTCACTGGCACCGCGTGGCCGAGCAGGCCTGCGCGCCGTTTGGCCCGGACGTTTACTCGCGCTACAAGGCCTGGTGCGATACCTACTTCCACATCAAGCACCGCAACGAGCCCCGTGGTATCGGCGGCCTGTTCTTCGACGACTTGAACGAGTGGGACTTCGACACCTGCTTCGCCTTCATCCGCGCCATCGGCGACGCCTACATCGACGCCTACCTGCCGATCGTGCAACGTCGCAAAGCCAGCGCGTATACCGAACAGCAACGCCAGTTCCAGGAATTTCGTCGCGGCCGCTACGTTGAATTCAACCTGGTCTACGACCGTGGCACCCTGTTCGGCCTGCAATCGGGCGGGCGTACCGAGTCGATCCTGATGTCGCTGCCGCCCCAGGTGCGCTGGAGCTACGACTGGAAAGCCGAGGCCGGCAGCGAAGAAGCGCGCCTAACCGACTACTTCCTGCAAGACCGCGATTGGCTGGGCATCGCCGCGCCCAAGGCGGCTGTTTGATGGATCGTTATGTGGTGTTCGGCAACCCCATCGGCCACAGCAAGTCGCCGCTGATTCACCGTATGTTCGCCGAGCAGACTGGCGAACAACTGGACTACAGCACCTTGCTCGCGCCCCTGGAGGATTTCACCGGCTGTGCCCGTGAGTTTTTCCAACAGGGCCGAGGTGCCAACGTCACCGTGCCGTTCAAGGAAGACGCCTATCGCCTGGCCAACAGCCTCACCGAACGCGCCCAACGCGCCGGGGCGGTGAACACCTTGAGCAAACTCGCTGACGGTATGTTGCTCGGCGACAACACCGACGGCGCCGGCCTGGTGCGTGACCTGGCGGTAAACGCCGGCTTGAATCTGCAAGGCAGACGCATCCTGTTGCTGGGCGCGGGTGGCGCGGTAAGGGGCGCGTTGGAGCCGTTGCTGGCTGAACGGCCCGCTTCGTTGATCATCGCCAACCGCACCGTGGAAAAAGCCGAATTGCTCGCCGAGCTGTTCGACGACCTGGGCCCGGTGTCCACCAGTGGTTTCGACTGGCTGCGTGAGCCGGTGGACGTGATCATCAATGCCACGTCCGCCAGCCTGTCAGGCGATGTACCGCCGATTGCCGGCAGCCTGATCGAACCGGGCAAGACGTTTTGCTACGACATGATGTACGCCAAGGAACCGACTGCGTTCTGCCGTTGGGCCAGTGAGCAAGGCGCAGTCGTGGCGATGGATGGCCTGGGCATGTTGGTGGAGCAGGCGGCCGAAGCGTTCTTTCTGTGGCGTGGTATTCGTCCGGATTCGGCGCCGGTGTTGGCTGAACTGCGCCGGCAGTTGGCGCAGTAATCAATCTTCAAACTGGATGGGGCATTTATCGGCCCCCTCCAGTTTTTTCAACTCGTCCACCACCTGCGGCCTGGCGCGGCGCAATGTCAGGCTACGGCCCAGCCCGCTTAAACGACGCGCCTCCTGGTGCAGCATCTCCACCCCGGAATAGTCGATAAAGTTGATCTGCTGCGCCTCGATCACCACCCGTTCACCCTGCAAGCTTTGCAGGCGTACTTGCAGGTAATGGCTGGCGCCAAAGAAGATCGACCCACCGACGCGCAACACATCCTCTTCCCCATCACGCCATTGCTGTACCCGTGGCTGCGACGTGCGCTTAAGGTAGAAAAACAACGACGCCAACACCCCCGCATAAATCGCCGTTTGCAACTCCAGCAACAAGGTGGCGACACAGGTCAGGCTCATCACTACGAACTCTGCGCGGCTCACGCGGAACAACGCACGAATACCCCGACGATCCACCAGGCCCCAGGAAATCAGCAAGATGCTGGCGGCCATGCTCGGGATCGGAATATGTGCGATCAATGCGGCGCCAAACAGCGCAAACAATGCCACCCATACTGCGGAAAACACCCCGGCCAACGGCGAACAGGCGCCCGACTCATAGCTGAGGCCGGAGCGGGTGAACGACCCTGCCGACAGATACCCGGAGAAAAATCCGCCAGCGATATTGGATAAACCCTGGGCGCGAACTTCCTGGTTGGCATCGAGCAATTGTTGCGAACGGGCCGACAGCGAACGGGCAATCGACAGGCTGGTCACCAGCCCCAGCATGCCCACCGCAACGGCGCTGGGCAGCAGGCGCAGGATCATGTCCGGATCCAGCGGCAGCGGGCTGAACGGTGGCAGCTTGCCGATAAACGAACTGACGAGCGCCACATGCCCGAACATCGCCGGCCATAGCCACGTTGCCAGGCTACCCAGGGTCAGTGCGATCAGTAGCGTTGGCCAGCGAGGCACAAGGTATTTGAGCAACGCGCCCACCAGCAAAGTACCGAGTCCAAGGGCGAGGGAGGCGTGGTCCCACTCGCCAGCGTGGTCGATCAGCGCCAGCAGGCTATTGATCGCTGTGGCCTGGCTCGGTAAATCCAGGCCAAGCAGATTGGGCAGCTGCCCGAGGGCGATCACCACGGCGGCACCGAGGGTGAAACCCAGCACCACCGAATGCGAGACGAAGTTCACCAGCGCGCCAAAGCGCAGCATGCCCAGCAGCCACTGGAATACCCCGGCGAGGAATGTCAGCAACAGGATCAGGGTGATGTAGTCCTGAGACCCCGGCACGGCCAACGGGCTGACGCTGGCGTACAGCACGATGGAAATCGCTGCCGTGGGGCCACAGATCAGGTGCCAGGATGAACCCCACAGGCAGGCGATCAGCACCGGGATGATGGCGGCATACAGACCGTACTCCGGTGGGAGACCGGCGATCAGCGCGTAGGCAATCGACTGGGGCAGCGCGAGCACGGCACCGCTGAGGCCGACCAGCGCGTCCCGGCCGACGCTGGCGCGGGTTTGACGCGGGAGCCAGCGGAGGAAGGGGAAGAGTGTATGGCGGTTGGGCCGGGGCATTTATAACTCGGCTGAAAAGGTTTGACTCAGGGTATCAGTACACACTGGTCCTTGTGGGAGGGGGCTTGCTCCCGATATAGGTGGACCCGTCTAAATCTCTCTGACTGGCACTCCGCTATCGGGAGCAAGCCCCCTCCCACATTGGAATAGCGCAAGGCCCTAGAGTTTGGCCTTTACTGCCGGCAACGCGTCCTTGCCATCCACGGTTTTCACACCGTCGAGCCATTTTTCCAATACAGCCGGGTTCGCCTTGATCCACGCCTTCGCCGCGTCGGCATTGCTGACCTTGTTGTTGGCCACCTCAGCCATGATGCTGTTCTCCATCTCCTGGGTGAAACTCAGGTTGGTCAACAGTTTGCCAACGTTAGGGCAGGCCTGCGCATACCCTTTGCGGGTCAAGGTATACACACTGCCGGTGTCACCGAAGTATTTCTCGCCGCCTTTGAGATAGTGCATTTTCAGTTGCACGTTCATCGGGTGCGGTGTCCAGCCGAGGAAGGTGACGAATTTCTGCTTCTTCACCGCCCGTGACACTTCCGCCAGCATTGCCTGCTCGCTGGACTCGATCAGCTTCCACTGGCCAAGGTCGAAGTCATTCTTCTTGATGATCTCCTGCAGCGAGATATTTGCCGGCGCGCCCGAGCCGATGCCGTAGATCTTCTTGTCGAACTTGTCGGCGAATTTGTTCAAGTCGGCAAAGTCATGCACCCCGGCATCCCACACATAATCCGGCACGGCGAGAGTGAACTCGGTGCCGTCGAGGTTCTTCGCCAACTGCACCACATCGCCGTTGGCCACGAACTTGTCGTAGAAGCCCTGCTGCGCCGGCATCCAGTTACCCAGGAACACATCCACCTGGCCGTCCTTGAGCCCGCCGAAGGTGATCGGCACCGCCAGGGTGTCGACCTTGGCCTTGTAGCCCATGCCGTTCAGCAGGAAACCGGTAATGGCGTTGGTGGCGGCAATGTCGCTCCAGCCTGGATCGGCCATCTTCACGGTCTCACAGCGGGTGTCCGCATACGCATTGGCACTACTTAGCACCAACATGCCCACTACTGCAGTTAACTTTTGCATGGCCTTCCCTCTGTATTTATTGGTTTTGGCAGGGTTGTGGATAACGTGCCTTGCGCTCCAGGTCGTCGAGGTCGATATGGTTGCGCATGTATTGCTGACTGGCGTCCACCAGTGGCTGGTGATCCCAGCTCTTCAGCTTGCCTTGGGTCAGCGCCTCGAATACCAGGCGACGACGGCGTTGGCTGGCGAGCACCTGCTGGTGGATCGCCGGGATGTCCCACTTGGCCCGCGCCTCATTCAAAAACGCCTCGAACAGTGGCCGGTGTTCCGGTGACTGGCTGAGGTCTTCCCGCTCGTGCGGGTCGTTGTGCACATCGAACAGTAGACAAGGGTCGTCTTCGCTGTAGATGAATTTGTAGGCGCCACGGCGAATCATCATCAATGGGCTGATGGTGCCTTCGGCCATGTATTCGCCAAAGACTTCGTCATGCCCGCCCTGCCCCTGCAAGTGCGGGACCAGCGAGCGGCCGTCCAGGGGCAGGCGCGGGTCCAGCTCGCCGCCGGCCAGTTCCACCAGGGTCGGCAGCAGGTCGGCGGTGGACACTGCCTGGGTTACGCGGCCCGGCGCAAATTGCCCCGGCGCACTGACCAGCAGCGGCACGCGGGCGGCCATTTCAAACCAGTGCATTTTGTACCAGAGGCCGCGTTCACCGAGCATGTCGCCGTGGTCGCCGGAGAAAATGATGATGGTGTCGTCGGCCAGGCCGGTGTCTTCCAGGGTCTGCAGCAGCTTGCCGACATTGCTGTCGATGTAGCTGCACGCGCCGAAGTAGGCGCGGCGGGCGTCGCGAATTTTATCCACAGGCAGCGGCTTGTCCCACAGGTCATAGACCTTGAGCAGACGCTGGGAATGCGGGTCGAGATCTTCCTGGTTCGGCGTTGCAGGCAAAGGGATGTCGTTGTCGTCGTACAGGTCCCAGAACGGCTTGGGAATGGTGTACGGGTCGTGGGGATGGGTCATCGACACGGTCAAGCAGAACGGTTGGTCACCGTCTTCGCGGATGTGGTCGAACAGGTACTGCTGGGCCTTGAACACCACCTCTTCGTCGAAATCCAGCTGGTTGGTACGCACGCACGGGCCGGCTTGCAGCACCGAGGACATGTTGTGGTACCAGGTGGGGCGTACGTCCGGCTCATCCCAATTCACTGCCCAGCCATAGTCGGCGGGGTAGATGTCGCTGGTCAGGCGTTCTTCATAGCCATGCAGTTGGTCGGGGCCGCAGAAGTGCATCTTGCCCGACAGCGCGGTGCGATAACCGAGGCGCCGCAGGTAGTGGGCATAGGTCGGCACATCGGCGGGAAAATCCGCCGCGTTGTCGTAGGCGCCGATCTTGCTCGGCAATTGGCCGCTGACCAGGGTGAAGCGTGAGGGGGCACACAGTGGGCTGTTGCAATAGGCCGCGTCGAACACCACGCCCTGTGCGGCGAGGCGGCTCAAATTCGGCAGCTTGATGGGGGAATGTCCGTAGAACGGCAGCATCGGCGCGGCCATTTGATCGGCCATGATGAAAAGAATGTTCTTGCGCTTCATGGGTCTTCGGCATTCCATAGGCAGTGTTTATGCGAATGAGCATGCAGCCCATGTAAAATGGGGTAAAGCCCATGACGAGCAATGTCTAGGATAAGCGCAGCTTATGTATGAAGCCCTTGGAGACCTGTCCCTCGACCTGCTACGCGCATTCGAGGCGGCCGCGCGCCATCGCAGCTTTACCGCCGCTGCGATGGAGCTGGGTACCACTCAGCCGGCGATCAGCCAGCAGATCAAGCGCCTTGAAGAACAACTGACGATCCGCCTGTTTGACCGCATCTATCGGGGCATCGAACTGACCGACGCCGGCGCCCTGCTGTTCGAGCATGTGCAAGGCGGTTTGCAGAACATCAACCAGGGCCTCAGTGTGATTACCCAGCAGGACCAGCACGAAGTGCTGCAAGTGGCCACAGACTTTGCGTTCGCCGCCTATTGGCTGATGCCGCGCCTGCATCGCTTCCACGCCGCCAACCCGCAGGTGGACGTGAGCCTGGTGACCAGCGAGCGCAACCACGCGACACTGCGCAGTGACATCGATGTGGCAGTGCTGTTTGGCGATGGCCGCTTCAAGCAGGGCGACAGCCTTTGGCTGTTCAACGAGGAAGTGTTCCCGGTGTGCAGCCCGCAATGGCTCAAGGAGCAGGCCAGGCCTTTGACTGTGCACACCTTGCCCGACTACCCGTTGCTGCACCTGCGCCAGGAAAACAACAGCCAGTGGTTCGACTGGAGTGGTGTATTCCGCGAGCTGGGTATCACCGCCGCACCCACGCCCGGCCAGCTGCGATTCGACAACTACACCTTATTGATCCAGGCAGCGATTGCCGGCCAAGGGGTGGCGATCGGCTGGCGCCATTTGGTGGATAACCTGCTGGAACAGAACTGGTTGTGCCGACCGATCGGCAACACGGTGATTTCGCGCTTTGGCTATTACGTGGTGCAGCCCCAGCGCAAGCGGCGTGGGCAGTTGGTCGAACGTTTCGTCGACTGGTTGCAGGCAGAACAGGCCAGCAGCGCGCAGTCCCTGACCGGACTGGCCCTGCCATCGATTGCGGTCTAGGATTTGCCGCACATTGGATCCGGAGTCCGTCATGCAACGTATCAAGGGCTACCATGCCCATATCTACTTTGACGCCAGCACCATCGACCAGGCGCGCACCCTATGTGAAGACGGCGCGAAACTGTTCCCGCTGCGCATGGGCCGTGTGCATGAACGGCCCGTAGGCCCGCACCCGGACTGGAGCTGCCAGCTGGCGTTCGATGCCGAATACATTGGCGTGGTGCTGCCGTGGCTGGCGCTGCATCGCAATGGGCTGGTGGTGTTCCTGCACCCCGAAACCGGCGATGAGCTGAAGGATCACACCGATCACGCGATCTGGATGGGTGCGATGCGCGAGCTGGACCTGTCGGTTTTTTAACCTCCCCTTATCAGATAAAAACCGCCCCTTCCCGCAGTAAAAGGCGAGGAAGTTGTAGGATTTATCTTGTCTTGTCTCAATATATGGGACTGTTATTTATATATTGAGATATTGCCGGCCATAGGTTTATATTCGCCCATCTGCTTTTTTCAGCACCCACTCATTTCAGGTGAAGCGATGCAGGCGCAATTGATCGCGCTCGATTGGGGGACCAGCTCCCTTCGTGCTTATAAACTCGGGCCCGCAGGCGTCGTGCTGGAACAGCGCTCGCTGGCGTCGGGCATCATGCATTTGCCCAGTGAGCCCCGGGACATCGGCGGTGTGCACTGCAGCGATGGCTTCGAGTTGGCGTTCGATGCGGCATGCGGCGACTGGCTCGACGCCCAACCCCATCTTCCAGTGATCGCCTGCGGCATGGTCGGCAGCGCCCAGGGCTGGAGCGAGGCGGCATATCGCAATACGCCGGTCGACGTCGCCAGCCTGGGCCAGGCGTTGCACACGGTGCGCAGCCTGCGCGGCGTCGATGTGCATATCGTGCCCGGCGTGATCGAGCAGGTCGGTTTGCCCAATGTGATGCGCGGTGAAGAAACCCAGGTGCTGGGTGTGCTGCAAAGCCTGTCGGCCAACGGTGAAATGTTGATCGGCCTGCCCGGCAGCCATTCCAAATGGGTCGAGGTGGTGGAAGGTTGCATCACCCACTTCGATACCTTCATGACCGGTGAACTGTTCGCGGTGCTGAGCAAGCACAGCCTGCTGGGGCGTACGCAAAAGGTATCCGCGCAGTTCCAGGCCGAGGCTTTTGACCGCGGCGTTCAAGTGGCGCTGTCGAACGATGGCCAGCGCGGCGTGCTGTCGACCTTGTTCAGTGCGCGCACCCTGGGCCTGACCGCCGAACTCACCCCTGAGCAGCAGCCCGATTACCTGTCCGGCCTGCTGATCGGCCATGAACTGGCCGGCTTGCCAGCCAGTGCACGGCACATCCCCATCATCCTGGTGGGCGCTGGCCCGCTTTGCGTGCGCTACCAACGCGCCCTCGCCCTCTGCGGTTTCGCCCACGTCAGCCTGGCGCAGGAAGCGACCGAGCGCGGCCTGTGGCAACTGGCAGTGGCCGCCGGGCTCACTCAACCTGCAACGGAGGCCTGACATGCTCAAGCAAGCACTGGCACAAAACGGTTTGATCGCGATCCTGCGCGGTGTGCGCCCGGACGAAGCCCAGGCGGTCGGCCAGGTGCTGTACGACGCCGGTTTTCGCGTGATCGAAGTCCCGCTCAACTCGCCGGAGCCTTACACCAGCATCCGCATCCTGCGCGACAGCCTGCCCGCCGATTGCCTGATCGGCGCCGGTACGGTGTTGACGCCTGCGCAGGTCGAGCAGGTGAAAGCCGCTGGTGGCCAAGTGATCGTCATGCCCCACAGCGATGCCAAGGTCCTGCGCGCCGCCAAAGCCGCTGGCCTGTACCTGTCGCCGGGTGTGGCCACGCCCACCGAAGCGTTCGCCGCGCTGGATGAAGGCGCCGACGTGTTGAAGCTGTTCCCGGCCGAGCAAATGGGCCCTTCTGTGATCAAGGCGTGGCTGGCGGTATTGCCGGCAGGCACGTTGCTGCTGCCGGTGGGCGGCATTACCCCGGACAACATGCAGGTGTTTATCGACGCCGGCGCCAAGGGGTTCGGGCTGGGTTCCGGGTTGTTCAAACCGGGTATGACAGTGGATCAGGTAGCGAGCCGCGCCCAGGCTTATGTCGCCGCCTGGAAAGCCCTGAGCTGAGATCAAGTTCCGCGCCCCTGGCGCTGCATCTATAAGAGAGATAACAGATGAAAATCACCAAACTGACGACCTTTATCGTCCCGCCGCGCTGGTGCTTCCTCAAGGTCGAGACCGACCAGGGCGTGACCGGCTGGGGTGAGCCCGTAGTCGAAGGCCGCGCTCACACCGTGGCTGCGGCGGTCGAGGAACTGTCCGATTACCTGATCGGCAAGGACCCACGCAATATCGAAGATATCTGGACCGTGCTCTACCGCGGCGGCTTCTACCGTGGCGGCGCCGTGCACATGAGCGCCCTCGCCGGCATCGACCAGGCGCTTTGGGACATCAAGGGCAAGGCCCTGGGCGTATCGGTCAGCGACCTGTTGGGTGGCCAGGTACGCGACAAGATTCGCGTGTACTCGTGGATCGGTGGCGACCGCCCGGCCGACACCGCCCGCGCCGCCAAAGAGGCCGTGGCCCGTGGCTTTACTGCGGTGAAAATGAACGGCACCGAAGAGTTGCAGTTTGTCGACAGCTTCGAAAAAGTCGACCTGGCCCTGGCCAACGTCGCGGCCGTGCGCGATGCGGTCGGCCCTAACGTCGGCATCGGCGTCGACTTCCATGGCCGTGTGCACAAGCCCATGGCCAAGGTGCTGATGAAAGAACTGGACCCGTACAAACTGATGTTTATCGAAGAGCCGGTGCTCAGCGAAAACTACGAAGCCCTCAAGGAACTGGCGCCGCTGACCAGCACCCCGATTGCCCTGGGTGAGCGTCTGTTCTCGCGCTGGGACTTCAAGCGCGTGCTCAGCGAAGGCTACGTCGACATCATCCAGCCGGACGCTTCCCACGCGGGCGGTATCACCGAAACCCGCAAGATCGCCAACATGGCCGAAGCCTACGACGTGGCCCTGGCCCTGCACTGCCCGCTGGGCCCGATTGCCTTGGCGGCGTGCCTGCAACTGGATGCGGTTTGCTACAACGCGTTTATCCAGGAGCAAAGCCTGGGCATTCACTACAACGAGAGCAACGACCTGCTCGACTACGTGCGCGACCCGGGCGTGTTCGACTATGACCAGGGCTTTGTGAAAATCCCCAACGGGCCGGGCCTGGGGATCGAGATCAACGAGGAATACGTGATCGAACGCGCAGCCATCGGCCATCGCTGGCGCAACCCGATCTGGCGCCACGCCGACGGCAGCTTTGCCGAGTGGTGATGTCTGCCTGAAAGAACGCGGTCAAACATGTGGGAGAGGGCTTGCCCCCTCCCACATGTTGATCCGGTTTCTGCAGAAGTCCCTTCCTCAACAAATATAAGAAGAGGCACCTACCATGCAACCTGAATCCTTGAGCGGGCAGGCTTCTTTAGTCACGCCTACCCGAAAGCGCTACTTCATCATGGTGCTGCTGTTTATCACCGTCGTGATCAACTACCTCGACCGCAGCAACCTGTCGATTGCCGCCCCGGCGCTGACCAGCGAACTGGGTATCGACCCGGTACATGTCGGGCTGATTTTCTCCGCGTTCGGCTGGACGTACGCCGCCATGCAGATCCCCGGCGGCTGGCTGGTGGACCGGGTGCCGCCGCGTATCCTCTACACCGCCGCCCTGTTGCTGTGGTCTATCGCCACCGTGATGCTCGGTTTTGCCGCCAGCTTCATTGCGCTGTTTGTGCTGCGCATGGCGGTGGGTGCCCTGGAAGCACCGGCTTACCCCATCAACAGTCGCGTGGTCACCAGCTGGTTCCCCGAGCGTGAGCGCGCCACGGCCATTGGCTTCTACACCTCCGGGCAGTTTGTCGGGCTGGCGTTCCTGACGCCGGTCCTGGCCTGGTTGCAGCACCATTACGGCTGGCACATGGTATTTGTCGTGACCGGTGGCGTGGGCATTCTGTGGGCGGCAATCTGGTATGCCCTGTATCGCGAGCCCCGTGATTTCAAAGGCGTCAACGCCGCTGAAATCGAATTGATCCGCGAAGGTGGCGGGCTGGTGGACTTGAGCGCACAAGCGAGCAAGAGCAAGGCGCCCTTCAGCTGGGTCGACCTGGGCATCGTCCTGAGCAAGCGCAAGTTGTGGGGTATCTACCTGGGGCAGTTCTGCCTGAACTCCACGTTGTGGTTCTTCCTGACCTGGTTCCCGACCTACCTGGTGAAATACCGCGGCATGGACTTCATCAAGTCCGGCATGCTCGCGTCACTGCCCTTCCTCGCGGCTTTCGTCGGCGTGCTGTGTTCGGGGTTGTTTTCCGACTGGCTGATCCGCCGTGGCGCCTCGGTGGGGTTTGCCCGCAAGTTGCCGATCATCAGCGGCCTGTTGATCTCTACGGCGATCATTGGCGCCAACTTCGTCGAATCGACACCGTTGGTCATCGCCTTCCTGGCCCTGGCGTTCTTCGGTAATGGCCTGGCCTCGATCACCTGGTCGCTGGTCTCGACGCTTGCCCCGGCACGTCTGCTGGGACTGACCGGCGGGGTGTTCAACTTCATCGGCAACCTGGCGGCGATTGCCACGCCGATCGTCATCGGTTTCCTGGCCAGTGGCGATTCGTTTGCGCCGGCGATCACCTACATCGCCGTGCTGGCGCTGTTGGGCGCACTCTCCTATGTGCTGCTGGTGGGCAAGGTCGAGCGGATCGAGCTGTAAGCAGTGGGCGGCCTGCGGGCCGCCCGTTGGCCGGGCTCAGGGCACCGACATTTCGTTACGGAACACATTCGAAGGATCCCAGCGTTGCTTGGTTCGGCGCAGGCGGTTCTCGATGATCGTGTTGGGGAAGAAAATTCCATACCACAGAGGGTTCCTGGGGTTCGCGGGATTGCCACCGAGGTGGGTCATGTCCAGGTCGGGGTAGTTGATGTAGCAGCCCTCGAACTCAGGGTCATTGGGAACACCGTTGGTGAATGCAGCGTAATAGAGGCTGCGGATCCAGTCGGCATGGGCGCGGTCGATGGCGTCATCGTCGGCGTGCCAGTAACACTGCGGTTGCCATTTGAGGTACGAGGAGCGTTGCGCGGCTGACGTCTGCGCCAGGATCGGGCCGTCCATCTGGTTGATGCGCCCGCCGAACGACTGGATCTGGATCAGGCTCTGGGTCAGGTATTGCTCGGGGTCCGGCAAGGTCAGCGTCGTCCAGATCGCGTCCAGCACGCGCTGTGTAAACCCGCCTTTCTGATACGCCGATTTATACCGCCCGCGCTGATTGTCACCGGAACCGTTGAGCGATTGGGTGGCGTACAACCAGTCCAAACGCCTGGCGGCCTCATGGGCACTCTGCAGGGAGTCGACCCAGCGGCCCTTTTGCCCGCCACGTGGCTGATGCACGACGTGGAACGGCAGGAGCGACTCCGTCGCACCGACACCCACCGCGGCCTGCATGCTGCTGACAAAGTCGTCGAAAGGCGCCAGGTCATCGAGCTTCCCGTCCTTGTCGACGTAGTGGATGCCCAGGGTCACGTTGCCAGTGTTCAGATGACGCATTTCCAGTTTGGTGGCCAGGCCCCAGCTTGCCGGGTCGGCCTGATGGTCCACGAACCAGTTTTGATAGGCATGCAGCAAACGTTCGAGGGCGGCGCGTGTGAGGTCTGACCAGTCCCATTCCAATGGCAGCCAAAGCACTTCGTCCGGGGCTGGCGGCAGCGTCTTGAAATAGTAACTGGTGATGATGCCGAACTGCCCACCACCGGCGCCGCAACAGGCGGCGAACAGGTCCAGCTCATCAGTGTCGAGGCTGTTACGGGAGACATGGACAGGTTCAAGACCCGAGCCGGGTCCATTGGCGACCAGCAAGTCGACGCCGTCCAGCCAGTCGCAGACCAGCCCGTATTTACGCGACAACAACCCATAGCCGCCGCCGCAGATATGCCCGCCCAGTCCCACCGAATAGCAGGATCCACTGGGCAGCGCCTTGCCTGCCAATTTGTACAGCGCGACGCTGGTGTCCCAGTTCTGGCAGCCGGGCTCCAGGCGGAATGCATAGCGATGGGGCGAAGCGGGTACCAGCACTGAGCTGATCAGGCCGTTGGGGTCGTAGGCCAATTGGTTGATCTGGCCGATGTCCAGGATCGACAACACCTCGCCTGGCACATCCGGCATCTTGTTAGAGACAAATCCTTCATAGCAATGCCCGCCGCTGCGCACCGTGATACGGCCATTGGGCACAGCCAGGGCCTGGGCGGCTGCGTCGATGATGTCTTGTGGGGTGTGGCAGAGGTAGATCTGGCTGGCGCCGTTGGGTGAAGACTCGCCCTGGACGTTGCCCAATGGCCAGCGCAGGTTGAAACCCTTTTGCAACGTGGAATGACGACGGTCCGAGGGGGTGATGAGATCAAATGCCATGATGGACTCCTGGGAGACGATAATGACTTCTGATGCAGCTAACTTAACGACCGGCAACGCAAGAAGGCGTGACTTGCAGAGGTGGTTAGACGGCAATAGGCACGAAGTGTGTTGAGGGGGTGTGTTCCCCCTCAAGCCTAGCCTATATGGAAAAAGCCCGGATCAGTTCAGCACGCCGTCCAGAATTTCATAGACGATACCGGTACCCACCGCGATCAACACCACATCCGGCCCCGAACGGCGCCACTCATAACCCGGATACACCGGCAGGCGCGCCAGCGCACGGTTGTCCAGGCGCTCGCCGTAGTAGCCGCGCGGCAGGGGTTGGCCGCGCACCAGGCGCACATTCGGCGGCGGCGGTGCGCCACGGGAGAACTGGCCGTGGTTATCGTGAATGATCTGGCGTACCGGGCCGAAGTCCTGGGGCGGGCCTCCGCGACGGTTGTCCTGCGTGCCGCGATGGTCGTCGCCACGTTGCTCGTGCTGGCCCTGCGGGCCGCCACGGTCGTCACCCCGCTGGTCAGGCGGCGCGGCTTGCACCAGGGCGCTGGCGCCAAGCACCAGCACACCAAGACCTGCAATCACGGATTTGGGCATTTTCATCGGGTATTCCTCAGGGCACACATACAAAAAAGGGATCTCGAACGCGGTTCGAAATCCCTTGGTCTTGCTGTTTAGGCCGTGATTGCGCGCGTTGATTCCTCTGTATCAGGAACTTTACCTCTCGCTACATGGCGCTTACTTACGGGCGTTGCGCACACCTTCCGACAGCGCCGCGCACAGGCTCAATACGCCATCGATTGCTTGTTGATCGTTACTGGCATTGGCGATGTGATCGATCAGGGCCGAGCCCACCACCACGCCATCGGCCAGGCGCGCGATGGCGGCCGCCTGTTCCGGTGTGCGGATACCAAAACCGATGCTGATCGGCAGGTCGGTATGCCGACGCAGGCGGGTCACGGCTTCCTCGACGTGTTCCAGGGTCGCGGCGCCGGCGCCTGTCACACCGGCCACGGATACGTAGTACACGAACCCGGAACTGCCGTTGAGCACGGTCGGCAGGCGCACGTCATCGGTGGTCGGCGTGGTCAGGCGAATAAAGTCGATACCTGCGGCCTGGGCCGGGTCGCACAGCTCGCCGTTATGCTCGGGCGGCATGTCGACCACGATCAGGCCGTCGACGCCGGCCTCTTTGGCGTCAGCGATGAACTTAGGCACGCCGTATTTGTGGATCGGGTTGAAGTAGCCCATCAACACCAGCGGGGTGTCGTTGTTGTCCTTGCGGAACTCTCGCACCATCTGCAGGGTTTTCAGCAGGTTCTGCTTGGCTTCCAGTGCGCGGATGTTGGCCAGTTGGATGGCCGGGCCGTCGGCCATCGGGTCGGTGAAGGGCATGCCCAACTCGATCACATCGGCGCCCGCAGCGGGCAAGCCCTTGAGGATCGCCAGCGAGGTGTCATAACCCGGGTCACCGGCCGTGACGAAGGTCACCAGGGCGGCGCGGTTTTGTTCCTTGAGTTGCGCAAAGCGGGTTTGCAGGCGGCTCATTTAGTGTTTCTCCTGCTGAGACTGTTCCATGTGGTGCATCACGGTCTGCATGTCTTTATCGCCACGGCCGGACAGGTTGACCACCATCAGGTGATCCTTCGGCAGGGTCGGTGCGCGCTTGAACACTTCGGCCAGGGCATGGGCGCTTTCCAGGGCAGGAATGATCCCTTCCAGGCGGCAGCATTTGTGGAACGCGTCCAAGGCTTCATCGTCGGTCACCGAGGTGTACTGGACGCGGCCGATATCGTGCAACCAGGCGTGTTCCGGGCCGATGCCGGGGTAGTCGAGGCCGGCGGAAATCGAGTGGGCGTCGATGATCTGGCCGTCGTCGTCCTGCAGCAGGAAGGTACGGTTGCCGTGCAGCACGCCCGGTACGCCACCGTTGAGGCTGGCGGCGTGCTTGCCGGTCTCGATGCCGTGGCCGGCGGCTTCAACGCCGATGATCTCGACGCTGGTGTCGTCCAGGAATGGGTGGAACAGGCCCATGGCGTTGGAGCCACCGCCGATGCATGCCACCAGGCTGTCCGGCAGGCGGCCTTCCTGGGCTTGCAGCTGGGTGCGGGTTTCCTTGCCGATCACGGCCTGGAAGTCGCGCACCATCGCCGGGTACGGGTGCGGGCCGGCCACGGTGCCGATCAGGTAGAAGGTGTCGTCGACGTTGGTCACCCAGTCGCGCAGGGCTTCGTTCATGGCGTCCTTGAGGGTGCCGGTGCCGGCGACCACCGGGATCACTTCAGCGCCCAAAAGCTTCATGCGGAACACGTTGGCCTGTTGGCGCTCGATGTCGGTGGTGCCCATGTAGATCACGCATTGCAGGCCGAAACGCGCGGCCACGGTGGCGGTCGCCACACCGTGCATACCGGCGCCGGTCTCGGCGATGATGCGTTTCTTGCCCATGCGCCGCGCCAGCAGGATCTGGCCGATGCAGTTGTTGATCTTGTGCGCGCCGGTGTGGTTCAGCTCTTCGCGCTTGAGGTAGATCTTGGCGCCGCCGCAGAACTCGGTCAGGCGCTCGGCGAAATACAGCGGGCTGGGGCGGCCGACGTAGTCGCGCTGGAAGTAGGCCAACTCTTCGTTGAACGCCGGATCGATCTTGGCCGCTTCGTATTCGCGGGCCAGGTCGAGGATCAACGGCATCAGGGTTTCGGCGACGTAGCGGCCGCCAAACGCGCCAAACAGGCCGTTGGCATCAGGGCCGTTGCGCAGATCGGTCTGGGACTGAGTCATGGGACGCTCCAGGTAGAAATTCTGTATGGGAAGCAATGACGGCCACTCTACCCCTCACATCCGGCGCTGAAAACCGATAAGATCGCTGCAACCTGTCAGGAAAACTCACAGATGAGCCGCGACCTCCCGCCCCTCAATGCCCTGCGCGCATTTGAAGCCACTGCCCGCCTCAACAGCGTCAGCCAGGCTGCCGAGCAATTGCACGTGACCCACGGTGCGGTCAGCCGCCAGTTGAAAGTGCTGGAGGAGCATTTAGGTGTAAGCCTGTTCATCAAGGACGGGCGCGGCCTTAAACTCACAGATGCAGGTGTGCGGTTACGAGATGCCAGCGCGGAGGCGTTCGAGCGCTTGCGGGACGTGTGCGCCGAACTCACCCAGGCCAGCGCCGACGCGCCTTTCGTGCTCGGCTGCTCAGGCAGTCTGCTGGCGCGTTGGTTGATCCCGCGCCTGGGACGCTTGAATGCCGATCTGCCGGACCTGCGCCTGCACCTGTCGGCGGGCGACGGCGACCTTGACCCCCGACGCCCCGGTCTCGATGCCCTGCTGGTCTTCGCCGAACCGCCGTGGCCGGCGGATATGCAGGTATATGAACTGGCGAGCGAGCGTATCGGCCCGGTGATGAGCCCGCGTTTTGCCGGCTACCAGCGCCTGCGCCAGGCGCCGCCGCACGCCTTGTGTGGCGAAGCTTTATTGCACACCACGTCCCGTCCGCAAGCCTGGCCCAGTTGGGCGCAACAGCACGGCATCGAGCCCGGCGCGTTGAAACACGGCCAGGGTTTTGAGCATTTGTATTATTTGCTGGAGGCGGCGGTTGCAGGGTTGGGTGTGGCGATTGCGCCAGAACCGCTGGTAGCAGAGGACCTGCGTGCGGGTCGCCTGGTGGCGCCGTGGGGTTTCAGTGAAACCCCGGCGCACCTGGCGTTGTGGCTACCCAAGCGCGCCGCAGACGGGCGCGCGGGTCAATTGGCGCACTGGCTCAAGGCTGAGCTGGCGCGCCAGCCGGTGTAGCCGGTCAATCAGTCACCGCGTTTGCACAGCAGGTAAGCCGCCAGCAGGCCCAGTGCGCCAACGGCGACGCCGGCGGTGGTCCATGGGTGCTCTTGTGCGTAGTCCCGGGTGGCAACACCGGTTTCGCGGATTTTGACTTTGCTTTCTTCGTAGGCATCGCTGATCAGGTGACGGGAATGCTTGAGGGCATTCTCGGCATTGCTTTTCAGGGCCTTCAGGGTTTTGCGCGACTCATCCGACGCATCGTCCTTGAGGCTCTCAAGGGACTTGAGCAGGCTCGAAATCTCGGCTTCCATGCTTTCCAGCGACGCTTTGCGTAAAGAAGTGTTGGCCATGTGAATTCTCCTGAAGTGATTGAGTGGCGTGTGTAGATACCGACTCCAGCGTTTTCAGAAAGTGCAGTAAATCTGAACTTTCGGGTAGGAACGGTCGCCAGAAGCAGTATGAACAATGACTGCTAGGCTTTATTGACGACCCTCAGGAGAAACACCATGTCTGATCATCACACCTACAAGAAAGTCGAATTGGTAGGTTCATCCACCACCAGCATCGAAGACGCAATCAACAATGCCCTGGCCGAAGCCAACAAGAGCATCAAGCACTTGGAGTGGTTTGAGGTGACGGAGACCCGTGGTCATATCAAGGACGGCAAGGTCGCCCACTATCAGGTCACGCTCAAGGTGGGGTTTCGAATTGCCAGTAGTTGATCGCGTCGGTTGAACTTGCCGGCTGGCCGATTGCCATAACCTGCGCTACAAACAATGGGTGCCGATGCCTGCAGCGTCGGCACGCTCGTTTCAATCAGCGCAAGGAAAGTGACGGATGAAGAAGTTCCTGTTAGCGGTAGGTTTGTTGAGCATTGCGGGCACAGCCCTGGCGGCGGGCAAGCCTTGTGAAGAGCTGAAAAGTGAAATTGCAGCGAAAATCGACGCCAAGGGCGCTTCGGGTTATTCGCTGGAAGTCGTGGATAAAGGCGCCTCGACCGACGCTAAAGTGGTTGGCACCTGTGAGGGTGGTACCAAGGAAATCGTCTACAAGCGCGGTTAATCCCGTGTGGCAGGCTTGAAACCGACGCACAGGTGCGTCGGTTTTTTTTCGCCTGGGGGTTTAGCCCTTCATCAACTGCGCCAGCAGCTCGTAGGAATGAATCCGATCGGCGTGCTCGTACAGGTCGCAGGTGAAGATCAATTCGTCGGCGCCGGTCTGTTCGATCAGTACTTCCAGCTTGGCACGGATCTTCGCCGGGCTGCCCACCATTGCCAGTCCGAGGAAACTGCCGACGGCGTCTTTTTCATGGGGCAGCCACAGGCCGTCCATGGTTTTCACCGGTGGGCGCTGCACCAGGCTTTGCCCGCGCATCAAGGCAAGGATGCGCTGGTACACCGAGGTGGCCAGGTAGTCGGCCTGCTCATCGGTGTCGGCGGCAACCAATGGAATGCCGAGCATCACGTAAGGCTTGTCCAGCACGGCCGAGGGCTTGAAGTGGTTGCGGTACACGCGAATCGCCTCGTGCATCAAACGCGGTGCGAAATGGGAGGCGAAGGCGTAGGGCAAACCGCGTTCGCCCGCCAGTTGCGCGCTGAACAGGCTGGAACCCAGCAGCCATACCGGTACGTTGGTGCCGGTGCCGGGCACCGCAATCACCCGTTGGTCCGGTGTGCGTGGGCCGAGGTAGGCCATCAGCTCGGCCACGTCTTCCGGGAAGTCATCCGCGCTGCCGGAGCGTTCACGGCGCAGGGCGCGAGCGGTCATCTGGTCGGAGCCGGGTGCGCGACCCAGGCCCAGGTCGATACGTCCGGGGTAGAGGCTTTCCAGGGTGCCGAACTGCTCGGCGATCACCAGCGGTGCATGGTTGGGCAGCATCACGCCGCCGGAGCCGACGCGAATCGTCGAGGTACCGCCGGCCAGGTAACCCAGCAATACCGAGGTGGCCGAGCTGGCGATGCCATCCATATTGTGGTGTTCCGCCACCCAGAAACGGTTGTAGCCGAACTTTTCCACATGCTGGGCCAAATCCAGGGAATTGCGCAACGACTGCGCCGGGCTGCCGTTGGCGCGCACCGGCACCAGGTCGAGGGTCGAGAACTTTACGTCGGACAGCGATTTCATAAGCCTGCTTCTCCAATGGGGGCGCAGGCTTCTTAGACGAACCAAAACCTGCCGCTTCATGTGCATGCCCTATGCAATGAGGGCATATACCCGAGATTCAATAGCAGCAATGAAATTTCCTACTTAATTGCTAGGTTTCTCTTACAACTGAACTTTGCCGGCGCGTCTATCCTCAGAACCTTACCGACGCAAAACCACCGTTCGAGGAGAAAGCTATGAGTATCGTTAAAAAGGCATCCGCGCATTGGGAAGGTGATCTGAAGACTGGCCTGGGCTCCATTTCCACCGAAACCGGCGTGCTGCGCGAAGCGCCCTACGGCTTTAAGGCCCGTTTCGAAGGCGGCAAGGGTACCAATCCTGAAGAACTGATTGGCGCGGCCCACGCCGGCTGTTTCTCCATGGCTTTTTCCATGATTCTCGGCGACGCCGGGCTCAAGGCTGACAGCATCGACACCCAGGCCGAAGTGACCTTGGACCAGGTCGATGGCGGCTTCGCGATCACCGCCGTGCACTTGGTGCTCAAGGCCAAGATTCCAGGTGCCAGCCAGGCGCAGTTCGATGAATTGAGCAAGAAGGCCAAGGAAGGGTGCCCGGTGTCCAAGGTGCTGAATGCGAAGATCAGCCTGGATGCCACGCTGGTCAACTGACACTGCAGGTCCAGTGTGGGAGGGGGCCAGCCCCCTCCCACATTTTGTTCTGCGTTAAATCAGAACTCGTGTTTCCCGAATGTGGTCCTATAGCCTATGCAGCCTTAGGCGCACACCCGTGCGCATGCATTCAGGGAGCTTCACACATGAAACGTTTTGCTTTGGCGATCATTTGCGGTGTGTTGGCCACATCGGCTGTGGCCGCACCAAAAGACTGCGAAGAGCTCAGGAAAGAGATTGAGGTCAAGATCCAGGCGAACGCAGTTCCGTCCTACACCTTGGAAATTGTCAGCAAGGAAGAGGCTGACAAGCACGACGTCGCCATGGTCGTCGGCAGCTGTGAGAACGGTACCAAAGCCATCATCTATCAGAAGAACAACGATTGATCAGAGACAGTTGACGCTGCGTTCTTCCGCCAGCAATTGGCGAGCGGCGTTATACAGCCGGATATTCGGCGTGAAGGCCAATGAGCGCCCTTCCAGGCGATAGCGTTGGCCAGCCTCGAAATGGTCGTACTGCAGAGTGATGAAACAGGTGCGGTCGGCCGTTTGCCCAAAGCCATTGAGGCTGCCGCCGGTCGGCACCTCGAAATCAAAGCGCACCATCAACTCGTGACTGCCCGGTGAAACCTGGAAGTAGCGTCCGTCCGGCAGGTTCTTACCATCCAGACGCTGCGCCATCACCAGCTTGGCTCCCGGCGTTGGCGTAGCGAAATCGACCCAGGCCTGATGCGGATCGACCGGCGGCAGGGGGGTCGAAGCGCAGGCGCTGAGCAACAGGGCGACGACGGGAAGCAGGAGCTGGCGCATGGCAGGTACTCAACGCAAGGAGAGCTTTGAGTATAAACACGCCACGCCGTGGAAAAATCCCCTTCAGGCGCGATAGTCTGGCGAACACATCACCCAGGAGCGGTCGGGGCATGGTCAGGCGTTTTCTTCCAGGGTTGATAGTCGTGCTGCTCAGTGGCTGCTCCAGCGTCAGTTACTACAGCCAATTGGCAGGTGGTCAGTGGCAGCTGTTGCGAGCCCGGGAGCCGGTTGCCGAGGTCATCGCCGATCCGTCGCGGCCGCAGGGGCTGCGTGATCATCTGGCTCAAGCACAGAAAGCTCGAACCTTCGCCAGCGAACACCTGAATCTGCCTGACAACCAAAGTTACCGGCTGTATGCCGATATCGGCCGACCTTATGTGGTCTGGAATGTCTTCGCCACGCAGGAATTTTCCCTGGCGCCTCAAACCCATTGCTTCCCCATTGCCGGTTGCGTGGCCTATCGCGGCTATTACAGCCAGGGCGCGGCACGGGGTGAGGCGGCGTTGTTGCGCCAGCAAGGCATGGACGTATCGATAGGTGGCGTCGAAGCCTATTCCACCCTGGGTTGGTTCAACGACCCGATCATGAATTCGATGATGAACTGGGGCGACGAACGCCTGGCCACGCTGATCTTCCATGAGCTGGCGCACCAGCGGTTCTACGTGCAGGATGACACCGAATTCAACGAGTCGTTTGCCAGCTTCGTCGAGCAGGAAGGCACCCGCCAGTGGCGCGCGGCCCAGGGCCTGGCGCCGCTTGGCAGCTCGACGCGGCAGCAGCGGGACCAATTTACCCAGCTGATCCTCGATACCCGTAAGCGCCTGGAAAAACTCTACGTGCAACCGCTGTCCGTCGAGGCGATGCGCCAGGCCAAGGCGGCCGAATTCGAGGCGTTGCGCCGTGAGTACCGGCAGATGCGCGATAGCCAATGGGGCGGGGACAAGCGTTATGACGCCTGGATGAACCTGCCGATGAACAATGCGCGGTTGTTGCCGTTCGGGCTGTATGACCGGTGGGTGCCGGCGTTTGCGGCGTTGTTCAGGCAGGAAGGCGGGGATTGGCGCAAGTTTTACGCCGCAGTGGAGAAGATGGGCGAGTTGCCGGTGGGGCAGCGCAAGGCTGCGTTGAGGCGGTTGGAAGGTACTGATCGGTAGAGCCTCATCGGCGGGCAAGCCGCTCCCAATGTGGGAGGAGGCTTGCCCCCGATGGCGGCCTCAGGGCCGCATCAAAAACGCCTGATGCATCTGCGCCAACGTCTCGAAATGCCAGGTCGGCGCTTCGGCGTTCAACTCTTCGAAACTGCCAAACCCATAACCGACGGCCGCCGAATCCACGCCATTGCTGCGCGCCCCGATCAGGTCGTGCTTACGATCACCGATCATCAAGGTAGTGGCCGGATCCAGGTCTTCTTCGCGGAGCACATGCGCAATCAACTCAACCTTGTTGGTGCGTGTCCCGTCCAGTTCACTGCCGTAGATCACCTTGAAGTGCCTGGCAAAATCGAAATGCCGCGCGATCTCGCGGGCAAACACCCAGGGCTTGGATGTGGCGACGTACAACTGGCGGCCCTGTTTGTCCAGGTCTTCGAGCAGCGGCATCACGCCCTCGAATACGCGGTTTTCATACAGCCCGGTGACCTTGAAGCGCTCGCGGTAGAAATTCACCGCCTCCCAGGCCTTGGCCTCATCGAAGTCGTAGAACTGCATGAAGGCTTGCAGCAACGGCGGGCCGATGAAGTGTTCGAGTTGGGTCAGGTCGGGTTCGTCGATGCCCAGTTTGCCAAGGGCGTACTGGATCGAGCGGGTGATGCCCTCGCGTGGGTCGGTGAGGGTGCCATCCAGGTCGAACAGGACGGTTTGGTAAGGGAGGGTCATTGGTCGAATCCTTCAGCCAGGTGCAGGTCTTTGACCTTCACGTAGTTGGCGGCGCTGTAGGTGAAAAAGGCGCGTTCCTTGTCAGTCAGCGGGCGGATTTGTTTAACCGGGCTGCCCACATACAAAAAACCACTGTCGAGTTTCTTGCCCGGTGGCACCAGGCTGCCGGCGCCGATGATGACGTCGTCTTCCACCACGGCGCCGTCCATCACGATGCTGCCCATGCCGATCAAAATCCGGTTGCCCACCGTGCAGCCATGCAGCATGACCTTGTGGGCGATGGTCACGTCATCGCCGATCAGCAGCGGGAAACCGCCAGGATTGAACGGTCCGGCATGGGTAATGTGCAGCACGCAGCCGTCCTGCACGCTGGTGCGCGCGCCGATACGGATGCGGTGCATGTCGCCGCGAATCACGGTCAGCGGCCAGACCGAGCTGTCGGTGCCGATTTCGACATCGCCGATCACCACCGCCGAAATATCGACAAAAGCCCCGGCGCCCAGGGTTGGCGTGTGGTTCTGATAGGTGCGAAGGGTCACGATAGCCTCTCTCTTATGTGCTGATAGCTGCGGTGGGCGTTGATTGTAATTAAGATGGCCCCATCTTTGTTCTTACATGTTTCTTCAGCCAAGGTGCCAACCGTGAGCGCGAACAACCCTCTTCTGCAGTCCTACGACCTGCCGCCGTTCTCGGCGATCCGTGCCGAGCACGTGCAACCGGCCATCGAACAGATCCTCGCCGACAACCGTGTTGCCATCGAAGGCATCCTGCAAAGCCAGGGTAAAAATCCGACATGGGCCGGCCTGGTGCTGGCCATGGACGAATTGAATGATCGCCTGGGCGCCGCCTGGAGCCCGGTCAGCCACCTCAACGCCGTGTGCAACAGCGCCGAGCTGCGCGAAGCCTACGAGGCGTGCCTGCCGGCATTGAGCGCCTACTCCACCGAGATGGGCCAGAACCGCGCGCTGTTCCAAGCCTTCGAAGCCCTGGCCAACAGCCCGGAAGCCGCCGGTTTCGACGTGGCGCAAAAAACTATTCTTGAACACTCCCTGCGCGACTTCCGCCTCTCGGGTATCGACTTGCCGCCTGAGCAGCAAAAACGTTATGCCGAAGTGCAGAGCAAGCTTTCCGAGCTGGGCAGCAAATTCTCCAACCAACTGCTGGACGCCACCCAGGCGTGGACCAAGCACGTCACCGAGGAAGCCACCCTCGCCGGCCTGACCGATTCGGCCAAGGCGCAGATGGCCGCTGCCGCGCAGACCAAAGGCCTCGACGGTTGGCTGATCACCCTGGAGTTTCCGAGCTACTACGCGGTCATGACCTACGCCCAGGACCGCGCCCTGCGCGAAGAAATCTACGCGGCCTACTGCACCCGTGCGTCAGACCAAGGTCCGAATGCCGGTCAGAACGATAACGGCCCGGTGATGGAACAGATCCTCGATCTGCGTCAGGAACTGGCCAAGCTCCTGGGTTACGCCTCGTTCTCCGAGCTGAGCCTGGCCACCAAGATGGCCGAGTCCAGCGACCAGGTGTTGAGCTTCCTGCGTGACCTGGCCAAGCGCAGCAAGCCGTTCGCTGCCCAGGACCTGCAACAGCTCAAGGCCTACGCCGCCGAACAAGGCTGCGCCGACCTGCAAAGCTGGGACAGCGGTTTCTACGGCGAAAAGCTGCGTGAGCAACGCTACAGCGTGTCCCAGGAAGCCCTGCGCGCCTACTTCCCGATCGACAAGGTGCTGGGCGGCCTGTTCGCCATCGTGCAGCGTTTGTACGGCATCGAGATTGCCGAGCAAAAAGGCTTCGACACCTGGCACCCGGATGTTCGCCTGTTTGAAATCAAGGAAAACGGCCAGCACGTCGGGCGTTTTTTCTTCGACCTGTACGCGCGCGCCAACAAGCGTGGCGGTGCCTGGATGGACGGCGCGCGCGACCGTCGTCGCACCATCGACGGTGTGCTGCAAAGCCCGGTGGCGAACCTGGTGTGCAACTTCACCCCGGCCGACAGCGGTAAGCCTGCCCTGCTGACCCACGATGAAGTGACCACCCTGTTCCACGAATTCGGCCATGGCCTGCATCACCTGCTGACCCGCGTCGAGCATGCCGGCGTGTCCGGTATCAATGGCGTGGCGTGGGATGCGGTGGAGTTGCCAAGCCAGTTCATGGAGAACTGGTGCTGGGAGCCGGAAGGCCTGGCGCTGATCTCCGGTCATTATGAAAGCGGTGAGCCACTGCCCCAGGACCTGCTGGAAAAAATGCTCGCGGCGAAGAACTTCCAGTCCGGCCTGATGATGGTGCGCCAGTTGGAGTTCTCGCTGTTCGATTTCGAATTGCATGCCACCCATGGCGATGGCCGCAGCGTGGCCCAGGTGCTCGAAGGCGTGCGCGATGAGGTGTCGGTGATGCGTCCTCCGGCCTACAACCGTTTCCCCAACAGCTTTGCGCACATCTTCGCTGGCGGTTATGCCGCGGGCTACTACAGCTACAAATGGGCCGAAGTGCTGTCGGCGGATGCCTTCTCCAAATTCGAAGAAGACGGCGTGCTCAATGCCGAGACCGGCCGTGCATTCCGTGAGGCGATCCTGGCGCGCGGCGGCTCCCAGGCGCCGATGGTGCTGTTCGTCGACTTCCGCGGACGTGCCCCGTCGATTGACGCACTCTTGCGCCACAGCGGCCTGAGTGAGGACGCAGCAGCATGAGTGAAGGGCCTGTGATTACCAAAAAGCAATTTATCGCCGGGGCGGTCTGCCCGGCGTGCAGCGAACCGGACAAGTTGAAGATGTGGACCGAGGACAGCGTGCCGCATCGTGAGTGCGTGGCCTGCGGGTACACCGATACGCTGAATGATCAAGGTCTGTCGGTGCCCAAGGAATTGGGCACGCGGGTCAATACATCGGCGTTGAAAGCGCCGGACCCGAAGGTGCAGGCGGTGCAGTTCTTTCCTAACCCGAAGCTGAAGAAAGACTGACTCGTCTACCCCCTGGGAGTGCGTCTCAGGGGGTGACCAGCAGTGCGGTTTTTTCCTCGGCGGGCTCGTGATCCTTGTTCGCCGGGTTCAGCCAGCTGTTCATTGAGCACAGGGCAAACGCGCTGGTGCTGCAATCGCCATTCGCCAAGGCTGTGCGCAACTTGTCGATATCGGCCCTCATCATGTAGCGAACGCCGTCCTTGAAGCCGTTACTGGTGCCGAAACCGCCCAAGGTCATCTCGTTCAGCGCATCCTCCTTGCTCCATCCCTGGATCACCACGCGATACATCGCCGCCATCAGGCCGGTGCGGTCAGAGCCGTGCTTGCAATGCATCAGCACCGGGCCGTCAGCTTCCGCTTCCTTGATCGCCCTGAGTGCCGCCAGCACGTCAGAGTCATCCACATGGTTGGTGCGATAACTCAACTGAACCTGACGGATGCCTGGCGCCTTCAGCCAGTTGCTATCGGACTCGGGCAGGAAGTTGATCACGGTCCCGATCTTGAGCTGTTCCAGCAACGGCGCTGCCTTGCTATCCGGCAATGCGCTGCGATAGAGCGTGGGCGTCATTTGATGCAGGTTGTAGCGGTCGCCCACTGGCTGCGCCCATTCTGGAGAACGCAGGGACGTAGCGTCATCGGCCCGAACAAAAGCTGTGGTGAACAGTGCCATGAACGCGAGGCCCAGGGCTGGCAACCAATGATGCTTGTACATGGGCGACGTCACCCTATAGGGAGTGGTTGATAGCGCCCAGAGTCGGTCACGGCGGGTCAAGGAGGTGTGAGGTGTGCGTCAAAGAATCGTGAATCCTCAATCTTTAGTCGCTGAAGCGATTCTCTCGATGCTTAGGCTGCTATCATTTGTAACTATTGTTTGCGCGCTGCGCTCTATCTCCCTGGATCACCTGGATCCAGATCGCCGCCCGACAACGCCAAGCCACTCCCTAGAAGCGGCTGATAACCCCGTGACCACATGATGAGGTGCCACCATGTCTGATCAAGATCAAGACAACCCCCGGCGTGACTTTCTACGCAAATCCTTGACCTTGATCCCGGTGGTCACGGTTGCCAGCACCGGCCTTGGCGGTTCGATGCTGATGGCGACGCCTGCGCCGGTCGAGGCTGCGCCAGCCAAGCCTGCGGCCAGCGAAAAAGCCTACGAGCCAAGCTATTTCACTGCCGAGGAATGGGCGTTTATCAACGCTGCCGTCGAGCGTCTGATCCCGGCCGATGCCCAAGGCCCCGGCGCCCTGGAAGCTGGCGCGCCGGAGTACATCGACCGGCAGATGAACACGCCTTACGCCAGCGGTGCCCTGTGGTTCATGCAAGGCCCGTTTAATGCCGATGCGCCACCGGAGATGGGCTGGCAGAGCAAGTTGGTGCCCAAGGACATCTATCGCCTGGGTATTGCCGCGACGGATGCCTGGTCGAAGGCGTTCAACGGCAAAGTTTTTGCTGCGCAAGACAGCGCTACCCGAGACGATATGTTGCGGCGCCTGGAGGCGGGCGGCAGTGAGGTTACGGCACATTTTGACGCGGTGCCGCCGAAGATGTTCTTCAACCTGCTGCTGCAAAACACCAAGGAAGGCTTCTTCTGCGACCCGATCCATGGTGGCAACAAAGGCATGGTCGGCTGGACCATGATTGGCTTCCCCGGCGCCCGCGCCGATTTCATGGACTGGGTGGAACGCAACGAGCAGTACCCCTTCCCGGCAGTATCCATCCGCGGCGAGAGGGCATAAACGTGGCGACCATCATGAAGAAAGTGGATGCGGTGATTGTCGGCTTCGGCTGGACCGGCGCGATCATGGCCAAGGAGCTGACGGAAGCCGGGCTGAACGTGGTAGCGCTGGAGCGCGGCCCGATGCAGGACACTTACCCGGACGGCAACTATCCCCAGGTCATCGACGAACTGACCTACAGCGTGCGTAAAAAACTCTTCCAGGACATCTCCAAGGAGACGGTGACGATTCGCCATAGCGTGAATGACGTTGCCTTGCCTAACCGTCAGCTCGGCGCGTTTTTGCCGGGTAACGGCGTGGGCGGTGCGGGCTTGCACTGGTCGGGCGTGCATTTCCGTGTCGATCCGATTGAACTGCGCATGCGCAGCCATTACGAGGAACGCTACGGCAAGCATTTCATTCCCAAGGACATGACCATCCAGGACTTCGGCGTGAGCTACGAAGAGCTGGAGCCGTTTTTCGACTATGCGGAAAAAGTCTTCGGCACCTCAGGCCAGGCCTGGACCGTGAAAGGCCAGGTGGTGGGCGAAGGTCGTGGCGGCAACCCCTATGCGCCGGACCGTTCCAACCCGTTTCCGTTGGAAGCGCAAAAGAACACAGTCTCCGCACAGCTGTTTCAGAAAGCCGCCGCCAGCGTCGGGTACAAGCCCTACAACCTGCCGTCAGCCAATACCTCGGGACCTTACACCAACCCCTACGGCGCGCAGATGGGCCCGTGCAACTTCTGCGGTTTTTGCAGCGGCTACGTGTGCTACATGTACTCCAAGGCCTCGCCGAACGTGAACATCCTGCCGGCGCTGCGCCAGGTGCCGAATTTCGAGCTGCGGCCCAACTCCCACGTGCTCAAGGTCAATCTGGACAGCACCAAGAGCAAGGCCACCGGCGTGACCTACATCGACGCCCAGGGCCGAGAGTGCGAACAACCGGCAGACCTGGTGATCCTCGGCGCGTTCCAGTTCCACAACGTGCGGCTGATGCTGCTGTCGGGCATCGGCAAGCCTTACGACCCGATGACCAATGAGGGTGTGGTGGGCAGGAACTTTGCCTACCAGAACATGGCCACCATCAAGGCGTTCTTCGACAAGGACACCCATACCAACAACTTTATCGGTGCCGGCGGCAATGGCGTGGCCATCGATGACTTCAACGCCGACAACTTCGATCACGGGCCCCATGGCTTTGTGGGCGGTTCGCCGATGTGGGTCAACCAGGCCGGCAGCCGGCCGATTGCCGGTACGTCCAACCCGCCCGGCACTCCGGCCTGGGGCAGTGCCTGGAAGCGCGCCACCGCCGATTACTACACCCACCAGGTGTCGATGGATGCTCACGGTGCCCATCAATCCTACCGGGGTAACTACCTGGATCTGGACCCTGTCTACCGTGATGCCTACGGCCTGCCGTTGCTGCGCATGACGTTCGACTGGCAGGAAAACGACATCAAGATGAACCGCTTCATGGTTGAGAAAATGGGCAAGGTCGCCGAAGCGATGAACCCCAAGGCGATAGCCGTGCTGGGCAAAAAAGTCGGTGAGCACTTCAACACCGCGTCCTACCAGACCACCCACCTCAACGGTGGCGCGATCATGGGGACCGACCCGAAGACCAGTGCGCTGAACCGCTACTTGCAGTGCTGGGATGTGCACAACGTGTTTGTCCCCGGCGCATCCGCTTTCCCACAGGGCTTGGGCTACAACCCTACCGGCCTGGTGGCGGCATTGACTTACTGGTCGGCCCGGGCGATCCGCGAGCAGTACCTGAAAAACCCCGGCCCGCTGGTTCAGGCATAAGGAGCGATGACCATGAAAGCATTTGTTATCGCGACGTTTGCCCTGCTCAGCAGCTGCTCGATCAGTGCCGCCGAAACCGACCTGATCAAGCAGGGCGAATACCTGGCCCGCGCCGGCGACTGCGTGGCCTGCCACACCGCCAAGGGCGGCAAACCGTTCGCCGGTGGCCTGCCGATGGAAACCCCCATCGGTGTGATCTATTCCACCAACATCACCCCGGACAAGACCGGCCTGGGCGACTACAGCTTCGAGGACTTCGACAAGGCCGTGCGTCACGGTGTCGCCAAGAGTGGTAGTACGCTTTACCCGGCGATGCCCTACCCGTCCTATGCGCGTGTCAGCGAAAGCGATATGCAGGCGTTGTATGCGTACTTCATGAAGGGCGTGGAACCGGTCGCCCAGGTGAACAAGGACAGCGACATTCCGTGGCCGTTGAGCATGCGTTGGCCGCTGGCGGCGTGGCGCTGGATGTTTGCCCCTGAGGTGGTGGATAAGCCTGTCGTGGCCGACGCAGACCCGGTGATCAGCCGTGGCGCCTACCTGGTGGAAGGCCTTGGCCACTGTGGCGCGTGCCATACACCACGCGCCCTGACCATGCAGGAAAAAGCCCTGAGCGCGACTGACGGCAAGGCCTTCCTGTCCGGCAGCGCGCCACTGGAAGGCTGGATCGCCAAGAGCCTGCGCGGTGACCACAAGGACGGCCTCGGCAGTTGGAGCGAGGCGCAGCTGGTGCAATTCCTCAAGACCGGTCGCAGTGATCGCAGCGCGGTATTTGGTGGTATGAGCGACGTGGTCGTGCATAGCATGCAGTACATGTCCCAGGACGACCTGACCGCTATCGCCCGTTACCTCAAGAGCCTGCCGGCGGTGGACCCGCAGGACCAGCCGCACCAGTATGACAAGCAGGTGGCCGAGGCGCTGTGGAAGGGCGATGACAGCAAGCCCGGCGCCTCGGTGTACATCGACAACTGCGCGGCCTGCCACCGTACCGATGGCCATGGTTACACGCGGGTGTTCCCGGCGTTGGCGGGCAACCCGGTGGTGCAGACTGCGGACGCCACGTCGTTGATCAACATCGTGTTGAACGGCGGCACGTTGCCGGCCACTCACACGGCGCCGTCGACCTTTACCATGCCGGCGTTCGCCTGGCGCCTGTCGGACCAGGAAGTGGCGGATGTGGTCAGTTTCATCCGTGGCAGTTGGGGTAACCAGGGTGCCGCAGTGAAAGCCAGTGACGTGGCCGACCTGCGCAAGAACGACATGCGCACCACCTCGGGCGATGACCTGGGGCAGGTCACACAAAAGCACTGACCGCCAGACGGCACTGGTCAGGAACCTCGCGCCTCGATACTGTATATAAAAACAGTATCGAGGCGCTTTCATGTCTACTCCGCTGCCGCCCCGTGGTCGGGGCACGGCCACCAACCTGCACAACCGCTTTGCGCCCACCGTCAGCGTGGCCGAGGACGACGGCTGGTACCAGGAAGTGCCGCCGACCCAGGGCACCGAAGTGCGCATCGAAACGGCCAAGACCATCATCACCCGCAACAACTCTCCGGACCTGCCGTTCGACCGCTCCATCAATCCCTATCGTGGCTGCGAACATGGCTGCATTTACTGTTATGCACGGCCCAGTCATGCCTATTGGGACATGTCACCGGGGCTGGATTTCGAAACCAGGCTGATCGCCAAGAGCAATGCGGCCGACGTGCTGGAACAGCAGTTGTCGAAGCCGGGCTATGTGTGTGCACCGATCAACCTGGGTTCCAACACCGACCCGTACCAGCCTATCGAGCGTGAGTACAGGATCACCCGGCAAACCCTCGAAGTGCTGCTGCGCTATCGGCACCCGGTCACCATCATCACCAAGGGCTCGTTGATCCTGCGTGACCTGGACCTGCTGGCGGAGCTGGCCAGGCAACGCCTTGTGGCGGTGATGATCAGTCTCACCAGCCTGGATGATGAGCTCAAGCGCATCCTGGAGCCGCGCACCGCCGCGCCCAAGGCACGGTTGCGGGCCATACGGGTGATGCGCGAGGCGGGCATCCCGGTGGGCGTGCTGTGCTCGCCGATGATCCCGATGATCAACGACAGCGAGTTGGAAAGCCTGCTTACCGAAGCCCATGCCGCCGGTGCGCAGAGTGCGGCGTACATGATGTTGCGCCTGCCGCTGGAGGTGGCGCCGCTGTTCGAAGAGTGGCTGGCGGCGCATTACCCGCAGCGTGCGGCCCATGTGATGAGCCTGGTGCGCCAGGTGCGCGGTGGTGAGGTCTACGACAGTCGGTTCGGCGTCCGCATGCGGGGCGAGGGGCCGTTTGCCGACCTGCTGGCCCAGCGCTTCAGCAAGGCGATCAAACGCCTGGGGCTCGATCGCAGAGAAGGCTTCAATCTGGATTGCACGGCGTTCTGTCCACCGGGCAGACAGATGGCATTGTTGTAGACTGAAAAGGCAGAATGCACCGTTCCTGTAGGAATAGTCGCGTTTTGACATTACTGAAACCCGCGATCTAGAGCGGTTCATTCAGTTTGAGTTAAGTTTCGGTGGTTACCTTGTTCAGCGAGTGACTGATGAGTCGGCAGTCTGGTTGGTGGCTTTTACAACTATTTCACTGGCCTGGCGTCGAACTGACCTGAAAACTCCCCTGCATTAATCAAGAGGATGAATCATGAGTGACAAGGATAAACAGCCGTTGGCTGCGTCGGCTTCAGCCCCTCAGGTGGCAGAGTCTGCCGATGCAGCGCTAAAACACATCGTTGACGGCTTTTTGCATTTCCATCACGACGTCTTCCCTCAGCAGGAAGAACTCTTCAAGAAACTCGCCACGGCCCAGAGCCCGCGGGCGATGTTCATTACCTGCGCCGACTCGCGCATCGTGCCTGAGCTGATTACCCAAAGCTCTCCCGGCGACCTGTTCGTGACCCGCAACGTCGGTAACGTCGTGCCGCCTTATGGGCAGATGAACGGCGGTGTTTCCACTGCCATCGAGTACGCAGTACTGGCCCTGGGCGTGCAGCACATCATCGTGTGCGGGCACTCCGATTGTGGCGCCATGCGCGCGGTCCTCAACCCCGCCAGCCTGGAGAAGATGCCAACGGTAAGGGCCTGGCTGCGGCACGCCGAAGTCGCCAAGTCCATGGTCGAGGACAATTGCGACTGTGCCAACGAAGGCGAGAGCATGAAAGTGCTCACCGAAGAAAACGTCATCGCCCAACTGCAGCATTTGCGCACCCATCCTTCGGTGGCGTCGCGCATGGCCAACGGTCAGCTGTTTATTCACGGCTGGATCTACAACATCGAGACCAGTGAAATTCGAGCCTACGATGCTGATCAGTCGGCATTCCGACCGTTAAGCGGCGAAGGGCCGATTCCTTCCGCGACGCCTAAAGCGCGCTTCTAAACACTTCCCTGCCGGGTAAAGCGGTGGCTGCCATGGATGCAGCCAGGCTTTGCCGCGCCCGGCGAATACCTCGGGAGAGCCATCATGCGTGCTGCTCAATTGAAAGCTGTATTGCCACGGGAGCTGCTCGCCTCCGTGGTTGTGTTTCTGGTCGCCCTGCCCCTGTGCATGGGGATCGCCATCGCGTCCGGCATGCCGCCGGCCAAGGGCCTGATCACCGGGATTATCGGTGGCCTGGTGGTGGGCTGGTTGGCGGGCTCGCCGCTGCAGGTCAGCGGCCCGGCGGCGGGGCTGGCGGTATTGGTGTTCGAGCTGGTGCGCCAGCATGGGATGCTGATGCTCGGGCCGATCCTGCTGCTGGCCGGCTTCCTGCAACTGGTGGCCGGGCGCCTGCGCCTGGGCTGCTGGTTCCGCGTCACGGCGCCGGCGGTGGTGTACGGGATGCTGGCGGGGATCGGCGTATTGATTGTGCTATCGCAGATCCATGTGATGCTCGACGGTGCGCCCAAGCCCTCCGGGCTGGATAACCTGGCGGGCTTCCCCGCCGCGCTGGTGCAGGCGATTCCTACCTTGGGCGGCGGACTGGGTTGGCAGGCCGGATTGCTCGGTTTGTCGACGATGCTGGTGATGTACCTGTGGGATAAATTCCGTCCGCAAACCCTGCGTTTCGTGCCCGGAGCCCTGTTGGGCGTGGGCCTGGCAACGGTGACCAGCCTGGTGCTGGCGCTGCAGGTCAAGCGTGTGGAAGTCCCGGAGAACCTCGCCGACGCCATCGATTGGCTGCGTCCCAGCGACCTGTTGAACCTGGCTGACCCTCAGTTGTTGATCGCTGCGTTTGCGGTGGCGTTTATCGCCAGTGCCGAAACCTTGCTCTCTGCGGCAGCGGTCGACCGCATGCACAGCGGCCAGCGTTCCGATTTCGATAAGGAATTGTCCGCCCAAGGCGTGGGCAACATGTTGTGCGGCCTGGTGGGTGCTCTGCCGATGACCGGTGTGATCGTGCGCAGCTCGGCCAACGTGCAGGCCGGTGCCACCACGCGGTTGTCAGCCATGTTCCATGGCGTATGGCTGTTGGGGTTCGTACTGTTGCTGTCGAGCGTGCTGCAAAGCATTCCTGTGGCAAGCCTGGCGGGTGTGTTGGTGTACACCGGGATCAAGCTGGTGGACATCAAGGCCTTCAAGGCCCTCGGTCGTTATGGGCGTATGCCGATGTTTACCTACGCGGCCACGGCGTTGGCGATCATTTTCACCGACCTGCTGACCGGTGTGCTGGTGGGCTTCGGGCTCACACTGGTCAAGCTGGCGCTCAAGGCCTCGCGCCTGAAAGTCAGTCTGATCGACCTGCCCCCGGAGGGGGAAATGGAGCTGCGTTTGACCGGTGCGGCGACTTTTCTGAAAGTGCCGGCGTTGACCCGGGTGCTGGCGACGGTGCCTCCGGGCACGACTGTGCACGTACCGCTGAGTAACCTGAGTTATATCGACCATTCCTGCCTGGAGTTGCTGGAGGAATGGGACCGGGCGAATGCGGCCAAGGGCTCGAGGCTGGTGATCGAGGCGCGTGGGTTGAAGCGCAGGCTCGAAGGCCGGGTCAGGATGACGACAGGGATCGGCTCGGCGCCCTCAGTCGGCTGACGGAACCGGATCAACATGTGGGAGGGGTGTAGTCCCCTCCCACATTCGTTCTGTGTCGAATTCAGGATTTAAGCCGGCTGGTCCAACGCCAACTCAACCCCCAGCTGGCGGGACAGGCATGGCCAGCGCTTCCACGCGGCTTCCGTTGCCGGGCTTTTCAGCTGTTCGCGATACGCTTCGACAGACTCCAGTGCAAAGCTGTCTTCGTTGAGCATTTCATCCACCGCATGATGAACGGCTTCATCCAGCTGGTTGGCGAATGCTTCGCCGATCAACTGATGGGCAATCACGTTGGCCACGGTGGTATCTGCTGGAATCAGTGGCCGGCCAAAGTGTTTGATATACAAATCGTTGACCTCTTCCACCAGGCGATGGGCCAGGTAAGCCTCGTCCAGCAGACCGTCGAGCCCTTCATGGCCGGCCAGGATCGCGGGGGGCTGCAGGAAGAAATGCTCGGCGATTTTCAGCACTGGCTTGATCTGGCTTTCGATGCCGGCCTCGCGGGCCACGTCGTTGGCGGCGTCCAGCAGGTCCGGCACGAGATCGATGTAGGCCGTGACGAAACGGGTCATGACAATGTTGCGATCGCCATCAGCCAGGGAAATGGCCGAATGCAGGTGCGGCAATTGCTCTTCCAGCTGCTTGGCCAACTGGCCAGTGCTGGATTCGTGTTGATGGGCACGGGAAATCTGCTCGCGCAATGCGGCGGTGTTCATGAAGGCTCCAGTGAAGCAGGCGTAGGAATAGGGACAGCATAAGGTAGCTCGTTTATACGAGCGCCTAAGACGCATTTGTCATAATTATTTCATGGTTATGCACAGGCGTTATATCGAATTGCCATCGTTGGTCGGATAAACGATTCCGCACCCGGTTTTATTAGGCCTGGCCACTCATTTTTGCTCATTTGCCCCTACACATTGCGGGGTTGCAGAGCGTGTCTATACTCGGGTTTGTACGCGATTAGCTGATGACGCCAGACTGCATAAGCAGGTAAGGCTAAGCGGTTGTAAGCAGTATGGAAGCCGCTCCCTTCGACGCAGGTGCAAACCGGCGGGATAACAAGAACGATAAGGGGAACCCGCAATGACGCGACATCCACATGTTTGGATGGGCCTCCTGTTGTGGTCGGTATTCGGCCAGGCGCACGCCGCCTGGACAACGAATATGGCGCCAGGGGCAACTGAAGTCAGTCACGCTGTGTTCGACCTGCACATGACCATTTTCTGGATCTGTGTAGTGATCGGCATTGTCGTTTTTGGCGCGATGTTCTGGTCGATGATCCTTCATCGCCGCTCTACGGGCCAGGTTGCGGCCAAATTCCACGAAAGCACCACCGTGGAAATCCTCTGGACCGTGGTGCCCTTGCTGATCCTGGTCGCGATGGCCATTCCGGCGACCAAGACCCTGATCAATATCTACGACAGCACCGAGTCGGATATCGATATCCAGGTCACCGGCTATCAGTGGAAGTGGCATTACAAATACCTGGGCCAGGACGTGGAGTTCTTCAGCAACCTGGCCACGCCCGCCGAGCAGATCCATAACCAGGCCACCAAGGGCGAACATTACCTGCTGGAAGTCGACCAGCCGCTGGTGCTGCCGGTGGGCGCCAAGGTGCGCTTCCTGGTGACCGCCGCCGACGTGATCCACTCCTGGTGGGTGCCGGCCTTTGCGGTCAAGCGTGACGCCATCCCGGGGTTCGTCAACGAAGCCTGGACCCGCGTCGAGAAGCCTGGCATCTACCGTGGCCAATGCGCCGAACTGTGTGGCAAGGACCACGGTTTCATGCCCATCGTGGTAGAGGTCAAGTCCAAGGCCGACTACGACACCTGGCTCGGCGAGCGCAAGGCAGAGGCCGCCAAGCTCAAGGAGCTGACCTCCAAGGAGTGGACGCTGGAAGAGCTGGTGGCCCGCGGCGACAAGGTCTACCACACCACCTGCGTGGCCTGTCACCAGGCCGAGGGCCAGGGCCTGCCACCGATGTTCCCGGCCCTCAAGGGTTCGAAAATCGCCACCGGGCCCAAGGAAGGTCACCTGAGCCTCGTCTACCACGGCAAGCCCGGTACGGCGATGGCCGCATTCGGCAAGCAGCTCTCGGAAGTGGATATCGCCGCCGTGGTGACCTACGAGCGCAACGCCTGGGGTAACAACAAAGGCGACATGGTCACGCCTAAAGACGTGCTGGCCATCAAGCAGGCGGAAAGCAAATGACTTCATTCATTGCGTATGCCCCGAACCGCCCCGCCCACTCGCTTGCAGGAGAACGGCCATGAGCGCTGTGATCGATGACCATGGCCACGCCGGTGACCATGCCCACGGCCCCGCCAAAGGCTTGATGCGCTGGGTGCTGACCACCAACCATAAGGACATCGGCACGATGTACCTGTGGTTCGCGTTCACCATGTTCCTGCTCGGCGGCTCGTTCGCCATGGTGATCCGTGCCGAGCTGTTCCAGCCTGGCCTGCAGATCGTCGAGCCGGCGTTTTTCAACCAGATGACCACCATGCACGGCCTGATCATGGTGTTCGGGGCGGTAATGCCGGCGTTTGTCGGCCTGGCCAACTGGATGATTCCGCTGATGATCGGCGCGCCGGACATGGCCTTGCCGCGCATGAACAACTTCAGCTTCTGGCTGCTGCCGGCGGCGTTCCTGCTGCTGGTCTCGACCCTGTTCACGCCCGGTGGCGGGCCGAATTTCGGCTGGACGTTCTACGCCCCGCTCTCCACCACCTACGCACCGGAAAGCGTGACGTTCTTCATCTTCGCCATCCACTTGATGGGCATCAGCTCGATCATGGGTGCGATCAACGTGGTTGCCACCATCCTCAACCTGCGTGCGCCCGGCATGACCTTGATGAAAATGCCGCTGTTCGTCTGGACCTGGCTGATCACCGCATTCCTGCTGATCGCGGTGATGCCGGTGCTGGCCGGCTGCGTGACCATGATGTTGATGGACATCCACTTCGGCACCAGCTTCTTCAGCGCGGCCGGTGGCGGTGATCCGGTGCTGTTCCAGCATGTGTTCTGGTTCTTCGGCCACCCCGAGGTGTACATCATGATCCTGCCGGCGTTTGGCGCCGTCAGTTCGATTATCCCGACCTTCTCGCGCAAGCCGTTGTTCGGCTATACGTCGATGGTCTACGCCACGGCGAGCATCGCGTTCCTCTCGTTTATCGTGTGGGCGCACCATATGTTCGTGGTGGGCATTCCGTTGGTCGGCGAGTTGTTCTTCATGTACGCCACGTTGCTGATTGCGGTGCCCACCGGCGTGAAGGTGTTCAACTGGGTCAGCACCATGTGGCAAGGCTCCCTGACCTTCGAGACGCCGATGCTGTTTGCCGTGGCCTTCGTGATCCTGTTCACCATCGGCGGCTTCTCCGGATTGATGCTGGCGATTGCCCCGGCGGACTTCCAGTATCACGACACCTACTTCGTGGTGGCGCACTTCCATTACGTACTGGTGCCTGGTGCGATCTTCGGCATCTTCGCCTCGGCCTACTACTGGCTGCCGAAATGGACCGGCCACATGTACGACGAAACCCTGGGCAAGCTGCATTTCTGGTTGTCTTTCGTGGGCATGAACATGGCGTTCTTCCCGATGCACTTCGTGGGACTGGCCGGTATGCCGCGTCGGGTGCCGGACTACAACCTGCAGTTCGCCGACTTCAATATGGTCTCGTCGATTGGCGCGTTCATGTTTGGCGCCACGCAGATCTTCTTCCTGTTTATCGTGATCAAGTGCATCCGTGGCGGCCCGCCCGCGCCGGCCAAGCCGTGGGATGGCGCCGAAGGCCTGGAGTGGAGCGTGCCCTCGCCCGCGCCGTACCACACCTTCACCACGCCACCGGAGGTCAAGTGAACAGGGTAAGCGGAGGTGGTCATGGCTGACTCCGTGCCCCTCAAGCGCCTGGTTACCCGCCTGCTGATCCTGGTGGTAGCGATGTTCGCCTTCGGCTTTGCCCTGGTGCCGATCTACGACGTGATGTGCAAGGCGTTCGGCATCAACGGCAAGACGGCCGGGCAGTACGAAGGCGAGCAGGTCGTCGACCTCACGCGCCAGGTACGGGTGCAGTTCCTGTCCACCAATGCCATCGACATGGTCTGGGAGTTTCATTCCAAGGCTGACGAGGTGGTGGTCAACCCCGGTGCCGTCACCGAGATGCTGTTCGTGGCCTACAACCCCACTGACAAGCCGATGACCGCCCAGGCGGTGCCGAGCATTTCCCCCGCCGAAGCGGCGATGTATTTCCACAAGACCGAATGCTTTTGCTTCACCCAGCAAGTGCTGCAGCCAGGCCAACGCATCGAGATGCCAGTGCGTTTTATTGTCGACCGTGACATGCCCAAGGATGTGAAGCATTTGACCCTGGCGTACACGCTGTTTGATATCACTGCGCGCCAACCGCCCGTGGCTGTCCGTACCGGCGGCTAGCTACTGTTTGCCCGCTCAATCAGGAGAGCGAATACATGTCGACTCATGATACGTACTACGTACCAGCGCAAAGCAAATGGCCGATAATTGCCACGATTGGCATGCTGGTCACCGTGTATGGCCTGGCCGTGTGGTTCAACGACCTGAAGGCGGCACGCCCTGAATCCCACGGGCCGTGGATCTTTTTCGTCGGAGGGCTGTTGCTGGCCTACATGCTGTTTGGCTGGTTCGGTGCAGTGATCAAGGAAAGCCGCGCCGGTTTGTACAGCGCCCAGATGGACCGCTCGTTTCGCTGGGGCATGACCTGGTTCATTTTTTCCGAGGTGATGTTCTTCATCGCGTTTTTCGGTGCGCTGTTCTACGTGCGCCATTTGTCCGGTCCCGCATTGGCCGGCGAAGGCCCCAAAGGCATTGCGCACATGCTGTGGCCGAACTTCGAGTTTGCCTGGCCGTTGCTCAACAACCCGGACCCGAAGCTCTATCCCGCGCCGGAGGGCACCATCAGCCCGTGGGGCTTGCCGTTGGTGAACACCATCCTGCTGGTGAGTTCCAGCGTGACCATCACCATTGCCCACCACGCCTTGCGCAAGGGGCATCGCGGCGCGCTGAAAATCTGGCTGGCGATCACCGTCTTGCTGGGCCTGGCATTCCTCGGGTTCCAGGCCGAGGAATACATCCATGCCTATAAAGAACTGGGCCTGACCTTGGGTTCGGGGGTGTACGGCGCGACGTTCTTTATGCTCACGGGCTTTCACGGTGCTCACGTGACCATCGGCACCATCATTTTGTTTGTGATGCTGATGCGCATCCTGCGCGGGCATTTCAATGCCGAGCATCAGTTCGGTTTCGAGGCGGCCAGTTGGTATTGGCACTTCGTGGATGTGGTGTGGATCGGGCTGTTTTTCTTCGTCTATGTGCTCTGAGGCGACTTACCAGGGCGCATGAGATACCAGCTGGCCGCTGAAAAATCCCCAGGCGATCAATGCCACGGTGATCACGGCCAGTACCACACGCACGGTCAAGGCCGTCACGAGGCGGTTGGAGTTGCCCTCGTCCTTGACCAGGAAGAACAGGCCACTGAACAGGCTCACGACGGTCGCGATCAGCATCAGGGCAATGGCTGCTTTGAGCATGGTCTGGTTCCTGGCGTTGGTGGGCATTAAGGGGATGGGCGGGCAATGAAAACAAGTATAGCCAGCGCCATGAAACGCTTTCGTCCAGGTATCGCACCGACCGTGGTGGTGATGATTCTGCTGCCTTTGATGGTGGGCTTGGGCGTCTGGCAGCTGTCGCGCGGCCATGAGAAGCAGTTGCTGGTGGACAGCTATGCCGAACGCCGCGCCGCTGAGCCGATCAGCAGTGTGCAACTCGGGGGTATGGCGGACCCGGCCTTTCGCCGCGTGCATCTGCGCGGGCAATTCGATGCCGAGCACAGCGTATTGCTGGATAACCGCATGCGCGACGGCAAGGCAGGTGTCGAGTTGCTGCAACCCTTTCATGACCAGGCCAGCGGCCTGTGGTTATTGCTCAATCGGGGCTGGTTGCCGTGGCCGGATCGGCGCACCCCGCCCGTCTTCACCACCCCGGATCAGCCTTTAAATCTCGACGCCTGGGTGTATGTCGCGCCCGGCGAAACCTTCCAGCTGCATGCGGACCCCACGACCGCGCAATGGCCGCGCCTGTTGACCGCGTTGCACCCCGCCGCGCTGTGGGCTGAGCTGGGCCGCAACGGTTTTGCCTATGAGCTGCGCACCGAAGCCGGCCCCGGCACGTACGAAACCACCTGGCCCATCGTTGCGATGGGGCCGGAAAAACACTTGGCCTACGCGGTGCAGTGGTTCGCTATGTCCCTGGCGCTACTGGCTCTTTACCTCTACCTCGGATGGCACACCACAAAGGAGAAGCCCCATGGGAACGGCCACGAATCCACTCAACATGTCTGAGGTACCTGATCGGCGCAAAGGCCGCTGGCAGCTGATGCTGATCCTGCTGATGGTGATCGGTCCGATGGTGCTGGCCACCTTCATGTACAAACTGCAGTTCTGGGTGCCGGACAGTCGCAGCTACCACGGAGAAATGATCGGTAACGGTCAGACCCGCGCCGATATTGGCGTGCAGGCCGATGAACAGCGCTGGCAGTTGCTGGTCACCGCGCCTGGCGCCTGCGCCGCCGATTGCCGGCAACTGGTGTACCTCGCGCGCCAGTTGCAGATCGGCCTGGGGCGCGACGCTTCACGCGCCAGCCATGCCTTGGCCAGTGCGCAACCGGTCGCTGCCGACTATGACACCAAGCTGAAGGCCGAATACCCGCAATTGCAGCGCTACTCACTGGATCTCTCGACGTTCACCAAAAACGCCGCCGCGCCGGGCGCTGCGCAACTGTGGATCGTTGACCCTCACGGCAACCTGGTGCTGCGCTACGACGCCAAGGTCAAGGGCAAGGACTTGCTCAATGACCTGCGCCACCTGTTGAAATTGTCGAACATCGGATAAGGGCATCGTCATGGCCAAACCTGGATTTCGCCTCGCGTTGTTTGCCACTTTGCTGGCGTTGATCGTCGTGCTGCTTGGCGCCTACACCCGCCTGACCCACGCCGGCCTCGGTTGCCCGGACTGGCCGGGCTGCTACGGCTTTATCAGCGTGCCGCAAAGCGAGGCCCAGCTGGCCCATGCCGAATTGCATTTTCCCGATACGCCCGTGGAGGCTGACAAGGGCTGGGCGGAGATGACCCATCGCTACTTCGCCGGCACCCTGGGCCTGTTGATTGTGCTGTTGGCGGCGCGTTCGTGGAGCCATCGGCGTGATCCGGGCCAGCCAGTGAAACTGCCGTTGTTTCTGTTGATGGTGGTGTTCGCCCAGGCGGCGTTTGGCATGTGGACGGTGACCTTGAAGCTGTGGCCCCAGGTGGTGACGGGGCACTTGTTGGGCGGCTTTGCGACCTTGAGCCTGTTGTTCCTGCTGACCCTGCGCTTGTCTGGGGTGTTGCCCGCGTTGATCGTGCCCAGGCGCCTGCAATATTGGGCCACGGCGGGTCTGGTGCTGGTGATCGGCCAGATCGCCTTGGGCGGCTGGGTCAGTTCCAACTATGCAGCGGTGGCCTGCATCGATTTGCCCACCTGCCATGGCCAGTGGTGGCCTGCGGCGGACTTCGCCAACGGCTTTCACCTGACCCAGCACATCGGCCCCAATTACCTTGGCGGCCAACTCGACAGCGACGCGCGTACCGCCATCCACCTGACCCACCGCATCGGTGCGGTGCTGGTCACCCTGGTGCTTGCGGGGCTGGCCTGGCAGCTGCGTGCGGTGGGTATGACGCGGCTCGCGGGCCTGCTGTTGATTGCCCTGGCGGCACAAATCAGCCTGGGCCTGAGCAACGTGTATTTCCACCTGCCGCTGCCGGTTGCGGTCGGACATAACGCCGGCGGTGCAGCGTTGTTATTGACCCTGGTGCTGGTCAATTACCACGCCCGCACCAGTCTGGTCCGGGTGCGTCACCAGTTGCCCTTCGGCTGGCGCTTCAGCCCGCGCAAACACGTATCGGGCCTCATCACCCTTAAAGGAGAGATGCCATGGCGACCTTGATCGGCGCGCGCCACAGCCAGGCGATCTGGCGCGACTACCTGGAGCTGACCAAGCCGAAAGTGGTGGTGCTGATGCTCATCACCTCCCTGGTCGGCATGTTCCTCGCCACCCGCGCCGGTGTGCCGTGGGCGGTGCTGGTTTTCGGCAACCTGGGGATAGCCCTGTGTGCCGGTGGCGCGGCGGCGGTGAACCATGTGGTGGACCGGCGGATTGATGCGGTGATGGCCCGCACCCATAAGCGACCGTTGGCGGAGGGGCGTGTGTCGCCGGTGGCGGCGCTGGCCTTTGCTTTGTTTCTAGCCGTTGCAGGATTGGCCTTGTTGCTGGCGTTCACCAATCCCCTGGCGGCATGGCTGACGCTGGCTTCGCTGCTCGGTTACGCGGTGGTCTACACCGGTTTTCTCAAGCGTGCGACGCCGCAAAATATTGTCATCGGAGGCCTGGCCGGTGCCGCGCCACCGCTGTTGGGCTGGGTTGCCGTCACCGGCCATGTCAGCGCCGAACCCTTGTTGCTGGTGCTGATCATCTTCGCCTGGACCCCGCCGCACTTCTGGGCCCTGGCCATTCACCGCAAGGAGGAATACGCCAAGGCCGATATCCCGATGCTGCCCGTCACTCACGGCGAGCACTACACCAAGGTGCATATCCTGCTCTATACCTTCGCCCTGTTGGCGGTGAGCCTGATGCCCTATGTGATCCACATGAGCGGCCCGCTCTACCTGGCCTGTGCGCTGGTTTTGGGCGGACGCTTTCTGCAATGGGCCTGGGTGCTGTACCGTGGCGCTCAGCCGCACGCGGCGATCAACACCTTCAAGTACTCTATCTGGTACCTGTTCCTGCTGTTTATCGCCCTGCTCGTAGACCACTACTTACTGTTGAACCTATGACTCGAACTCAAAAAACCGTCTTTATCCTGGTGGCCATCGTCGCGTTGATCATGGGCCTGACCGTTAACAAAGTGCTCTCGGGCAAGGGCCAGGGCGACCCTACCGCGTTGATCGACGCCGGCATCATCCTGCTGCCGCAAAGCCGCCAGCTGCCGCCGGTCAGCATGACCAACCAGGACGGCCAGCCGGTGCGGGTCAACGAGTTGAAAGGCAAGTGGAGCCTGCTGTTCTTCGGCTACACCTTCTGCCCCGACATCTGCCCGACCACCCTCGCCCAACTGCGCCAGATCAAGAGCGAGTTGCCTAAGGAGGCTGTGGATAAGTTGCAGGTAATCCTGGTCAGCGTCGACCCGAACCGCGACACCCCGACCCAGCTCAAGCAGTACCTGGGCTACTTCGACCCGCAATTCGAAGGCCTCGCCGGCGCGAACGTGGAGGATGTGCAGAAGGTCTCGAATGCCGTGAGCATCCCGTTCATCCCGGCAGACACCAGCAAGCCCAACTACACCGTCGACCACAGCGGCAACCTGGCGCTGATCGGTCCGGATGGTACCCAGCGCGGCTTTATCCGTGCGCCGTTGAACAACCAGAAGCTGGTGGCGCAACTGCCAGGGCTGTTGCAGCGCAAGTAACAAGGCAATACACAACACATGTGGGAGGGGGTAAGCCCCCTCCCACATTTTTTGATCTCCAGCGTGTTGGAGACCGAGTCGGATCAGAACGCCGGCAGGATCGCGCCTTTGTACTTCTCTTGGATGAATTGCTTCACCTCAGGGGTGTGCAGGGCTGCAATCAGCTTCTTCATCGCGTCCGAATCCTGGTTGTCTTCGCGGCTCACGAGGATGTTCACGTAAGGCGAGTCATTGCCTTCGATCACCAGGGCGTCCTTGGACGGGTCCAGCTTGGCTTCCAGCGCATAGTTGGTGTTGATCAGCGCCAGGTCGACCTGGGTCAGCACGCGCGGCAGGGTGGCGGCTTCGAGTTCGCGGAATTTCAGGTTTTTCGGGTTTTCGGTGATGTCCTTGATGGTCGACAGGATGTTGGTCGGGTCCTTCAGGGTGATCAGGTTGTGCTTGGCCAGCAGCAACAGCGCACGGCCTCCGTTGGTGGCGTCGTTCGGGATCACCACGTTGGCGCCGTCAGGCAGGTCTTCCAGTTTTTTGTACTTGCTGGAGTAAGCGCCCAGGGGCTCCAGGTGCACAGCGCCGACGCTCACCAGGTGAGTGCCTTTGGCTTTGTTGAATTCATCCAGGTATGGCTGGTGCTGGAAGAAGTTCGCGTCCAGGCGCTTTTCCGCTACCTGGACGTTGGGCTGTACGTAATCGGTGAAGACTTTGACTTGCAGGTCCACGCCTTCTTTGGCGAGGGCAGGTTTCACGAATTCCAGGATTTCCGCGTGGGGCACCGGCGAGGCAGCGACTTTCAGGGTCTCGGCGGCGTGGGCGGAAAACGCGGCAACGGCGGCGAAAGCAACCAGTAGTTTTTTCATCCAACAAGCTCCTTGTTCGGGCATGTGCCGGCTTTTGACCGGCAATGGCCGTTATTTTCGAGAAAAGTGCACCACCAGCTTGTCGCCGACGGTTTGCAGAATTTGCACCAGGATCAACAGCATTACCACGGTGACCACCATCACATCGGTCTGGAAGCGCTGGTAACCGAAACGGATCGCCAGGTCACCCAGGCCTCCGGCACCGACGACACCGGCCATGGCCGTGTAGGACACCAGCGTAATCGCCGTCACCGTTATCGCCGCGAAGATGCCGGGGCGTGCCTCGGGCAGCAGCGCGTTGATGATGATCTGGCGGGTGCTGGCCCCCATGGACTGGGTGGCCTCGATGATGCCGCGGTCCACTTCACGCAAGGCGGTTTCCACCAGGCGCGCGAAGAATGGCGTGGCCCCTACGACCAGCGGCGGGATCGCGCCCGCTACGCCCAGGGAGGTACCGGTGATCAGCACGGTGAACGGGATCATCACGATCAGCAGGATGATGAACGGCAGCGAGCGCAGGATGTTCACGACCAGCGACAGCAGCGCGTACAGGCCTTTTTGCTCGAACAGCTGGCGTGGGCTGGTCAGGAACAGCAGCACGCCTAAAGGCAGGCCCAATACCACGGTGAAAAACAGCGAACCGAACAGCATGATCATGGTGTCGCCGGTGGCGAGCCAGATTTCGGACCAGTCGATATTGGCGAAGAAACTCAAGAAAACGTCCATCAGCGCAGCACCTCCATGTGGACGTCTGCGGCGGTAAAGCGGGCAAAGGCCGCTTCCATGTCACCGCCGGTGACCGCAAGGGTCAGTTGCCCGTAGGGGATGTCTTTGATGCGGTCGATGCGGCCGGCGAGGATGCTGTAGTCCACCCCCGTTTCGCGGGCGACGGTACCCAGCAATGGCGCGTAGGTCGCTTCACCCTGGAACGTCAGCCGTACGATGCGACCCGGTACATGGGCGAAGTCATCACGCTGCTCGCCTTCATCGACCTGCTCGGCTTCCTGCACAAAACGCTTGGTGGTCGGGTGCTTGGGGTGCAGGAACACGTCGGCCACCGAGCCTTGCTCGACGATCACGCCGGCGTCCATCACGGCTACCTGGTCACACACGCGGCGGATCACATCCATTTCATGGGTGATCAGCACGATGGTCAGTTTCAACTCGCGATTGATCTCGGCCAGCAATTGCAGGACCGAGGCGGTGGTCTGCGGGTCGAGGGCGCTGGTGGCCTCGTCGCATAGCAGGATTTTCGGCTTGGTCGCCAGGGCGCGGGCAATGCCGACGCGCTGCTTCTGGCCACCGGACAACTGCGCCGGGTACTTCTTGGCGTGGTCCGACAGGCCGACGCGGGCAAGTAGCTCGGCGACACGTTGGTCGATGTCCTTGCGCGACAATTCGCCGGCCAGGGTCAGTGGCAAGGCCACATTGTCGGCAACGGTCTTGGACGCCAGCAGGTTGAAGTGCTGGAAGATCATCCCGACCTGCTGGCGGAAACGGCGCAGGCCGTTGGCGTCCAGGGCGGTGACTTCTTCGCCGTCCACCGTGATCTGGCCGCCGCTGGGCTCTTCCAGGCGGTTGATCAGGCGCAGCAGCGTGCTTTTACCTGCACCCGAGTGGCCGATCAGGCCAAACACCTGGCCGTTTTCGACGCGCAGGCTGGTGGGGTACAGCGCGGGAATATCCTTACCGGCGACGCGGTAGGTTTTATGGACGTTTTGAAACTCGATCACGTAGCGAACCTTGTGGGGCGCATTGAAAAGGGATCAGCGGTTAGCCGGGCGCGCATTTTAGCCTGTCCGTATAGCGTTTCTTAGCATTTATTTCGCATTCAACCAGTGATTTGGCAATAACGCGATCAAAGGTCATAAAAAAGGAACGGCAGAAAACCGTGTCAGTCACTACTTAAGCAACTCGATTTCCCAGGTGCCGTGCCTGGGGTTTTGCTCAAACGAGCCGGGGACCGCTCTGGCCACTTTGAATAAGGAGTTTTGACTGATGAGTACCAAGAAGCCAGCCACCCCGTCGAAGAGTGAACTTGCAGGCACCGACACCCTGGACCGTGGCAACACCAACGCCAAGCTGCAAGCCCTGGAGGAATTCCGTTCCGATGCGACCGGCCAGGCCCTGCGTACCAACCAAGGCGTGAAGATCTCCGACAACCAGAACACATTGAAAGTCGGTGCCCGCGGCCCCTCGCTGCTGGAAGACTTCATCATGCGTGAAAAAATCACGCACTTTGACCATGAGCGTATCCCCGAGCGCATCGTGCATGCCCGGGGCACCGGCGCCCATGGCTATTTCCAGACCTATGAAAACCATTCCGCGCTGAGCAAGGCAGGTTTCCTGCGTAACCCCGAGCATAAAACCCCGGTGTTCGTGCGTTTCTCCACCGTGCAGGGCCCGCGTGGCTCGGGCGATACGGTGCGTGACGTGCGCGGTTTCGCGGTGAAGTTCTTCACCGACGAGGGCAACTTCGACCTGGTCGGCAACAACATGCCGGTGTTTTTCATTCAGGATGCGATCAAGTTTCCCGACTTCGTGCATGCGGTAAAACCTGAGCCACACAACGAAATTCCTACCGGCGGCTCGGCCCACGATACGTTCTGGGATTTTGTTTCGTTGCAGCCGGAGTCGGCGCACATGGTGATCTGGGCGATGTCTGACCGCGCCATTCCAAAAAGCCTGCGTGCCATGCAGGGGTTTGGCATTCACACCTTCCGCTTGATCAATACCGAAGGTAAGTCCAGCTTTGTGAAGTTCCACTGGCACCCGAAGGTCGGCACCTGTTCCCTGGTGTGGGACGAAGCGCAAAAGCTTGCCGGTAAAGATACCGATTACCACCGCCGTGACCTGTGGGAAGCGATTGAAAGCGGCGACTACCCTGAGTGGGAGCTGGGTGTGCAGATCGTTGCGGAAGAAGACGAGCATAAGTTCGACTTTGACCTGCTCGATCCGACCAAGATCATCCCCGAGGAACTGGTGCCGATCACGCCGCTGGGCAAGATGGTGCTGAACCGTAACCCGGATAACTTCTTTGCCGAAGTCGAGCAGGTCGCGTTTTGCCCGGGCCACATCGTGCCGGGTATCGACTTCACCAACGACCCGTTGCTGCAAGGCCGTCTGTTTTCCTACACGGATACGCAGATCAGCCGCCTCGGCGGTCCGAACTTCCATGAGCTGCCGATCAACCGGCCGGTAGTACCTTTCCACAACGGCCAGCGCGACGCCCAGCACCGCACCGTGATCGACAAGGGCCGAGCCGCGTACGAGCCGAATTCGATCGATGGTGGTTGGCCGAAAGAAACGCCGCCGGCTGCCCAGGATGGCGGTTTCGAAACTTATTACGAGCGTGTCGATGCCAACAAGGTACGTGAGCGCAGTGAGTCGTTTGGTGACCACTTCTCGCAAGCCGCGCTGTTTTTCCACAGCATGAGCCACCACGAGAAAGAGCACATCATCGCGGCCTACAGCTTCGAGTTGGGCAAGGTGGAGCGCGAGTTTATCCGCGCGCGTCAGGTCAACGAGATTCTGGCCAATATCGATTTGGAACTGGCCAAGCGCGTGGCGCAGAACCTTGGTCTGCCGGCGCCGACCAAAGGCACGGTAGCGCCGCGTGAGTCTTCGCTGAAAGAGTCGCCGGCATTGAGCCAGGTGAACCTGCTGTCCGGCGATATCAAGACGCGCAAAGTCGCGATTCTCGCGGCTGACGGTGTGGATGGCGCGGCAATCGATGCGCTGAAACAAGCACTGGAGACAGAAGGTGCCCATGCCAAGTTGCTGGGGCCGACCTCGGCGCCGGTGAAGACGGCGGATGGCAAGCGCCTGCCGGTGGATGCGTCGATGGAAGGCATGCCGTCGATTGCGTTTGACGCCGTATTTATTCCAGGCGGAAAAGAGTCGGTTAAAGCACTGAGCGGTGATGGTGTGGCATTGCATTACGTTCTGGAAGCCTACAAACACCTGAAGGCGATTGCGGTTGCCAGTGACGTGAAGCCACTGCTGGATCTGCTGAAGCTGGAGACGGATGCGGGGTTGATCGTGGGTTCGGATGCGAAAGCGTTCAAGGCGTTTTTTGCCGCGATTGCACAGCATCGGGTTTGGGATCGTGAGCCGAAGGCTAAGGCGATTCCGGCCTGATTTTTTGGTTGTTTGTTAGATCGCCATCGGGGGGGGGCAAGTCGAATCGTCGCACCGCCCCGATGCTTTATTCCGCCTTGCGCGGGATCAGCACAACCTGCGCCGGAATATGTTTCAGAATCTGCCGGTGAATCTTCAGGTCATACCCTGAATCAATACGCTTCACCCGTTTGGTCAGCAACGTGGCCAGCCACGGGTAATCCTGGGTGCGCGGCGCCTGGATCGTCACATCGCACTGGTAATTCACCACGTCGGTGGCAATCGCATCCAGTTGATGGCGCAGCGCTTCAATATCAGTAAGGTTCAGCGCCACGGTGGTGCTTGGCGCGGCCGGGTCGATGACCTTGGCAGCGGGCTTGGCTTCGGCGGCCTTGAGGGCCTCTTCGGCTTTATCCAGCTCGACTTTACGGGCGTGGGTGATGGCGCTGTTGACGCCACCGGTCAGCGCCGGCGCCTTGGGCATCAGCGCGCGGGCACGGCTCAGGGCGGTGGCGGCGGCGTTTACATCGCCTTTTTGCAGCACAATCTGGCTGCGCTGCAGGTAAGCCTCGGCCAATTGACGTTGGTAGGGCTCCAGCGTCGGGTCATTGGGCGACTGGGCCTGCAGCGCGGCCAGTTGGTCTTCGGCGGTGGCCAGCTCACTGCTGGCCAGGTTTTGCTCCAGCTGCGCGATGGCCGCAGCACGCGGATCCGGGGCCTCTGGGGCGGCGGGCGGTGTGCTTTGACAGGCGCCCAGCAGCAGGGAAAACGCGGCAAGGAGCAGATAACGGGAGGTGAACAGCTTCATTCCTGCGACTCTCTATTTGCGCAAAAAGCGAGCAAGTCTACACCCCTCGACGGGGCAGGACAAAACTCAGCAGAAACAGGGCGGCCGCCGTGACTACGATCGACGGTCCGGCCGGTGTGTCCTTGAACCATGACAACGCCAGGCCCCCGCACACTGCCAGCATCCCCAACAGGCTGGCACCGATTGCCATCTGCTCCGGCGAGCGGGCGTGGCGCTGGGCGGCGGCGGCCGGAATGATCAACAGCGATGTGATCAACAATACGCCGACAATCTTCATCGCGACAGCGATCACCACGGCAATCAGCAGCATCAGGGCCATGCGCAACGCTGGTACGGGCAAACCTTCGACCCTGGCCAGTTCTTCATGCACCGTGATGGCCAGCAGTGGGCGCCACAGGGCGACCAATAGCACCAATACTGCGGCGCTGCCGCCGAGAATCCAGGCAAGATCGGTGGGGCTGATCGCCAGCAGGTCGCCGAACAGATAGGCCATCAGGTCGATGCGCACTTCATGCATAAAGCTCAGCACCACCAGGCCCAGGGACAGCGTGCTCGGCGCCAGGATGCCCAACAGGGTGTCCGAGGCCAGTGGCTGGCGCTGTTGCAGGGTCACCAGCAGCACCGCCAGCAGCAGGCAACCCACGGTCACGGCGATGGTCGGGCTCACATCCAGCAGGAAGCCCATGGCCACGCCCAGCAGCGCGGCGTGGGACAAGGTGTCGCCAAAATACGCCATGCGCCGCCAGACCACGAACGAGCCCAGCGGGCCCGCCACCAGCGCCAGAGCCAAGCCTGCCAGCAGGGCGTAAAGCAGAAAATCAGCCATGCTTGCAGCTATCTCCATGAACGTGGGTGTGGGGCGTCGCGGGATCGTCAACGACAGCGCCATGCAGGTCATGGGCGTGATCGTGATGGTGGTGATAGATCGCCAGGCTCTGGGCGTTCTTGCCGAACAGTTCGACGAACGCCGGGTCGCTGCTGACTTGTTCCGGGTGGCCGGAGCAGCACACGTGGCGGTTGAGGCATACCACTTGGTCGGTGGTGCTCATCACCAGGTGCAAATCATGGGAGACCATCAGCACGCCGCAGCCATGGCGGTCGCGCAGGCGGGTGATCAGGCTGTACAGCTCGGCCTGGCCGGCGACGTCGACGCCCTGCACGGGTTCATCCAGCACCAGCAACTCGGGCTCGCGCAGCAGGGCACGGGCCAGCAGCACGCGCTGCATTTCGCCGCCGGAGATGCTTTGCACCGGGCTGTCGATGACCTGCTCGGCACCGACTTCCTTGAGGGCGGCCTGCGCGCGGGCGCGGTCCACACCGGGCACCAGGCGCAAAAACCGCAGTACAGACAAGGGCAAGGTCGGATCAACATGCAGCTTTTGCGGCATGTAGCCCACGCGCAGCCTGGGCTTGCGCCACACGCTGCCGGTGTCGGGCTTGAGCAGGCCGAGTACGGCGCGCACCAGGGTGGTCTTGCCGGCGCCATTGGGGCCGATCAGGGTGACGATCTGCCCCGGCTCGACGCTCAAGGCGATGTTATCCAGCACGTTCTGCCCGGCAAACGTGACGCCGACCTGCTCCAGGCGGATTAACGCGTTGCTCATCAAGCCCCCTGGCAGCCCGAGCACAGGCCGACCACTTCGACCGTCTGCCCTTCGACCCGGAAGCCTACGTCGGCGGAGCTCTTGATGATGGCATCGCTGATGCTTTTTTGTTCAAGCTCGATGGCGGCGTGGCACTCGCGGCAGATCAGGAACTGGCCCTGATGCGCGTGCTCCGGGTGGTTGCAGCCGACAAAGGCGTTGAGCGAGGCAATGCGGTGCACCAGGCCGTTTTCCAGCAGGAAATCCAGCGCGCGGTACACGGTCGGCGGCGCGGCCCGGCGGCCGTCCTGCTCGCTGAGCACACCCAGGATGTCGTAGGCACCCAGGGGCTTGTGGCTCTGCCAGACGAGTTCCAGCACCCGGCGACGCAGGGCGGTCAGGCGCAAGCCTTTCTGTGCACACAGGGTGTCGGCCTCCGACAGCGCGGTATGCACGCAGTGAGAGTGGTCGTGTGGACGGCTGGCAAGCGGTGTTTTAGGCATGAGCGGCGACAGATATTTGATAGAGACGTTATTATGTTACCCGTTCCTACGTCATTGAGTGGTCATCGTGTCCCGACTTTTTCCCGTTTTTGTCGTATTTGTCACCAGTTTGTTCCTCGCTGGCGCCGCTCAGGCCGAGGTCAAGGTGCTCACGAGCATCAAGCCATTGCAGTTGATTGCCGCTGCCGTGCAGGACGGTGTGGCGGTTCCGGAGGTATTGCTGCCGCCGGGTGCATCGCCCCATAACTTCGCCTTGCGCCCATCCGACGTACGGCGCGTGCAGTCGGTCGATCTGCTGTATTGGATCGGGCCGGACATGGAGGGCTTCCTGCCTCGCGTGCTCAAGGGGCGTACCGCGCTGACCGTAGCAGTTCAAGACCTGCCGGGGATGAAATTGCGTCGGTTCGCCGAAGATAGCCATTCCCACGCCGACGATGCCGACGAACATGACCATGATCACCGCCCGGGGAGCCTGGATGCGCACCTGTGGCTGTCCACGGTGAACGCTCGGGTGATCGCAGCGCGTATGGCCGCTGACCTCAGTGCAGCGGACCCCGTGAACGCCGCGCGTTATCAGAGCAATGCCAAGGCTTTCGACGAGCGCCTGGATGCACTGGATGCGCGCCTGAAAAAACGCCTGGCGAGCATCGGTGACAAACCTTACTTCGTGTTCCACGAAGCCTTTGATTACTTTGAAGACGCCTACGGGCTCAAGCACACCGGCGTGTTCAGCGTTGCCGCCGAAGTGCAGCCTGGCGCCCAGCATGTGGCGGCGATGCGTACGCGTTTGCAGGAAGTGGGCAAGACCTGTGTGTTCAGTGAACCGCCGCTGCGTCCACGTTTGGCCGAAACCCTGGTGGCAGGTTTGCCGGTGAAGCTGGCGGAATTGGATGCGCTGGGCGGCTACACCCCGGCCACAGCCCAGGGTTACGAACAGGTGCTGGAGAAGTTGGGGAACGACTTGGCAGGGTGCCTGGAGTCGTTATAAGCCGCAGCGCAGATCAAATGTGGGAGGGGGCTTGCTCCCGATAGCAGAGTGCCAGTCAGTGCATAAGTTGACTGATCTACCGCTATCGGGAGCAAGCCCCCTCCCACATTTTTTTGCCCGCCTGAACCGTTAAAGGGCGAACGGCAGGTGGACAGTGACGTCTTGGCGTTGCGCCAGCCGATGCTCGAACTCGGCGGGATCGTGAATGAGAACATTCTGCCCGGCAAAGGACTCAGCGGCGATCAGGCGCGACAGCCAGAACCGCACGCACGCCACCCGCAGCATGGTCGGCCATAGCTCGGCCTCCTTGGCCGTGAACGGCCGCAGGCCTGCGTAGGCACCCAGCAACGCTCGGGCGCGCGGGCCATCAATTACGCCATCGGCGTCCGAACACCAGTCATTCAGGGCGATTGCCACGTCGTACAGCATCGGGCCCGAGCAGGCGTTGTAGAAGTCGATCAGGCCGGTCAGGTGTGTGCCTTCGAACATCGCGTTGTCGCGGAACAGGTCGGCGTGCACGTTGGCGCGTGGCAGGGCGAGGATCTCGGCCTTATGGGCCTCGATTTCAGTCAATACTGCTTGCAGCAGGCTTTGCTGTGCATCGTCCAGGTGCGAAATCAGCTGCGCACCCTCGCTGAGCATCCAGTCCAGGCCGCGATCGGTCCTGCGCTCCAGCACCTTCTCGCCTTGCGTCGCCAGGTGCAGATGGCCGAGCAGGTCGCCGACCTGGGCGCAATGCTGTGAGTTGGCGTCCTTGATGTGCTTGCCGGCCAGGCGCGGTTGCAGCAGCGCCGGTTTGCCTTTCAGTTCGCGCAATGCGACGCCGTCCGTGGTGCGCAGGGCGTAGGGTACCGGCAGGTCGGCATCGTGGAGCACATCGAGCAGTTCGATGAAGAACGGCATTTCTGCGACAGGGCCGCGCTCAACCAGGGTCAGGACGAATTCGCCCTGTTCCAGGCTGATAAAGAAATTGGTGTTTTCGCTACCAGCGGCAATCCCCTGGAAGTCAAGCAGGCGGCCGAGCCCGTAGGGGGCGAGAAAGGTTTCCAGCTCGGGCCGAGCCAGGGGGGTGAACACAGACATGGTTAAAACTGCCAGTACGGGCGCCGCAGTGGGCGGCGCCAATTGAAGTTAAGAAATCATTTCCATTCGAAGATCTTCCATGACGGGATCAGCATATCCGGCTGGTCAGAGCGGATGAAGTTCGCGTCGGTTCCATCCGCGCGTACCAGGAAATACGGAGGCGCGCCTTTTACGGTCACCTTGATTGCATACAGGAAACCGTTTTGACGGTACTCCTGGATAGTCCGGTCGCCTTCCGTGCGAATGGTCACTTCCGGATCACCCGAAGGCGCGCTGTCTGCCGCCATGGCAGCCATCGGAGCGAGTGCAATCAGGCCGGTCAACAGCAGGCGATTGAATGTACGCATGATAACCTTGTCCCTTTGTTTTCATTGGTCCGGCTATTCTAGCGCCTGACCCGCCGAAAAGGTTGATCCTGCTCATGAGCCAAGCCCCCCTCGTCCTGGTGGACGGTTCGTCTTACCTGTACCGCGCGTTCCACGCGCTGCCACCGCTGACCACTTCCAAAGGCCTGCCGACCGGTGCGGTCAAGGGCGTGTTGAACATGCTCAAAAGCCTGCGCAAGCAGTACCCGGACAGCCCGTTCGCGGTAGTGTTCGACGCCAAGGGTGGGACGTTTCGCGATGACATGTACGCCGAATACAAGGCCAACCGCCCAAGCATGCCCGATGACATGCGCGTGCAAATCGAGCCCCTGCACCAGAGCGTGATCGCCCTGGGCTTCCCTTTGCTGTGCGTCGAAGGCGTCGAGGCCGATGACGTGATCGGTACCCTGGCCCGCAGCAGTGCGGCCGCTGACCGTCCGGTGGTGATCTCCACCGGCGATAAGGACATGGCGCAGTTGGTCGACGGGCACATTACTCTGGTCAACACCATGACCGGTAGCTCGATGGACATCGAAGGCGTAAAGGAGAAATTTGGCGTCGCTCCGGAGCAGATCATCGACTATCTGGCGTTGATGGGCGATTCGTCCGACAACATCCCGGGCGTTCCGGGCATTGGTCCGAAGACCGCTTCCGGCTTGCTGGTGGGCGTGAACGGCGGCCTCAAAGAGCTTTATGAGCAGTTGGACATTGTGCCGACCCTGCCGATCCGCGGTGCCAAGACGCTGCCGGCGAAGCTGGAAGAGCATAAGGAGATGGCATTCCTCTCCTATCAGTTGGCGACGATCAAGATCGATGTGCCGCTGGACGTGGGTCTGGACGATTTGCACCTGATTGAACCGGATCGCGAAAAGTTGCTGGAGCTTTACACCCTGCTGGAGTTCAAGAGCTGGTTCGATGAGATTCAGCGCGATGCCAAGCGAGTGGAGCTCAAGGCCGCGCCTGTTGCCGAGGACATTGTTGAGGCCGCGCCCGCGGCACCCGCAGAAACGACCTACACCACGATCCTCGACCAAGCCACATTCGATGCCTGGCTGAAGAAGCTCAACGACGCGAAGTTGTTCGCTTTCGACACCGAAACCACCGGGATCGACGCTCAGCAGGCGCAACTGGTGGGGGTTTCCTTCGCCGTGCAGCCCCATGAAGCCGCCTACATCCCGCTGACCCATTCCTACATCGGTGCGCCGCAGCAGCTGGATCGCGACACTGTGTTGCTGGCCTTGAAGCCATTATTGCAAGACCCGAGCAAGCTCAAGGTCGGCCAGCACGCCAAGTTCGATATGAATATCCTGGCCAACTGTGCCATCGGCGGCGACCCGGCGAATGGCATCAGCGTGCGCGGTATCGCGTTCGACACCATGCTTGAATCCTACGTGTTGAATTCCACTGCGACCCGCCATGATATGGACAGCCTGGCCAAGAAGTACCTGGACTACGACACCGTCAGTTTCCAGGACATCGCCGGCAAAGGCGCCAAGCAGCTCACGTTCGACCAGATCCCACTCGAACAGGCTGGTCCTTATGCCGCCGAGGATGCGGACGTGACGCTGCGCCTGCATCAGGCACTGCACGCACAGCTCACCGCCATACCGAGCCTGGCGAGTGTGTTGACGGACATCGAAATACCCCTGGTGCCGGTACTTGCGCGTATCGAACGCCAGGGCGCGCTGGTGGATGCGCAGCTGCTCGGTGTCCAGAGCATCGAGCTGGGCAACAAGATGGTCGAACTGGAGCGCCAGGCGTTCGAGATCGCCGGCGAAGCATTCAACCTGGGGTCGCCCAAGCAGCTCGGCGCGATTCTCTACGAGAAACTCGGCCTGCCGGTGCTGAAAAAAACGGGCAAGGGCCAGGCATCCACGGCAGAGGAAGTGCTGGCCAAGCTGGCCGAAGATGACTATCCGCTGCCCAAGGTACTGATGCAGTACCGCAGCATGAGCAAGCTGAAAAGCACTTACACCGACCGCTTGCCGGAGCAGATCAACCCGCGGACCGGGCGTGTTCACACCTCTTACCATCAGGCGGTGGCGGCGACCGGGCGGCTGTCTTCCAGCGACCCGAACCTGCAGAACATCCCGGTGCGCACCGCCGAAGGGCGGCGCATCCGCCAGGCGTTTGTCGCGCCCAAGGGCTACAAACTGCTGGCGGCGGACTATTCGCAGATCGAACTGCGGATCATGGCGCACCTGTCCAAGGACGAGGGGCTGATGAATGCGTTCCGTAACGACCTGGATGTGCATACCGCCACGGCGGCCGAGGTGTTCAAGGTCGAATTGGCTGAGGTCACCTCCAATCAGCGTCGCAGTGCCAAGGCGATCAACTTTGGCCTGATCTACGGCATGGGGGCACAGAAGCTCGGCAAGGACATCGGTGTCGATACCAAGACCGCAAAGGCTTACATCGATGTGTACTTCGCCCGCTACCCAGGCGTTCGCGAGTACATGGAGCGCACCCGCGCCCAGGCTGCCGATCAAGGCTACGTGGAAACCTTCTTCGGACGTCGGCTGTATTTGCCGGATATCAACTCCAACAAGCCCCAGGAGCGCGCGGCCGCAGAACGCACGGCGATCAACGCGCCGATGCAGGGCACGGCGGCGGATATCATCAAGAAGGCCATGGTGCTGGTGGATAACTGGCTGACCGCGTCGGGCCTGGATGCCAAGGTGATCCTGCAGGTACACGATGAACTGGTGCTCGAAGTGCGGGAGGATCTGGTGGCCGAGGTCAGCGAGAAGATTCGCGAGCACATGAGCGCGGCCGCGCAGTTGGATGTGCCGTTGGTGGTGGACGTTGGCGTAGGCGACAACTGGGACGAAGCGCACTGATTTCGCGGCGCCGCCACCACCGAGCGTGGTGGCGGAATGCTTTAGATCGGAAATCCGCTGCAGTTATTTCCAATAGTTTTTTGACCCTGCCGGAACTTAACCTGTGAACTGCTACTCAGAGTTACTGAATGGGTGGTGAAGCCCTTCAATGCTCCTATGTTGTGTTAAGTGTTGGCAGATATCCGGACCCCGCCCTAGCGGTCCGGTACTTGAACCCCGAACTTCCCCTCCCCATACGAAGTCCGGGGTTTTTTTTGCCCGCAGAAAAGTTACTCGGCGAGTTCCGCACCTTTATCAGCCAACTCCATCCAGCCGGCCAACACGGTATAGGCGTCTTCCAGGCCCATGCGCTTGGGTGCCGAGAACAGCTGGATGGTGATTGTGTCACCCCAACCCTTGCGGATTTCGGACTGCACTTTAAGCAGGGTGTTCTTGGCGGCGCCGTAGGTGAGCTTGTCGGCCTTGGTCAGCAGGATATGCATCGGCATGCCGCTGGCGACCGCCCAATCCAGCATCAGCAGGTCGAAGTCGGTCATTGGATGACGGATATCCATCATCAGGATCAACCCCTTCAAACTCTCCCGGCCACCCAGGTAAGCCTCCAGGTGACGCTGCCAGTGCAGCTTCAGCGGGATAGGTACTTTTGCATAACCGTAGCCCGGCAGGTCGACCAGACGCCGATCATCGTCTAGCTTGAAGAAGTTGAGTAACTGCGTGCGGCCCGGGGTTTTCGAGGTGCGTGCGAGGCTGGCGTGGGTCAGGGTGTTCAGTGCGCTGGATTTACCGGCGTTGGAGCGACCGGCAAAGGCGACTTCAAAGCCTTCGTCATCGGGGCATTGGTCAACTTTGGCGGCGCTGAGCATGAAGGTGGACTGTTGGCACAGGCCGAGGATGGGGTTCTTGAGTTGCATGAGATTTCCGATGTGGGCGGTGCCGAAAAAGGGTGCGGCAAGCGGTGTCGTTTCCGTTTCAGTAGCGCCAGTATATAATGCCGCAGATTTTGTGTGTGCTTTGTCCCAGCGAAGGATGAAGTTCACGGGAGCGATAGACCTTTATTGCGCATTAGAACGCAAAACGCTCTCAAACCCTGAAAAGGTCGATGTATGACCCGATGGTTGCTCGCTTTCGGTGCCCTGGTTCCGCTGTATGGCGCTCAGGCTACACAGGATCCGGAAGCGGTGTACAACCGAGTTTGCGTGGCTTGCCATGCCGGCCAACTGCCGAACGCCCCGAAACGGGGTGACCAGGCAGCCTGGGCGCCAAGACTGGCGCAGGGCATGGACACGCTGGTGCAACACGTGACCCAGGGTTTCAAGGCAATGCCGCCGCGTGGTTTGTGCATGGACTGCAGTACCGAGGATTACCAGGCCATCATTGAGTTGATGGTGAGTAAACCCGGTAGATAACTCTTAAACCCTTAGCCGTAGTTGGATTAGCTGATGAACAAACTGATCGTGAGTCTGCTGTTGACCTTGGGCATCACCGGTGTTGCCGTCGCCGCAGAGGGCCCCCTTAAAGGTGATGCCACTGCCGGTCAAGCGAAAGCCGCCGTATGTGGTGCCTGCCATGGGCCGGATGGTAACAGCCCGGCGCCGAACTTCCCCAAATTGGCCGGCCAGGGTGAGCGTTACCTGACCAAGCAGATGCACGACATCAAGGATGGCAAGCGCACGGTCCTGGAAATGACCGGCCTGCTGACCAACCTCAGTGACCAGGACCTGGCAGACCTCGCGGCTTATTTTGCCAGCCAGAAAGGCAGTGTGGGAGCTGCTGATCCGAAACTGGTGGCCCGTGGTGAGAAACTGTTCCGCGGCGGTGACCTGGATAAAGGCCTGCCTGCCTGCACCGGTTGCCACTCGCCCAATGGCGCGGGCATAGCCGCCGCCGGCTTCCCGCACCTGAGCGGCCAGCACGCTACCTACATTGCCAAGCAGCTGACCGATTTCCGTAAGGAAGAGGCCGGGCGAGCCAATGATGGCGACGCGGCAATCATGCGCACCATCGCTCGCAAGCTGAGTGATGAAGACATTGCGGCGGTCTCCAGCTACATCCAGGGCCTGCACTAAGGTGCACGCAACGTTAACGCTCGATTAATCCATCGATGCAAGCATAAAAAGGGTGGCTTAGGCCGCCCTTTTTTGTGGCCGCTGCCGTTACACTAACGAACTCATGCCCGCGTAGACCTGTCACAACAAAGGTCGCGTGAGGCGACTTTATTTGTCCAGGAGTAAAGCATGCGTAATCTGATCCTCAGCGCCGCTCTCGTCACTGCCAGCCTCTTCGGCATGACCGCACAAGCTGCCGACGTGCCGCTTGAAGCCGGTAAAACCTACGTTGAATTGGCCAACCCAGTGCCGGTTTCGGTACCGGGCAAGATCGAAGTGGTAGAGCTGTTCTGGTACGGCTGCCCGCATTGCTACGCTTTTGAGCCGGTCATCAACCCTTGGGTCGAGAAGCTGCCCAAGGACGTGAACTTCAAGCGCATCCCCGCCATGTTCGGCGGCCCATGGGATGCCCACGGCCAACTGTTCCTGACCCTGGAAGCCATGGGGGTGGAGCACAAGGTCCACAACGCGGTATTCGACGCCATCCAGAAACAAGGCAAGCGCCTGACCAAGCCGGACGAAATGGCTGACTTCATTGCCACCCAAGGCGTCGACAAGGACAAGTTCCTGGCCACCTTCAACTCCTTCGCCATCCAGGGCCAGATCAAACAGGCCAAGGAGCTGGCGCAGAAGTACGGCGTGCAAGGCGTACCGACCATGATTGTCAACGGCAAGTATCGTTTCGACCTGGGCACTACCGGTGGTCCTGAAGCGACCCTCAACGTTGCCGACCAGTTGATCGCCAAAGAACGCGCAGCCAAGTAAGGGGCTCCTCATGCGCCGCTGGGGTACTGAACGTGTGGTTGGCCTGCGTGAACCGCAGGTCAACGCACATCACCTGGAGTCCACAGGTTTGCCGGCAGACAACCGCCTGCGCCTGCTCAGCTTCAATATCCAGGTGGGCAACAGCACCGAGAAGTACCGGCACTACCTCACCCGTGGCTGGCAGCATTTGCTGCCCCACAACGGCCGGGCCGGTAACCTGCAGAAGATCGGGGACCTGTTGAATGATTTCGACCTGGTCGCCCTGCAGGAAGCCGACGGCGGCAGCATGCGTTCCGGCTATATCAATCAGGTCGAACACCTGGCGCACCTCGGGGCCTTCCCCTACTGGTACCAGCAGCTCAATCGCAACCTCGGGCGCCTGGCGCAGCACAGTAATGGTGTGCTCAGCCGTTTGAAGCCCACCTCCATCGAAGATCACCCATTGCCGGGCCCCAAGGGGCGCGGGGCGATTCTCGTGCGTTTTGGCGAAGGGCCTGAGGCCTTGGTGGTGGTGATGATGCACCTGGCGCTCGGGGGGCGTACGCGCAACCTGCAATTGGCCTACGTGCGCGACCTGATTGGCAACTACAAGCATCAGGTGTTGATGGGTGACATGAACACCCATGCGAACGACCTCCTGCTGAATTCCCCGTTGCGTGACCTCGGGCTACTGGCGCCGCAAGTCGAAGCCACGTTCCCCAGCTGGCGCCCGCAACGCTGTCTTGACCATATCCTGCTCAGCCCGAGCCTCACACTTGAGAGTGTGCAGGTACTGGCGCAGCCCATCTCCGATCACCTGCCAGTCGCGGTAGAGATTCGTCTGCCGGGTTCGCTCACGGCTGATGCATTGCCCGCGTTGAGCCCCGGCCCTCGCGGACCCCTTGCATGAGCGACGACGCCCAGCGCTGGAAAGAAAAATACCTGTTAAGCATCGAGCAACAAGAAAAGCTCGAACGCCGTTGGGCTGCCCGCCTCGACCTGCTGCGTCGTGGGCTGGTGCGCAGCACACTGGCGGCGGAAGGCACCGACCGCGCGGTTGACCAATGCATGAAGGAAATGCGCGACGTCGTGCGTACCGACGACATGGACGCTGCCCTCGCCGCCTTGCTGCCGCGCCTGGAGAAGGCGGTACTGGATTCGGAGCAGCGCCGCGAAACCCGGATCGACCAGATGAGCACCGCACTGACCTCCCTGGTCACGCAGTTGCAAAAGCTGCCGCTGCCCCGTGAGGTCGCCCGTCCGCTGAAAACCTTTGCCAAGCAGTTGGATGGCCGCGTCAGCCAGGCACGTGAGATTCCCCTGTTACTCAGCGAATTGAGCAGTCTGCAAGGGCAGGCGCTGGATAACCTGGAGCCGGACGGTGAAACCGTGCGCCCTGGGCCGGGTTTATTGCAGCGCCTGTTTGGTGCCAAGGACGTGTCGAGCGAGGCAGCGGCCAGTGAGCCCGTCTCCAGCCCGTCACCGGCGCCGGTTGCCGCCAAGCCCGTCGCCGAGCCCCAGGCGCCCGAACAGTCCGAGGAACTGGCGCAAGCCTTGCGGGCCTTTGCGCCGCAGCCTCAGGAACCGGTTGCCGCGCAGCCTGAACCCGCAGCGCCGGCCAAGGCGGTTGATGCCAGCAGTGAAAAGTTTGTGTACGAGGCGCCTGCTCAAAGCGGCGCCTTGGCTGCGCCTGTCGACGTTTCTCCAGCACCTGTCGTGCCCGGCAAGCCTGAGCCACAGGTGGAAGAAACCAGCACCGAAAGCGCCCTCGCCGCCTTTATCGAACCGCCACAGGCTGTGGTCGAGGCACCGCAGGAGACGGTGATCGGCAGCCTCTCGCTCCCTCCAGTGCTTGAGGCCGAAGAGCCGGACCCCGACGAACTTCAATCGGATGGCCTCTACTCCTTGCCGGATTCACCGGAGCCGTCGTACAGCTCCGTGGCCAAGCACATCGAAGACACCCTGATCGGCCTGTTGGAGGAGTTGGCCTTGCCCGAGCGCCATCGGCCCCAGGCCGAAGCCATGCGTGAGCGCTTGGCCCACGGGTTGAATTGGTACGAATTGCTGCCGATCCTCGATGACTTGGCGGTGCTGATGCTGGCGATCACCGACAGCGGGCAGCACGAGTTCGAGGCATACCTCAAACAGCTCAACGAGCGCCTCGAAGCCTTTCAGGGCCATTTGCAAGTGGCCAGCGACGGCCATGCCGACAGCCGCTCCGCTGCGAGGGAGTTGGACACGCAGATTCGCGAACAGGTCGACGGCCTGCAAAGCAGTGTCCAGGAAGCCGCGGACCTGGACAGCCTCAAGCAGGTGCTCGAAAGCCATCTGGAAGGTTTACTCGGCACCATGGACGAGCACCAGCAACAGCGTGACCAGCGCGAGCAGGAAGTGGCAGCGCGCTTGAAAGGCCTGGCCGAGCGGGTCGCCAATATGGAGCAGGAAGCCCAAGGCTACCGTGAGCACCTGGAGGTGCAACGCCAGAAGGCCTTGATCGATCCGCTCACCGGCTTGCCTAACCGCGCGGCCTGGAGCGAGCGCCTGGATCATGAGGTCAATGCCTGGCACCAGCGTGGCAATAGCCTGTCGCTCGCGATGCTGGACCTGGATCACTTCAAGCGCATCAACGATGGCTACGGCCATCTGGCGGGTGACAAGGTGCTGAAAATCATCGCCAACGTCCTGCGCAAGCGCCTGCGCACCAGCGACTTTATCGCGCGGTTTGGCGGTGAGGAGTTTGTGTTGCTGATGCCCCACTCATCCCTCTCGGATGCGTTGGCGGTGGGTGAGGTGCTACGTGCTGCGATTGCCGCCTGCCCATTCCACTTCAAGGGCGAGCCGGTGACGATTACCGTGTCCATGGGCGTGGCGCAGTTCCTGCCCGGTGAGCGCAGTGAGCTGGCGCTCAAGCGAGCGGACGAAGCGTTGTATCGGGCCAAGGCCGCTGGGCGTAACCAGGTGCAGGCGGCGTAAAAGATGTTCCATTGTGTAATTTGACCGCCGGGCCACAAACGGTACGTTACACTGTTGCATTATCGTCTTCAGCGTACTGTCTTCCGCCATGAAATCCTTGTACTTCGCCTGTGTATTTCTCCTGCTCGCCGGCTGCGCCACTGGCCCGCGCCTGGACACCCGCCACCCCTCGCTAAACCACGACAACCGCGTGCAGTTCGTGGTCGTCCACTACACCTCTACCAATCTTGAGCGTTCCCTCGCCCTGTTGACCCACGGCCAGGTCAGCGCTCATTACCTGATCGGTGACGACGCCGGCGCCACTATCTACAAGCTGGTGGATGAGAGCCAACGTGCGTGGCATGCGGGAGAAAGCGAGTGGATGGGGCGTACCTGGCTCAACTCCAGCTCCATCGGTATCGAAATCGTAAACCCTGGCTACAAGGACACCCCTACAGGCCGCCTGTGGTACCCGTACTCCGAGGCCCAAGTGAAGTCGCTGGTGGTGTTGCTCAAGGATATCAGCAAGCGCAATGGCATCGATCCCAGGAACATCATCGGCCATAGCGATATCGCACCCCTGCGCAAGCTCGATCCGGGGCCGCTGTTCCCCTGGAAGCGCCTGGCCGATGAAGGCCTGAGTGTGTGGCCGGATGCCCAGGCCGTCGCCCGTTTCCAGGTGCAGTACGCCGCTGAATTGCCGAGCATCACCTGGTTCCAGGAAGAATTGGCGCTCCTCGGTTACCCGACACCCCAGACGGGTGAGTTGGATGTCGCCACGCGCCATGTGATCGCGGCGTTCCAGATGCGCTTCCGGCCATCCCGGTTCGATGGCGTGCCGGATGCCGAAAGTGCTGCCATCCTGCGTGCCCTGAACCGGCGCTAAGCTGGCGCCTACAAGGGCAGCGCCATATAGAACTGGGTGCCCTGCCCCGGCCGCGAATACACCCCCATGCGGCCGCCGTGCAATTGCACGATCTCCTTGCACAGCGCCAGCCCCAGGCCGGCGCCGCCTTTCTTGCGGCCAACCTGGACGAAGGGTTCGAAGATGCGCCCTTGCTGGCCATAAGCGATACCTTCGCCGTTGTCTTCGACGCTGATAATCACCCGCTCGCCATGACGTCGCGCCTGCAGGCGAATTTGCCCACCGTCGGCGGTATGACGCAGGGCATTGCCCAGCAGGTTGTCGAGCACCCGTTCCAATTGCGCCTGGTCGGCATACAGCCGTGGCAGATCGGATTGCACTTCTACCAGCAGTTCTATGTGTTGCGCATTGGCGGGCTCCGCAAAGCGCTCGCGGGCGTGTTCGAGCAGATCGGTCACGTCGCAGGGGCCCAAGGTGAGTTTCTGCAGGCCATTCTGGTAGCGCGAGAAATTGAGCAGGTCGTTGATCAACTGCATCAGGCGCTGCATTTCTTCATTGACCGTATCCAGCAGGTCCGCTTCACGGGATTCCGGCGGGAACTTCGCGCGTTCACGGAACAGGCCGAACGCCATATGCATGCCGGTCACCGGCGTGCGCAGTTCATGGGACGCGCGCAAGACGAATTCGCTGCGTACCCGCTCGAAGGCGCGCTGTTCGGTGACGTCGTGCAGCACCATCACCGCCCCAAGGATATGTCCCTGGGTATGGCTGACGGGAGTGAGGCTGTAGGTCAGCAGGCGCAGTTCGCCTTCGACTTCGACTTCCAGGTCCTCCGGCGCGCGCTCCAGAGTGCCGCCGCGCAGCACCAGTTGCAGTTGTTCATCCAGCTCCGGGCGCACCAGGGCTTCGCCAAGGCCTTGGCCCAGGCGTTCCTCGTCCCAGCCCAATTGGCGTTGCGCAACGGGGTTGAGATGCTCCAGGCGGCCTTGGCGGTCAATCATCAGCAGGCCGTCGTCGATGCTGTCGAGCACGGCTTGCAGGCGCTGCTGGCCGGCCAGCAACTCGTCAACATTAGTCGCCTGATGCTGGCGCACCGCCTCGGCCATAAGGCCGAAGCGACGGGTCAACAGGTTCATTTCCGCTGCCGAAGAGAGCGGTAGGGTCACTTCAAAATCGCCCTGGCCGATCTTGTCGGCTGCTTTTGCCAGCGCTTCGATCGGGCCGCCAAATCGCCGGGCGATGCCATGGGCCGTGACAAATCCGATAATCAGCACTGCAAGGCCCACCAACCCCAGCAAACCGGCGATCAGCAAGGCGCGCCCGCGGGATTTATGCTCGCTGGCGCTGATGTTTTCCAGGGCTTGTTTATGTTCGGCAATCAGCCCGTTGCGCAGCACATTGAAGGTTTCGGTGAGTTTTTCCTTGCTGCCCGGTGGTGGCGACGCCTGCTGGGATTGCTCGAAGGCGTCCAGCAGGTCCTGGTATTGGGCTCGCGCCTGGCTGAAACCGTGGTTATGGCCGTCGCGTTGCTCATGGGCGATGCCTTGGTCCAGCAGGTCGAAGTAATGCTGCTTGGAGCTTTGCAATGCCTGCGGATCGGGGCGATGTTCCAGCATCATGATCAATTGGTCGCCCAGGCTTTGGCGCAGTTTGAGCCCCAGGTCCAGCGTGACGAAGTTGCTGCGAATCAGGGACTCCTGGGTCTTGGCCATTTGCATGACGCTGACCAGACCCAGGATCAGACCCAGCAGGGCGACGGTGATCAGCGCTGAGATACTCAGGAACAATCGAGTGCGCAGTGTCATCGCTAGCTTCATAGGGTGCAGCTCACAGGTTGTACTGTTTGCGTTTGCGGTACAGGGTCGACGCGTCGATGCCGAGGGTGCGGGCGGCCTGGTCCAGGGTATCGCTGGTGGCCAATACGGCGCCGATATGGGCTTTCTCCAGCTCGTCCAGGCTCAACGCCGCGCCAATGCGCGGGGCGTTATTGGTCGGTTGTTCGGCCATGCCGAGGTGGATGATTTCGACCTTTTCCTGTGGGCAGATGATGCTGGCGCGTTCCACCACGTTGCGTAGTTCGCGGATATTGCCTGGCCAGCGATAGTTGAGCAGGGCTTCGCGCGCTTGATCACTGAAGCCCCGCGCCGGGCGGGCGTATTCCTTGACGAAGCGCGCCAGGAAGCGGTCTGCCAGGGTGAGGATGTCTTCACTGCGCTCGCGCAGCGGGGGCAGGTGCAAGGTGATGACGTTGAGGCGATACAGCAAGTCTTCACGGAAGCGACCGTCGCGCACCATGTCTTCCAGGTTCAGGTTGGTGGCGGCCAGGATACGCACATCGGCGCGACGGGTGACCGGGTCGCCCACGCGCTCATACTCCTTGTCCTGGATAAATCGCAGCAACTTGGGTTGCAGAGTGAGGGGAAAGTCGCCGATTTCGTCGAGAAACAGTGTACCGCCGTCCGCCTGGTTGACCCGGCCCAACGTGCTCTCACTGGCACCGGTAAAGGCACCACGGCTATGGCCGAACAGCTCGCTTTCCATCAGTTCTGCCGTCAGCGACGGACAGTTGATGGTCACGCAGGATTTCTTCGAGCGCTTGCTCCAGCCGTGAATGGCCCGGGCCAGTTCGCCTTTACCCGTGCCGGACTCGCCGAGGATCAGGATGTTGGCATCGGTGCCCGCCACCTGGCGTGCGGTTTCAAGCACAACCATCATTGACGGGCTGTGGGAGTCGAGGCCGTCTTTCTGCTGGCGTACGGCGCCTTCCAATGCTTCCAGGCGCGCGGAAAGTTGGCGCACCTCCAGCTGTTTGGCGGTGGCCAGGCGAAGTTGGTCGGGGCTGCAAGGCTTGACCAGGTAGTCGGCGGCACCCGCCTGGATCGCGTCCACGGCGGTATCGACGGCGGAATGGGCGGTGACGATCACCACACGCATCCACGGCGCCTGGATCCGCATCTGGGCCAACACATCCAGGCCATTGTCTTCACCCAGGCGCAGGTCCAGGAAGCACAGATCGAACACCTGGCGTTGCATCAGGGCATCGGCCTGGGCGGCGCTGTTGGCGGTGGCGACGGTGTAGCCTTCATCTTCCAGGCAATAACGGAAGGTGCGGAGGATCGCGGACTCGTCATCCACTAAAAGAATGCGGCCTTGAAGTTCCTTGGCTGATTCCATCTGTCCCGCGCTCCTTAACTATGAATGATGGTGTTTAGTCCCGGAATAATCGGGCAAGTTGCATGGTTTATTCTGATCGATAAAAAGCAACGTCGTGCAGCTATCTGCAAGTCTTCCTACAAAGCCCCGTCTGATGGCGTTTTCATGCCGTCTTGCCACTTCGGCAACTCAACCCGCGCATTCGATCCTTTGACCCGACCGCTGGCCATCGTGCATTTCGCACGGCCTGTAGCGGTGGATCGTGCAGGATGCTGCGCCGCCAGTTGAGCCTTAATTTATAAGCTGTTGATTTTAATGGTTTTTATTTTGCAAAAAAGCTGGCATGCGCTCTGCAATACCTCTCTCAAGAGCGTCATGAACGAATAATCAGAATGCGGGAGAAAAGCAGCATGACTCGCCAACACCTCAGCCAACTGCGTGTATCGCCACTGCGTATGCAACAGGGGCTGTTTGCCAGCCTGGCCCTGATGGTCACGCTGATTGCAGGCCAGCAGATGCAACATTGGCAGCAGAGTCAGCCCCAAGCCCCGCAATTCGAACGTCCGGTAATGACCCAGACCCATTTCAGTTCCATTGAGAGCCGTGCCGTCGGGAGCGTTTCTGCCGATGTGACCGCCAAGCAATTGAGAGTGGCCGATCAGGACTCCACCCTGGGCGAGCTGCCAACCCAAGAGCGTTGGGTGTTCTAGGCAAAAACGTCGGACGCTTGTGTTGAGCGCCTGAACGGCATCACCGCTGTTACCTTTTATAAGCGTAAGGAGAATCACCATGTTGAGTTGGGCAATCACATTTCTGATCATCGCCATTGTGGCCGCAGTCCTGGGCTTCGGTGGTATCGCGGGCACCGCCACGGGTATCGCCAAGATTCTGTTTGTGGTCTTCCTGGTGATGTTCATTGCTTCGTTCTTCTTTGGTCGTCGCGGCCGAGGCTGAAAATGACCACTTTGTCCCTCAAAGCGATTGCTGCCGCTGTGCTCTTGGGCGGCAGCGGCTTCGCGATGGCCGCCAATGACGGTCAGTCGCGGGCCAACGAACTGCTCAGCGCGGATCCGCAGTACCGCGAGACCTGGCAAGGCGTGGTGAAGAAAGAAGAGCGCCTGCCGGAATGGGTCTTGAACCTGTCGGGCACGGCCGAGCAGATGAATGCCGTGGAAGAAGATGGCGATAAGTACTTGGTGGGGCCGCTCTGCGAAACTGCGGATACGTGCCTTAACAAGCGCCTGATCGTCGCCTTCAGCCTCGACAAGGAAGATGCCTACGCCATGTTGGTGGAAGTCCCTGCCGGTTTGCCGGCGGACAAGTCTCCGACGCGGCATGCCGATTACCGGTTTATCGGTAAGCCGGACGAAGGCATGCAGAAGCTGCTGATGGAGCAGCTGAAGAAAGATCCGAATTGGTACTAGGTTGCGTCTGACGGGTCTGTCGTCTGCGCGATCAGCGTCCATAGAAAGAAGCCTCTCGCTTCTTTCTGTCTGCATCCCCCGCCAAGGGGGATGCATGACCAGGGGGCCGGGTTGTTCTGATCAATTGAGATCGGCGTGACCTACGGGCACAGGGAGTGCCTGCGCAAGGGCCAGGTCAGGTGAAAAGCTGCGACGCAGGTTCACAAGCCCACGGCTTGCTGAACTTGCGGCGGGCTTGTGACTCTTATTCCCGCCTCCTATGCCGCCCATAGCCACAAATCCTGATTTTGCTTTCGACCAACCATTACTGGGTGTGTCGGGGCGACCATCTATCGAGAAAGTTTTGCTCGTGCCATAGGACGTTTCCGACGCTCGACGGCAGAGTTCCCCGGCATTTCTGCCAACCTCTCCAAGACCTGCAAAATCTCTGCGCGAGCCTGAATTGGCAGGTTCACGGCATATTCACCGGACAAAATGTCACATTTGAACTGACCGTTCGGACAGTTATTATGGAAAAAAGTCATGCCGATTTGGCATGGGGTAGGCGTTTACGGCATTAGACGTCGTCCCCTTGCATGGGAATAGTTGCGCCTTTTTTCGCCTGCCAGTAAGCCATTTCGGCCATGCTGCGGTGACCTTCCATGGAGGCAGATGCGCACACTTTTTCGCTCTCGAGCGTTGCAGCTGGCGCATTTGCCTTAAGTCCACTTGAAGTAAGGGTAATGACATGAAGAAGGCAAAGCTAAGCCTCGCCTGGCAGATCCTCATCGGTTTGGTATTGGGGATCGCAATCGGCGCAGTGCTCAACCATTTCAGTGCTGAAAAGGCCTGGTGGATCAGCAATGTGTTGCAGCCAGCGGGCGATATCTTTATCCGCCTGATCAAGATGATCGTGATCCCGATTGTGATTTCCTCGTTGATCGTCGGCATTGCCGGTGTCGGTGACGCGAAAAAACTCGGGCGCATCGGCGTCAAAACCATCCTTTACTTCGAAGTGGTCACCACCATCGCCATCGTGGTCGGCCTGCTGCTTGCCAACCTTTTCCACCCGGGCGCAGGCATCGACATGAGTACCCTGGGTACCGTCGATATTTCCAAGTACCAGGCGACCGCCGCCGAGGTGCAGCATGAGCATGCGTTCATCCAGACCATCCTCAACCTGATCCCGTCTAACATCTTCGCCGCTGTAGCCCGTGGCGAGATGCTGCCGATCATCTTCTTCTCCGTGCTGTTCGGCCTGGGCTTGTCGAGCCTCAAGCCGGAGCTGCGCGAGCCGCTGGTGACCATGTTCCAGGGCGTGTCCGAGAGCATGTTCAAAGTCACCCACATGATCATGAAGTACGCCCCCATCGGCGTATTCGCGCTGATCGCGGTGACCGTGGCCAACTTCGGCTTTGCCTCGCTGCTGCCGCTGGCCAAGCTGGTGATCCTGGTTTACGTCGCCATCCTGTTCTTCGCCTTTGCGGTGCTGGGCCTGATCGCTCGCCTGTTCGGCTTCTCGATCCTCAAGCTGATGCGCATCTTCAAGGACGAGTTGGTGCTGGCCTACTCCACCGCCAGTTCCGAAACTGTGCTGCCGCGTGTGATCGAGAAGATGGAAGCCTACGGCGCGCCCAAGGCCATCTGCAGCTTCGTGGTGCCGACCGGCTACTCGTTCAATCTCGACGGTTCGACCCTGTACCAGAGCATCGCGGCGATCTTTATCGCCCAGCTGTATGGCATCGACCTATCGATCGGCCAGCAACTGATGCTGGTATTGACCCTGATGGTCACCTCCAAAGGCATCGCTGGTGTGCCGGGCGTGTCCTTCGTGGTGCTGCTGGCCACCCTGGGCAGCGTGGGTATCCCGCTGGAAGGCCTGGCCTTCATCGCCGGTGTCGACCGCATCATGGACATGGCCCGTACCGCGCTGAACGTGATCGGCAACGCCCTGGCCGTGCTGGTCATCTCGCGCTGGGAAGGCATGTACGACGACGCCAAGGGCGAGCGCTACTGGAACTCCCTGCCGCACTGGCGCACCAAGCAAGCCCTGCCGACTGCCCAAGCCACTCGCGGCTGATAGCCCGACGGCTGTAAGACAAACCCCGGTAAATCCGGGGTTTGTCGTTTCTGTCAGCCCCGCTATCATTCGCCCCATCTTTCGGGGGATTCAACTGATGCTCAATGGCCTGTGGCTTGGCTTCTTTGTCGTGGCAATGGTGTCAGCACTGGCGCAATGGCTGGTGGGCGGTAACGCCGGGATTTTCGCGGCGATGGTCGAAAGCATTTTCGCCATGGCCAAATTGTCCGTGGAAGTGATGGTGCTGTTGTTCGGCACCCTGACGTTATGGCTGGGCTTCTTGCGTATCGCCGAAAAAGCCGGGATTGTCGAATGGCTGGCCAAGGCCCTGGGCCCGCTGTTCCTGCGCCTGATGCCGGAAGTGCCGGCCGGTCACCCGGCCATTGGCCTGATCACCCTCAACTTTGCCGCCAACGGCTTGGGCCTGGATAACGCAGCAACACCTATCGGCCTGAAGGCCATGAAGGCGCTGCAAGAGCTCAATCCCATCCCTAACACGGCGACTAACGCACAAATCCTGTTCCTGGTGCTCAATGCATCCTCCCTGACCCTGTTGCCGGTGACGATCTTCATGTATCGCGCCCAGCAAGGTGCGCCCGATCCGACCCTGGTATTCCTGCCGATCCTGCTGGCCACCAGCGCATCCACATTGGTGGGCCTGCTGTCGGTGGCGGTGATGCAGCGCCTGCGGCTGTGGGACCCGGTGGTGCTGGCCTACCTGGTTCCAGGCGCATTGGTACTGGGTGGGTTCATGGCCCTGCTGGCGACCCTCTCGGCCACCGCATTGGCCGGGTTGTCGTCAATCCTCGGCAACCTCACGTTGTTCGGCCTGATCATGCTGTTCCTGCTGATCGGCGCGCTGCGCAAGGTTAAGGTCTACGAAGCATTTGTCGAAGGCGCCAAGGAAGGCTTCGACGTCGCCAAGAACCTGCTGCCGTACCTGGTGGCGATGCTGTGTGCGGTGGGCGTGTTGCGTGCCTCCGGCGCGTTGGACCTGGGCCTCGAAGGCATTCGCCATGTGGTGGCCTGGACGGGCATGGACACGCGCTTTGTCGACGCCTTGCCGACCGCAATGGTCAAGCCCTTCTCCGGCAGCGCGGCCCGGGCGATGTTGATCGAGACCATGCAGACCCAGGGGGTGGACAGCTTCCCGGCGTTGGTGGCGGCGACGATTCAGGGCAGTACGGAGACCACCTTTTATGTGTTGGCGGTGTACTTCGGTTCGGTGGGCATCCAGCGGGCGCGGCATGCCGTAGGGTGCGCGTTGCTGGCTGAGTTTGCTGGTGTGGTCGCAGCGATCGCGGTGTGCTACTGGTTCTTTGGCTGAGGCTTAAATAGCTATCGGGAGCAAGCCCCCTCCCACATTCTGAATGTGTTCACAGATCCAAATGTGGGAGGGGGCCCCGATGAGGCCCTCAGCGTTTCACCGCACCATTGCCCTGCTGAACAACCCACTCCACCACCTGCCTGTTCAACTGATCTCCCGCCAAGCCAAACCCGGTCACCACCGCCGGCACTTTGGTGTCAGTCACCGCCTGCTGCACTTCAAACCGCCGGCTGGCAATAATCCGCTGATCACTTCCACGCACCAGGCGTGCGTCGAGGCGGATCACCACCGCTACCGCACTGCCCCGGTACTCGCTCTGAAACGCCTGCAACTGCCCGCCCAATTCATAATCGGCCTGCAGGTTGGTGTCGTCGGTGCTCAACAGCGTTACGCGTCCATCGCGCTGGAACCCGTCCATCAGGCGATTGCGCAGCAGCACCGGCACTGGGTCGCTCCAGCGTGAGTTCGCATAGCTGCTGATCAAATCGCCATTGGGCACCACGGCGATGCGTGGGCTGTCGAGGAACTCACTGGTCTGCGGCTTGGCCAGGCGCAGCGACCAATTGACTGGCGCGCCCTGGGTCGTGCCCTGGGCCGTAGGCAGTCGGTAGACGTCCGACGGATCCGCCTTGGGCAGGATCGAACACGCGCTGATCAGCGCCAAGGCCACAGGGGCGATCATTTGGTAAGCACGCTTCATGGCGTGAACTCCTTGTTCTTGTCGCTGCCCAGCAGGTAGCCGCTGGGGTTGGCTTCCAGGCGGCGAGAGATGGCGCGCAGTGAACCGAGGGTTTCGCGCAGTTCGCGCACGGCCGGCGCCAGTTCGTTGAGGCCCTGCATGCCGCTGTTCACCGAGTCCTTGTTGTTGGTCAGCAAGGTATTGATGGTGGCGGTGCTTTGCTCAAGGGATTTCATCGCCTGTTCGGCGCTGCCGAAGACCTGCTTGCCTTGATCACTGAGCAGGCCATTGGCGTTGCGCATCAGCGCCGTGGTTTGCTCCAGGGCGGCCCCGGCCTGCTTGCTTACCTGCATCAATTGCTGCATCACCACCTTGATATCCCCACGCTGGTCGGCAATCGCGCCGGTGGTTTGTTCCAGATGGTCCAGGGTGTTGCTGAGGCGCTCGACATTCTGCGCGGAGAACATGTCGTTGGCGTTGTGCAGCAGCAGGTTGATGCTGGTCATCAGGTCGTTGCTGTTATTGAGTAATCGCGCGATCGGCGATGGCGAGGCGATGATCTCCGGCAGGTTGCCGTCCTTGCCCTTGAGCTCCGGGCTTTGCGGCGTGCCGCCGCTGAGTTGGATGATCGAGGTGCCGGTGATGCCGGTCAGCGCGAGTTTGGCCTGGGTGTCTTCCTTGATCGGCGTCTGGCCGGCCAGGCGAATGCGCGCGAGTACGCGGCGCGGGTCCTTGGGATCCAGGCGCAGGCTGATGACATCGCCCACCTTGATCCCGCTGTATTGCACCGAGCTGCCCTGGGACAGGCCGCTGACCGCTTCGTTGAAGATCACTTCGTAATCCTGGAAGGCGCTGTCGACGCTGGATTTGGCCAGCCACAGGCCAAACAGCATCGCGCCGACCACCACGATCACGCTGAACAGACCGATCATCACATGATGGGCTCGGGTTTCCATGTCATACCTCGTTGAGCGGTTGAGCGGCATCCAATGCCGCGCGGCCACGGGGGCCGTGGAAATATTCGTGAATCCAGGCGTCGTCCGTTTCCGAGACGATATCGATGGCATCGGCCACCAGCACCTTCTTCTGCGCCAGCACCGCCACACGGTCGGTGATGGTGTAGAGCGTGTCCAGGTCATGGGTGACCAGGAACACGCTCAGGCCCAGCGCATCACGCAGGGTCAGGATCAGTTGGTCGAATTGCGCCGCACCAATCGGGTCGAGGCCGGCGGTGGGTTCGTCGAGGAACAGGATGTCCGGGTCCAGTGCCAGGGCGCGTGCCAGGGCCGCGCGCTTGATCATGCCGCCGGACAGCGAAGCGGGGTATTTGTCGGCCGCCGACAGCGGCAGTCCGGCCAAGGCCAGCTTGACCGCAGCCAGGTGCTCGGCATCACGGCGGCTGAGCCCGGCATGTTCGATCAGCGGCAGCGCGACGTTCTCGGTCACCGTCAGCGAGGAGAACAGCGCGCCCTTCTGGAACAGTACGCCAAAGCGCCGTTCCACCAGCGAGCGTTCATGTTCCGGCAGGCTCGGCAGGTTCTTACCGAACACCCGCACTTCGCCTTCACTGGGCCGGCGCAGGCCGACGATGCTGCGTAGCAGCACTGATTTACCGCTGCCGGATCCGCCGACCACCGCAAGGATTTCGCCCTTGTACAGATCCAGGTCGAGATGCTCGTGCACGCGTTGGCTGCCAAAGCGATTGCACAGGCCACGCACTTCAATCACCGCCTCGGTGGGCGCACGGTGCAGACGACTCACCAGCCCATCTCCATGAAGAACAACGCGGCCACCGCATCCAGCACGATCACCACAAAGATCGATTGCACCACGCTGGAGGTGGTGTGGGCGCCGACCGATTCGGCGCTGCCGCTGACCTTGAAGCCTTCCAGGCAGCCGATGGCGGCGATCAGGAAGGCGAAGAACGGGGCTTTTACCATGCCCACCAGGAAGTGCTGCACGCCAATGTCCGATTGCAGCAGCGAGAGGAACATCGCCGGCGAGATGTCCAGGGCCACGGCGCAGACCACGCCGCCGCCGACGATCCCCGCCAGCATCGCCATGAACGTCAGCATCGGCAGTGCCACCAGCAACGCCAGCACGCGCGGCAATACCAGCAACTCCATCGGGTCCAGGCCCAGGGTGCGGATGGCGTCGATTTCTTCATTGGCCTTCATCGAGCCGATTTGCGCGGTAAAGGCGCTGGCGGTGCGACCGGCAATCAGGATGGCGGTGAGCAATACGCCGAATTCCCGTAGGAAAGAGAACGCCACCAGGTCCACGGTAAAGATCGTTGCGCCAAAGCTCTTGAGCACTGTAGCGCCGAGGAACGCCACGACGGCACCGACCAGAAAGGTCAGCAACGCGACGATGGGCGCGGCGTCGAGGCCGACCTGTTCAAGATGGGCGACCATCGGCGTCAGGCGCCAGCGCTTGGGCCGGAAAATGCCCCGGGCAAAGGTTTCGAGGATCAGGCCGATAAAGCCCAGCAGTTGCTTGCTGTCTTGCCAGACCTTGTCCACGGCCGCGCCGATACGCGCCAGCACCTGAATGCCAGTGGCTTCTTCCGGCGCTTTGTCCGGCACGCAAAAATCGTTGAGGGAGCGGTAGACGGTCTTGAGCAGCGCGCGGTCGGCTGCGGACAGGCTGCAGTCGGTCTGCTCGGCGGATTGTTCGATACGGGTGGGCCCCAGCAGCTCCACCAGCAGCGAGGCGCCGGCGGTATCCAGGGCGCCGAGGCCATTGAGATCGATGCGCGCTCCGGCGTCGTATTGGCCGTCGAGCTTGTCCGACAGCTTCTTCAGGTTTGCGTAGTGGGCAAGCGTCCAGTCCCCTGTAATCCGCAGTAACGGGGGAGCGGTGGACGTATCGAGGTGGGCTGCGCCGGCCGTAGTACTACTGGTCATAAGCTCCGAGCTTGTCTGGCTATCCACAATTCCTACGTAATAGCACGATCCTGCCTACTTTGGGTTGTCGGTTTGTGCTGTGTCCGTCACTTTAAAACGCAGCACGCCGATCACCTGGCCGTCCTCCGTCAACACTTGGACTTGCCAGCGCCCTACCGCTTCGGGCGGGAAGTTCTGCTTGTGGGTCCAGGCGCGGTAGCCCTCCTTGCGTCCGCCGTGGATGTCCAGGGCGATGCGGTCGACCTCTTTGCCGTTGAATTTCCACACGTGGTAGATGCGCTCATCCAGCCCGCGCGGCGCGTTGATTGCGGTGTAGGCATAGAGCCCGCCGCTGCGCAGTTGGGCGGCGCTGACTTCCTTGAGGTCGTCACCCGGCGTGCGGTCTTGCAGTTGGGTGCTGATCGCCACTTCGGTCATCCACAAGGTGGCCGGCGGTACCCAACTGCGCAGGAACCAGCCCGCGCAACCAATGGCGGCCGTTACCCCCAGCAGCATCGCCCAGCCCTTGAGGCTGCGCAGCGGCAGGCTCACCGCCAGGCTTGGAATCGACAAGGCCATGGCGACGCCGAGGGCGAGTTTGTAACTTTCGGCGGTGGTCAGGTGCAGGATGATCGGCAGCGCAGTGAGCAGCGCGGCGAACAGGGTCAGGGTGTGCAACGCGAGGAACAACGAACGCTTGGGCGCCAGCCATTTGTAGTACAGCGGGTCGACGATCGACACCAGCGCGGCCGCGCCGAGCAGGCCGGTGAACACCGATTGGCCGCTGTTCCAGGCGGTGGTGACGAAAAAGAACGGCAGCACGAAGAACAGACTTTCCTGGTGAATCATCTGGGTCGCGTAGCGCAGCAGGGGTTCGGGTATTTCGCGCTTGAAGACTTTGGTGAACAGCTGGGTAAAGCTGTTTTCCAGCATCAGCCACAGCCAGCTCACCAGCATGATCACCGCGATCCAACTGGCCATGCCCTGCTGGCGATCCACCAGGATGAAGCTGCATACACCCGAGATAAAACCGCCGAGTGCAATCACCCCTGGGTAGCGCTTCATCAGTTCGAGGACGCGGGTGATTAAGCGGGTCAGGTTTTGCATTCGGCGGTTCGCAGTCTTTGTAGGAAAAAATCCCAGACAGAATAACGTCTTAGGCCAGGGTTCGGTGCCTCATTACGCGATCCGTTTGCGATAACGGCGCACGCCGATCAACGCAATGGCGATCAGCCCGAGGACGCCGGCGCCGATCCAGTTGAGCATGTCGTAGCTCAGCAGTGGTTTCTCGATGCGCCAGTAACCCGGTTGCTTGAGCAACTCGCGCATGGCCTGGCTGGTCTGCTCCAGGCTCACGGCCTTGATGCGTTTGACCGGGTCGCTGAAGTGGCCGTTGTCGTAATCGCCCGAGGCGCTCCAATAATAGTCGGCCAGCGCGCTGTTGCCCTGCACGGCCCAGGCCTGGCGGGCGATGGCGGCCTGTTTGAGGCGGGCAAATACCGTTGGGTCAAGGCCGTCCTTGAGCAGTTGCGTCTTGAGGTCTTGCAGCACCTGCTCGGCTTCGGGGAGGTGGTCCCGCTCGAGGTCGGCATTCAGGCTGAGGAAGCCAACGCCGCCGAGCACTTCGCGCTCGCTCCAGGGCCCGTAGGACAACCCATGCTTGAGGCGTAGTTGGCGGTACAGCGCCCAGTCCAGGTAATCCTTGAGCAGGTCGTAGGTTTCATCATGCTGGTCGTCCAGTACCGGCTCGGGGAACAGCCAGTGCAGTTTGGCACTGTCGCCCACCCAGCCGTGGATCAGGTCGCGGTGGCTGGCGGCGGCGTGCTGGATCTGCGGCAGCGCCGGGTGCTCGCTGGGTTCGATCGGGTCGAGTTGACCGTAGGTGCGTTCCAGGTAGGCCGGCAGCAGTTTGTCGAGGTCGCCGACGATGATCAGGGTCATGTTGTTGGGGGCGTACCAATTTTTGCGCAGCGTCTCCAGTTGATCGCGGGTCAGGTGATCGACCTCGGCGCGCTCGGCGCATTTGAGCCCCAGCTCGATGGCCAGTTGATTGCTGGCGGTGTGGCCCAGGTCCTGGCGGTCGAGCAGGCGTTGCAGGTGGGAGTAATGACCGCCGTCTTCGCGCTCGACGACCTGTTTGGCCGCGTTGATATTGGCGTCGGTCAACTGGGTGCGGGTGATGATCGCCAGCAGCAGGTCGAGCACCTTGCGCTGGTTTTGCGCGGGTGCCTCGATCACAAAGGTCGTATCGGCGTTGCTGGTGTAGGCGTTCCACTCGCCACCCAGGGCTTGCATGCGGTCTTCCAGCTCGCCTTCGCCGCCGCCGTCGATACCGCTGAACAGCAAGTGCTCGAGCAGGTGCGGCAGTTCCTTGTCCTCGCAACCGAAGTCGTCCAGGCCGACGCCGACCACCAGGCGAATCGCCACATGGCCGCGCTCGGTGCCCGGTTTAAGCAGCAATTGCAGGCCGTTGGGCAAGGTGTAGCCCTCAACCTGCAAGCGGTCAAAGGCAAGGACGTGGGCAGAACCCATGAGCAGGCAAGCGAACAACAGGCGACGCATAACAAGCTTCCTGGCGAGTGAGGTCAGCTTTAACTGACTTCACGGGCCATCGTACGTTCAGGGCGAATGTGTGATGTCGGCAATATCTTCGGCGGAGAGTGCGCCGGTGTCGGACGTTTCCAAGACTACATAAGCACTGCTGCAAAACAACGAGTTCAAGCGTTTCATGTCGGCAATCAGCTCCAGGTGCAGGGAACTGGTCTCCAGGCTCTGCACGATCTTGCGTTGCAGGCGACTGACGTGGGCGTGGGCCAGGCGGCGTTCCTGGGCGCGAAAGCGGCGCTTTTCGCGCAGCAGTTGGCGGGCGCTTTCCGGGTCGGCACTGAGGAACACCGACAAGCCCAGGCGCAGGTTGGCGATCAATTGGCTGTGCAGGACGGTGAGTTCTTCCAGGCCCACTTCGGAAAACTGGCGGCGTTGGGAGGTTTTCTGCTGCTGGACTTTACGCAGCATGCGTTCGATCAGGTCGCCGGCCAGTTTCAGGTTGATCGACAGCTCGATGATTTCGGCCCAGCGCCGACTGTCTTGCTCGCTGAGGTCTTCGCGGGGCATTTGCGCCAGGTAGAGTTTGATCGCGCTGTAGAGTGCCTCGACATCATCGCTGAGGCTGCGTATTTCCTGGGTAATGGCTGTCTGTTTGCCGCGCAGCACTTCCTGCATGGCGGTGAGCATGTTGTCGATCAGATCACCCAGGCGCAGGGTTTCGCGCGCGGCGTTGGCCAGGGCCAGGCTCGGTGTGGTCAGGGCCGTGGGGTCCAGGTGGCGCGGTTTGGCCTTGCCGTTGACCTCGTCCCGCTCCGGCAGCAACCAGGCGCACAGCCTGGCCATGGGGCCGATAGTGGGCAGCAGGATCAGGCAACGGCTGACGTTGTAGAGCAGGTGGAAGGTGATGACCATGCCTTGGGCGCTGTAGTCCAGGCCGTCCATCCACAGCACCAGCGGGTCGAGCACCGGGATAATCAGCAGCAGGCCGATCAGTTTGTACAGCAGGCTGCCCAAGGCGACCTGGCGACCGGCGGCGTTCTGCATGCTGGTGCTGAGAAAGGCCAGCACGCCACTGCCGATGTTGGCGCCGATTACCAGGCCGATGGCCACGTGCAAGCCGATCACCCCGGCGCCGGCCAGGGTGGCGGTCAGCAGGACAGCGGCGAGGCTGGAGTAGGAAATCATCGCGAACAGGGCGCCGACCAGGGCATCGAGCAAAATATCGCCGGTCAGCGAGGCGAACAGCACTTTCACGCCCTGGGCGTGGGTAATCGGCCCGGCGGCTTCGACGATTAACTGCAGCGCGAGGATGATCAGCCCGAGGCCGATCCCGACCCGGCCCAACTGCCCGGCCCGCGTCTGTTTGCGCGACAGGAAGAAAATCACCCCGAGAAAGATCAGCAGCGGCGACAGCCAGGACAGGTCGAAGGTCAGCACCCGCGCCATCAGCGCGGTACCGACGTCGGCGCCGAGCATGGTCGCCAGGGCGGGCACCAGCCCCATCAGGCCCTGGCCGACAAAGGAGGTCACCAGCATTGCCGTGGCGTTGCTGCTCTGCACCATGGCAGTCACCAGGATGCCGGCGACAAATGCCAGCCAGCGCTTGGACATGTTCTGCCCGATGACTTGACGCAGGTTGGAACCGTAGACCCGCAGAATGCCGGTACGGACGATGTGCGTGCCCCAGATAAGCAGGGTCACGGCGGAAAGCAGATTGAGCAAGGTCAGCATGCTCGGCCCCCCGTGTGGGTGTGCGCCATTTGGCGCAAATGAGAATTGCCGCGTGCCGTTCTACGTCTTGTAGTTAAGCTGTAGTTGGCGAATGGGCTCGGCGCCAGCATCGCATAGCTAAAGTGGGGATTGAAACAAAACTGTCATGAAATCAGCTTTTTATGCATGAAAAAAAGGGGCTTATAAAAGCCCCTTTTTTGTCTGGCTCGGGTTTATTGACCCGGAATATCCTTGCGCAGTTTCACAGGGTCCTGCTGTTTCTTCTTTTTCGCGATGGCGGTGCGCATCTTGATGTTCACCGCTTCCACCGCCAGCGAGAATGCCATGGCGAAGTAGACGTAGCCTTTTGGCACGTGCACGTCGAAGGATTCGGCGATCAGTACGGTACCCACCACCAGCAGGAACGACAGCGCCAGCATCTTCAGCGACGGGTGCTTGTCGATGAAGTCGCTGATGGTGCCGGCGGCCAGCATCATCACCAATACGGCAACAATGATCGCGGCAACCATGACCGGCACATGGGAGACCATGCCCACGGCGGTGATCACCGAGTCCAGGGAGAAGACGATGTCGATGATCGCGATCTGGATGATGGTGTAGATGAACTTGCCACCGGCGCCCTTGGGTTCGTCGTGGGTTTCGTCTTCACCTTCCAGGGCGTGGTACATCTCCTGGGAGCTTTTCCACAGCAGGAACAGGCCACCGAAGAACAGGATCAGGTCGCGGCCGGAAATGCCTTGGCCGAAGACCACGAACAGGTCGTCGGTCAGGCGCATGACCCAGGTGATCGACAGCAGCAACAGGATTCGCGTGACCATGGCCAATGCCAGGCCGAAGATCCGGGTGCGTGCCTGCATATGCTTGGGCATGCGGCTGACCAGGATCGAAATCATGATGATGTTATCGATGCCCAGGACGATCTCGAGGGCCGTCAGGGTGAAGAAGGCAATCCAGATTTCCGGATTGGTCAGCCATTCCATGTGTATTCCTTTGAGCAAGTGTTAAACCGCGCAAGCTGCAGCGCCGCGCGGTGAGTGAGTCGGTACGATTATAGAGTGCTGAACAGCGGAAAAATCCCCATCAGCAATGCGGCGAACATTATGCACAGGCATACCAGTACTGCCCACTTCAGGGTGAAGCGCTGGTGATCGCCAAATTCGATACCGGCCAGGGCCACCAACAGGTAGGTCGACGGTACCAGCGGGCTGAGCAAGTGCACGGGCTGGCCAACGATCGAGGCGCGGGCCATTTCCACTGCGGTGATGCCGTAATGGCTGGCGGCTTCGGCGAGTACTGGCAGTACGCCATAGTAGAACGCATCGTTGGACATGAAGAAGGTGAACGGCATGCTCACCAGTGCGGTGATCACCGCCAGGTAAGGGCCCATGGCTTCCGGAATGACGGCCAGCAGGCTCTTGGACATGGCATCGACCATGCCGGTGCCCGACAGGATGCCGGTGAAGATCCCTGCGGCGAAGATCAACCCGACCACCGCCAATACGCTGCCGGCGTGGGCGGCGACGCGGTCTTTCTGCTGTTGCAGGCACGGGTAGTTGACGATCATCGCGATACTGAATGCCACCATGAACAGCACCGGCAGCGGCAACAGGCCGGCGATCAGGGTGCACATCAGGGCCAGGGTCAGGGCACCGTTGAACCAGATCAGCTTCGGACGACGGGCGTCCGGGTATTGCGACACGCTGATCTCGCTGTGGTCGATCTCGTCGCCTTGCAGGTGCAGTTCACCCAGGCGCGCCCGTTCGCGCTTGCCGTACATGTAGGCAATCACCAGGATCGCCACCACACCGGCGGCCATCGCCGGGATCATCGGTACGAAAATATCCGAGGGGTCCACGTGCAGCGCACTGGCGGCGCGGGCGGTCGGGCCGCCCCAGGGGGTCATGTTCATCACGCCACCGGCGAGGATGATCAGGCCGGCCATGATCCGCGGGCTCATGCCGATGCGCTGGTACAGCGGCAGCATGGCGGCCACGCAAATCATGTAGGTGGTGGCGCCGTCACCGTCGAGGGACACCACCAGGGCCAGCACGGCGGTGCCGACCGACACCTTCAGCGGGTCGCCCTTGACCATCTTGAGGATCTTGCGCACAGCCGGGTCGAACAGGCCGGAGTCGATCATCAGGGCAAAATAGAGGATGGCGAACATCAGCATCACGCCGGTGGGCGCGAGCTTGGTAATGCCTTCGAGCATCATCGGGCCGATCTTCGGTGCGAAACCGCCGAACAGCGCGAACAGGATAGGCACGATGATCAGGGCGATCAGCGCAGACAGGCGCTTGGTCATGATCAGGAACATGAACGTGATGACCATGGCAAAGCCAAGGAAAGTCAGCATAGGAATACTCCAGGCGTAGCGCGGCTAGGGAATGGCGAACCGGGGTGGGGTCAGCGCAGAACGAAGGGCACGAGGCGTACGGGTGGAGTTGGGGCGAACAGGCGGGTACGGACGGACATCGGGGATCACCATTGTTGTTGTGTACAGCCGGTCTGTTGCCGGCAGTTGGGGGCGATCCTAGACGCGTTAGCTTTCAGCCAGCTTTCGTTGGCAAAACAGTTGGTGGTGGGAAGATGTACGGTCTTCAGGTGTACACATTTCAAATGTGGGAGGGGGCTTGCTCCCACATTGGAATGTGTTTATCCCGTGTACTTCAGGGCAGCTCGAGGCCGCCCGCTGCTTTGTGCAGTTTGCGCAGGTGTTCACCCACCTGCTTGAGGTTGGCTTCACACGCAGCAATTTCGGCCGCGCGGGACGGATCCAGCAGCGCCCTCACCTCTTTATCCAGCTCGCCGGTGAGCGATTGCAGCTGCTTCTGGCGCTCGGCGCTTTCCGATTCCAGGCGCTTGGCTTCCGATGGTTGCGGCAGGCCATAGCCACCGCTGCCCAGCAGTTCTGCGGGACGGCTGAGGAAGCCACTGTTGGCGAGGATCTGCTGCAGTGTGGCGTTGGCTTTCTCCATGCCGCCGTTTTTCAGCTCGCGTGCACCGAGGTAGCGTTGCTTGACTTCGTCCTGGGCCAGCATCAGCTGTTTGCGAAAGCTCGCCTGTTCCAGCAGCAGCAGTGCGGCGCTGGTGCGCAGGTCGGCCTGGTCGAACCACTGGCGGCGCTCTTCGGCGCTGAGGGACAGCCAGTCTTCAACCTGGGTCTGTTTGATCGGCAGGTGTTTGCGCAGCACGTCGAACATGGCCTGGTAGCGTTCTCGGAAGGAGTCGAAGTGATACCCCAGGCGCATGGCCTCGCGTTTGTCGTTGAGTACGCTGGTATCCGCCAGGCCACGGGCTTGCAGCACTTCCAGCAGGCCATTAGGCGTGATGTTGTCCAGGCCGGTCAGCTGGGGGTTGGCGCTGCCGCTGCGCAGCAGTTTCAGGCTTTCGACCGCGCAATTGTTGGACAGGAAGTAATAGTTGCCGTCATAGCTCCAGTGCATTTCAGCGGCGTGCTCGACGGTGTCGTTGATCTCCTGGCGCGACAGTTTCAGCGGCACGGACGCCAGGCCGCGCAGTTCGGTCTTGGTGTATTCGTCGATCACCTGGGCCAGCGGCAACACGAACAGCCGTGACGGGTACTTGCCCACCAGGCCGTCCCAGCTGGACAGCTGTACATCGCCGACGAAGGCGCGGTAGGACAGCACCAGGTGCTGGTCCAGGTCGAGCCGGCAGTCCGGCCCACGGGGGCGGCCCGGCGCGCAGATCACCAGGCGCAACATACTGTGGCCCCAGCGGCTGACCAGGTTCTGGTTGGCTTCGGCCAGCAGGTAGTCGATTTCGTAGACCCGCTCCGGGTCGACGTGGCCCAGGGGTGTCTTGGCGAAATCGTTGCCGGCGTTGAGGAACGCGTAGGTCTTGGCGCAGGTGTCTTGTTCCGGTGGGGCCCAGCCGAAGTGTTCCTTGTAATAGCGGAACAGCGCGGGGCGCCGGCAGGCATAGCTTGGGTCGAGAAGGAAGTACTCCATATTGACCGCTACGAATTCCAGCGGGCTGGTGGTTTCGTAGATATCCGGGCTGCGCGCGACCTGACGGTTGTGTTGTTCGCGCTCACCGCGACGGCCGACATATTGCGGCCAGCCCGCCAGGTCCAGCAGGCGCGGGTCATCGCTGAGGGTGAAGCGTCGGTCATTCTGGCCACGGCATTGATCGGGCAGGCCGATCAGGCCGGTGATGTTGTTCTGGCGGCTGCAACGCTGGATCAGCGCGCGTTCGTCCTTGGGCCACAGGCGCGCACGGTCATAGATGTGGGTCAGTTCATGCAGCACGGTGGCGAGCATTTCCCGGCGCACGGTGCCGTGGGGGCGATTGGTTTTTTGCGTGGCGGCGCTGCCGTCGGTCAGGCTGTCGAGCAGGTTGCGGTTGAGGTCCAACTCGGACACCAGGGAGGCCTGGCCGTAGGCATTTTCGGGCATCTTGTCGGTCCAGCCGACATCGATGCGCCGGTCCAACTGCTCGACGAAGCGCGGTGGCAGCGAGCGCATCGCCTCGTCGAGCAATGCCTGGCTGGCCTGCTGTTCGGTCGGGCTCAAGCCATCTGTCTTGAGCCGCAGTTGCAGGCTGGCCTGGGCTGCGCTGGCACACAGCAGCACAGTCCCGGCCAGGAGCCAGGCGACAAGGCGCCTCACAGAGCGAGGATAGCTTCGGCGAGGGTCTGGTCGCTGGCATCGCGCGCTTCCGGCAGGCGGGTGCGCAGGGTGTCGAAGGCGGCTTCCAACTGTGCGCCGCGGATCTCGCCGTTGGTGGCGACGAAACTGGCCGCGTCATCGTGGGCTTCGCGCACGACTTTGGAGTCGCGGATGGAGGTGGTGGTGTCCGAAGTGAAATCAATGGTGCGGCCAGAGGCGCGAACAATGATGTTACTGGTGGCCACCAGGGTATGTGCCTGGGCAACGTCGGCCAACAACAGCAGGCCAAGGGTGGCGGCGATCAGCGGGCTACGCATGGAATGACTCCGAAATACAAAGATGATTATTGGACGAGAATTGCCTGCGCCAGTTCAAGGTCGCTGGCGTTAAGTTTTGGTTGGGTACGGCGCAGGTAATCCAGCGCGGATTCCAGCCGTGCACCCCGCCATTGGCCGTCAGTGGCGATAAACGCAGCGGCATCAGCCTGGGCCGCCACGACTACTTTCCGGTCGAAAGGCGCGGAGCTCACCTTGCTGGTGGCGTACGCACTCGCGACGGTACCTTGGATGGTCAGGTCAAAGGCCGAAGCCAATGGCGACCAGCTGGCACACAAACACACAGGGACTATTAGCAGGCGGTATGAAAAAGCCATGGGACTCGACAACTGAAAGCGAGCGCCAAGGCTAGCGTAATGCCCGAGCGAGAGCCAGTGCGTCGGCATCGGGGAGCGACGGGCGCTCCCTTTGTCAGCCCACTCAAATAGCCAGGATGGCTTGGGCCAGTTGTGCGTCAGTCGCGGTGTTCAGTTGCGGCGCGTGTTGGCGGATCTGGGCCAGGGCGCTTTCCAGCTTCACACCACGAATGGCGCCTTCGCTTGCGACGAAGCTGGCTGCGTCGTCACGGGCGGCGCGCACGACCTTGTTATCCCGCAGTGACGAAGTGGCATCGGAGGTGGCGTCGGAAGTAGCCTTCAGTGCGCCGACGATGGAGTCGGTGGTCACGATGAAGCTGGATGCGCTGGCGTTGGTGGCCAGGGCCAGCAGGGCAGCAGCACTCAGCAGGCGAATACGGGACATGGGGTGACTCCTGTAGGTGAACGAATAAGGTGGCGCAGGGCAGCCATTGGGGATCAGACGCCTGTTCTAAACGGTTCGCCACGTTGTGCATGGATATTAAGCCGCTGTTTATCCGTTCGGAAAGCTTCTTGACTGCCTAGTCTCGCCAGAACGGCTTGGACAGCTCGGCCATTCGGTCTCCCGGGCTGATGCCGACATCGGAGAGTTCTCGAAGATCGAGTTGCGCCAGTTGGCGGCGTTCGTAGGCGTGGCGGAGCCATTTGGCCAGCGTGGAAGCTGTCCTGTGTAACAGCCGTTTATAGAGAGAGGGTTGGGTGTCCATGGTGAGCGCCTTCCGTGAGGTCCTGGAACACCATGGTGGGCGAGTTGCGTTGACCGTTACAGATACACCAATGCTTAATTGTACTGCTTAACTGTTATATTTTTTGAACTGTACTGGTTGAGATGAATGGCTACTGTTTGGCCTGGAACAAGGCTGGCCCCGAAACAACAAAGCCCGCCTCCGGTCTCCCGGGGCGGGCTTTGTTTTGACAAATCAGTGCTGGCTGTGGACCCGGTGGGTCAGGGCCAGCGGGCGTCAATTAACGCCAGAACGGCTTGCTCAGCTCTTCGTAGCGTTGAGCTTCGCTGATACCGGCATCAGCCAGCAGACGCGAATCCAGACGAGCCAGTTGATGGCGGCTGGAGATGCGGCGCTGCCACAACATCAGGTTGGCGAGAACGCGCAAAGGCAGGGAAGCCTGGGTGTTTACAGCTTTTTCTTCGAAGAACAGTTCGGAACTGAGTGTACGTTCCATGATGACATCCTTCCGCTTGTGGCGGGATTAGGTAGTGGTTTAACTGATGCCAATGATCCTCTTCCGGCGCAAGACTCTCTAGATACAGTTCACCTGTATTGTGAGGGGCCAGTTAACTGTTTATAGGCGCTGTACTGTACGGAAATGGGGCAACTGTACCTGTCCGCACTGAAATAGTGCGAAATAGGCATTTTATGATGTGGGTGTGGGAATTTTCGGTAGGAAATGACCGGTACAGCAGTACAGTTTTTTCAAGAATCGAGGGTTGTGGCATCGAGCTGACGAAACTGTGTTTGCGTCAGCTCGAATCTGTATCAATCAAGCCTTGAGCATATGCCCGGTTTCTTCCAGGTTAATGTGCCAACTCAGTGCTTCGCGCAGGATGTGTGGCGTGTGTCCGCCGATGGCGCAGGCTGTGTTGAAGTAACTGTTCAGCGCATCGCGGTATGCCGGATGCACACAGTTGTCGATGATCACCCGGGCCCGCTCCCGCGGCGCCAGGCCCCGCAAGTCGGCGAGGCCTATTTCGGTGACCAGGATATCGACGTCATGCTCAGTGTGGTCCACATGGCTGACCATCGGCACCACGCTGGAAATCGCGCCGCCCTTGGCAATCGACTTGGTGACGAAGATCGCCAGGTGCGCGTTGCGCGCAAAGTCGCCGGAACCGCCGATGCCGTTCATCATCCGCGTACCGCAGATGTGGGTGGAGTTGACGTTGCCGTAGATGTCGAACTCCAGCGCCGTGTTGATGCCGATAATGCCCAGGCGCCGCACTACTTCAGGGTGATTGGAAATTTCCTGCGGGCGCAGCACCAGCTTGTCTTTGTAGTGCTCCAGGTTGCCGAACACGTCGGCATTGCGCCGCTCCGACAGGGTGATCGAGCTGCCCGAGGCAAAGCTCAGTTTGCCGGCGTCGATCAGGTCGAACGTCGAGTCCTGCAACACTTCCGAATACATGGTCAGGTCTTCGAACGGCGAATCGATCAGGCCGCACATCACTGCGTTGGCAATGTTGCCGATCCCGGCCTGCAGCGGGCCAAGCTTGTTGGTCATGCGCCCGGCGTCCACTTCCTGCTTGAGGAAGTTGATCAGGTGGTTGGCGATGCCCTGGGTGTCGCTGTCGGGTGGTGTCACGGTGGAGGCTGAGTCGGCCTGATTGGTGATCACGATGGCGACGATCTTCTCCGGCGGGATCGGGATCGCGGTGCTGCCGATGCGGTCGTCGACCTTTACCAGCGGGATCGGCGTACGGGTTGGCCGGTAGGTCGGGATATAGATGTCGTGCAGCCCTTCCAGATTCGGGTTGTGTGCCAGGTTGATCTCGACGATCACTTGCTTGGCGAAAATCGCGAAGCTTGCGGAGTTACCCACGGACGTGGTGGGCACGATATGGCCTTGTTCGGTGATCGCAACGGCCTCGATGACGGCAATGTCCGGCAGCTTGAGCTGGTTGTTGCGCAGTTGCTCGACGGTTTCCGACAGGTGCTGATCGATAAACATCACTTCGCCGGCGTTGATCGCCTTGCGCAACGTGCTATCGACCTGGAACGGCATGCGTCGGGACAGCACGCCGGCTTCGGTCAATTGCTTGTCCAAGTCGTTACCCAGGCTGGCGCCGGTCATCAGGGTGATTTTCAGCGGGGACGTCTTGGCGCGTTCGGCCAGGGCGTGGGGGACGGCCTTGGCTTCACCGGCACGGGTGAAGCCGCTCATGCCGACGGTCATGCCGTCCTCGATCAGTGCGGCGGCGTCTGCCGCGCTCATGACCTTGTTCAACAACGAAGGCAAGCGGATACGATCACGGTACATGAATTGTTATCTCAGGCTACGGAAGCAAGGTGGGCAGTGTAGTGATTTCAAAAAGTTTCGGCCCGCTACCATGGTCGAATGCGGGGCAGCGATTTAGAGCCTTTGGTCGGGTTTCATGGGGTAATAAAAAACCCCAGCCTACTGGAGGCCAGGGTTTCGGGTATTGCTCTGGCGCAGTGTTACTCGACGGCCTTGACCATATCTTCGATGACCTTCTTGGCATCACCGAAGACCATCATGGTCTTGTCCAGGTAGAACAGTTCGTTATCCAGCCCGGCATAACCACTGGCCATCGAACGCTTGTTGACGATGATGGTCTTGGCCTTGAACGCCTCCAGGATCGGCATGCCGGCAATCGGCGAGTTGGGGTCGTTCTTGGCGGCCGGGTTGACCACGTCGTTCGCGCCCAGCACCAGCACCACGTCAGCCTGGCCGAATTCGGAGTTGATATCCTCCATCTCGAACACCTGGTCGTAAGGCACTTCCGCCTCGGCCAGCAGGACGTTCATATGCCCAGGCATACGGCCGGCCACCGGGTGGATCGCGTATTTCACGGTCACGCCACGGTGCGTCAGCTTTTCGGTCAGTTCCTTCAGGGCATGCTGTGCCCGTGCCACTGCCAGGCCATAGCCTGGAACGATGATCACGGTGTCGGCGTTGGTCAGCAGGAAGGTGGCGTCGTCGGCCGAACCGGACTTCACCGGGCGTGCTTCTTTAGAACCCGCTGCAGCACCGGCATCCGGCGCATTGCCGAAACCGCCGAGCAGTACATTAAAGAAGGAGCGGTTCATCGCCTTGCACATGATGTACGACAGGATCGCACCGCTTGAACCCACCAGCGAACCGGCAATGATCAGCATCGAGTTGTTCAGCGAGAAGCCGATGCCCGCCGCGGCCCAGCCGGAGTAGCTGTTGAGCATCGACACAACAACCGGCATATCGGCGCCGCCAATCGGGATGATGATCAGCACGCCGAGCACGAACGCCAATGCCAGCATCAGCGCAAAGGCGGTGAGGTTGCCGGTGAACATGAACGCCAGCCCCAGGCCCAGGGTTGCAAGGCCGAGCACCAGGTTGATCTTGTGCTGGCCGCCAAACTGTACCGGTGCGCCTTGGAACAGGCGGAACTTGTACTTGCCCGACAGCTTGCCGAACGCGATCACCGAACCGGAGAAGGTAATCGCCCCGATGGCCGCGCCGAGGAACAGCTCCAGGCGGTTGCCCGCCGGGATCGCATCGCCCAGGTGTTTGACGATGCCCAGGGACTGCGGCTCGACCACGGCGGCAATCGCGATAAACACCGCGGCCAGGCCGATCATGCTGTGCATGAAGGCGACCAGTTCGGGCATCTTGGTCATTTCTACGCGCTTGGCCATGATCGAGCCGGCGGTGCCGCCGACCAGCAGGCCGACGATCACGTAGCCGATACCGGCGGTGGCCAGCTCAGCGCCGAGCTTATAGATGAGGCCTACGGTCGTGAGTACCGCCAGCGCCATGCCGAGCATGCCGAACAGATTGCCGCGTCGCGACGTAGTGGGATGCGACAGGCCTTTGAGGGCCTGGATAAAGCAGATCGACGCGATCAGGTACAGCGTCGTCACCAGATTCATGCTCATTACTTCGGCGCCTCTTCTTTTACTTTCGGGGCTTTCTTCTTGAACATCTCCAGCATCCTGCGAGTTACCAGGAAACCGCCGAACACGTTCACGGCCGCGAGGGCCACAGCCAGGGTGCCCATGGTCTTGCCCAGTGGCGTAACGGTCAGCGCTGCAGCGAGCATGGCGCCGACAATCACAATCGCTGAAATGGCGTTCGTCACTGCCATCAACGGTGTGTGCAGTGCGGGCGTTACGTTCCAGACCACGTGGTAACCGACATAAATCGCCAGCACAAAGATGATCAGGTTGTAGATACCGGGGGAGATAAGCTCTTCCATCGTCTGAATCCCTGCTTAGGCGTTTTTGCGGATGACTTGGCCGTCGCGGCACATGAGGCACGCGGCGACGATGTCGTCTTCGAGGTTGATTTCAAACTGCCCTTCCTTGTTGAAGACCAGTTTCAGGAAGTCCAGCAGGTTGCGCGCATACAAGGCCGACGCATCGGCGGCGACGGCGCCGGCGAGGTTGGTCGGGCCGCAGATGATTACGCCGTTCTCCACCACCACCTGGTCGGCGACGGTCAGCGGGCAATTGCCGCCCTGGGCGGCAGCGAGGTCGATGACCACCGAGCCGGGCTTCATCTGCGCGACGGTGTCGGCGCTGAGCAGCGTCGGCGCCTTGCGGCCGGGGATCAGGGCGGTGGTGATGACGATGTCGGCCTGCTTGGCGCGTTCGTGCACGGCCAGGGCCTGGCGTTGCATCCAGCTGCTGGGCATCGGGCGCGCGTAGCCGCCGACACCGACGGCGCATTCACGTTCTTCGTCGGTTTCGTAGGGGACGTCGACGAACTTGGCGCCAAGGGATTCGATCTGCTCTTTTACCGCAGGACGCACGTCGGATGCTTCGATCACCGCGCCCAGGCGTTTCGCCGTGGCGATGGCTTGAAGGCCTGCAACACCGGCGCCGAGGATCAGCACGCGCGCGGCTTTGACCGTACCGGCGGCGGTCATGAGCATCGGCATGAAGCGCGGGTAATGATGGGCGGCCAGCAACACGGCTTTATAGCCGGCGATGTTGGCCTGGGAAGACAGCACGTCGAGGCTCTGGGCCCGCGAGTTACGTGGCGCAGCTTCCAGCGCAAAGGCAGTGATGCCTTGCTCGGCCAGCTTGGCAATGGTTTCGTTGCTGAACGGATTGAGCATGCCCACCAACGCGGTGCCGCTTTTGATCAGCGCCAGTTCGCTGTCGCTGGGGGCGACCACCTTGAGAATCAGCTCGGCGCCAAACGCATCGCCGGCACTGCCAATGGTCGCGCCTGCCGCTTCATAGGCACTGTCGACGATGCTGGCCTTGAGGCCTGCGCCGCTTTGAACAGTGACCTTATGGCCCTGGCCGATCAGCTTCTTGATGGTTTCCGGGGTGGCAGCCACCCGCGTTTCACCGGTCTGGGTTTCGAGAGGAACACCAATGTGCACGTCAAATCTCCTGCATGATCTTTTTGCTTTTGATCTTTTTGTAAAAAGGCCAGTGCACCGCGAGTGGCGCAGCTGGGGCGGCCGATCAGCACGATCCCGCTGAAATGACAGCGGGGCGCGGCATTTTGCAGGCGAACTTTACGGCCTTCAAGGGATTATGACGGGTGACGAAAAATTAACTACAAGTCACCCTGTGACTGATTGTCGCAACGGTCTGAAATAACCTCTTTAAATACAGGTGTTTAAAGGGCTTCAGCTGATTCGTGTGTTTTTTTCCATCGTTGATGTGAATAGTCGGGCATTGGCTGATAGGAGTCGCTACAAGCCACGAAAATCATGGCTTTAAGCCTTGTTTCAGGCTGACAGGTACAGTCTGCTTAAATGCGACATATACGTACATCTGTAGGCTTGTGATTTAGCTGACTACAAAGTCAGTATGTGAGGCTTGTCCTTTAAATGCTGGGGCTGTAGCGCTGCGATTGGTCTATCAACCAGTCTCTGAACGCATGCAGTGAGGCGGATTCGACTTTTCTGTCAGGAATCATCAGGTAATAAGCCTTCGAACTGGTCAGCGCCTGCGGGCTTGCGATCACCAGTCGATGCTCATCCAGTTCTCGCTGGATAAGGAATGGCGGGATCAGTGCAATACCCATGTCATGCATGGCGGCTTGAGACAACATCGAGAATAGCTCGTAACGTGGGCCTGTCATGTCGCGGGGCACGTTCAGTTGCTGGGCGTTGAACCATTGGCGCCAGGCGTAAGGGCGGGTGGTCTGCTGCAGCAATGGCAGTTCTGCAATCTCCTGGGGGGTGAATCGCTCAAGTTCGCCCAATAGTCGCGGGCTGCACACGGGGACAGGATTTTCTCCCATGAGCCTGTGGGATTCGGTACCGGACCAATCTGCGTCGCCGAAGTAAATTGCTGCGTCGAATTCCGTATCCGCAAATAGAAAAGGACGCGTGCGGTTAGTCAGGTTTACCGTCACTTCTGGATGCTCTCGTTGAAAGTCCTTGAGGCGAGGGATCAACCATTGCGTACCAAACGTGGGTACTACGGCCAGCTCAATGGTGTTTGCGCCTTGCTGCCCCATGACGGACAGGGTATCGCGCTCCACGGCGTCCAACTGGGTGGCCACGCGACGGCTGTATGAAAGTCCCGCCTCCGTCAGCTTTACCCCGCGCCGTGAGCGCCGAAACAGCTCGACACTTAAAAACTCTTCCAGGCTGGCGATCTGTCGGCAAATGGCGCCTTGGGTGATGGAAAGCTCATGCGCCGCCTTGGTAAAGCTCTCGTGGCGGGCTGCCGCTTCAAAACTGACAAGGGCGGTGGTGCTGGGAATTTTTCTGCGCATATACCTTGTCCTCACATAAAAAGTGCAGCTGCGCCGCTTGTAGGCGTTACGGAGTGAGAAATTAGCACAAGCCTATGCAAAAACCTCGTTTGCTCTCCCTGCCTGCCCGGCCTAGGCTCCATGCACGAATTCTGATTTTCTTTGCGAGGACTCATTCATGGCTGGCAAGGCAAGCTTCAACTGGATCGATCCACTGCTGCTGGATCAACAGCTCACCGAAGAGGAGCGCATGGTGCGCGACAGTGCTGAGCAATTCGCCCAGGACAAGCTGGCGCCGCGTGTGCTCGAAGCCTTTCGCCATGAAAAGACCGACCCGGCGATTTTCCGTGAAATGGGTGAGACCGGTTTGCTGGGGGCGATGATTCCTGAGCAGTACGGGGGCAGTGGTTTGAGTTACGTCAGCTACGGCCTGATTGCGCGTGAGGTTGAGCGCGTCGACTCCGGTTATCGCTCGATGATGAGTGTGCAGTCGTCACTGGTGATGGTGCCTATCAATGAGTTCGGCACCGAAGCGCAAAAGCAGAAGTACTTGCCGAAATTGGCCTCTGGCGAATGGATTGGTTGTTTTGGTTTGACCGAGCCTGACCACGGCTCCGATCCTGGCGCGATGATCACTCGTGCGCGCAAAGTGGATGGCGGCTACAGCCTTACCGGCGCAAAAATGTGGATCACCAATAGCCCGATTGCGGACGTGTTTGTGGTGTGGGCCAAGGACGACGCTGGCGATATTCGTGGGTTTGTTCTGGAGAAAGGCTGGAAAGGCCTGAGTGCGCCGGCGATTCACGGCAAGGTCGGCCTGCGCGCCTCCATCACCGGTGAGATCGTGATGGATAACGTGTTTGTGCCGGAAGAGAACATTTTCCCGGATGTGCGCGGCTTGAAGGGCCCTTTTACCTGCCTCAACTCGGCGCGTTATGGCATCTCCTGGGGGGCTTTGGGTGCTGCCGAGTTCTGTTGGCACACCGCACGCCAGTACACCCTGGATCGCCATCAGTTCGGCCGTCCATTGGCAGCAACTCAATTGATTCAGAAGAAGCTGGCCGATATGCAGACCGAAATCACCCTGGCGCTGCAAGGCTGCCTGCGCCTGGGGCGTATGAAGGAAGAGGGAACGGCTGCGGTTGAAATCACATCGATCATGAAGCGCAACTCATGCGGCAAGTCCCTGGACATCGCGCGTATGGCGCGGGACATGTTGGGTGGCAACGGTATCTCCGACGAGTTCGGGGTGGCGCGTCATCTGGTGAATCTTGAGGTGGTTAACACCTATGAGGGTACCCATGACGTGCACGCCCTGATTCTGGGGCGCGCGCAAACCGGTATTCAGGCGTTCTATTAATAGGAGAACGGCATGGGCGCGCTTTCGCATCTGCGGGTATTGGATTTATCGCGAGTGTTGGCAGGCCCCTGGTCCGGGCAGATCCTTGCGGACCTTGGGGCTGAGGTGATCAAGGTCGAGCGACCTGGTAGCGGTGACGATACGCGCGCCTGGGGGCCGCCCTTCCTTAAAGACGCTGATGGCGAGAACACGAGTGAGGCGGCGTACTACTTGTCGGCTAATCGCAACAAAGAGTCGGTGACGATCGACTTCACGCGGCCGGAGGGACAGCGGCTGGTGCGAGATCTGGCTGCCAAGTCCGACATCTTGATCGAGAACTTCAAGGTGGGTGGCCTGGCGGCGTATGGGCTGGACTACGATTCGCTCAAGAAGGTGAATCCGGAGTTGATCTACTGCTCGATCACTGGCTTCGGTCAGACGGGGCCGTATGCCGCTCGCGCGGGGTATGACTTCATGATCCAGGGGTTGGGTGGGCTGATGAGTCTTACCGGTCGGCCGGAAGGCGATGAGGGGGCCGGGCCGGTGAAGGTGGGGGTGGCGTTGACTGACATTCTCACTGGGCTCTACTCGACGGTGGCGATCCTTGCTGCGCTGGCGCATCGGGATCATGACGGTGGTGGGCAGCATATCGATATGGCATTGCTTGATGTGCAGGTGGCTTGTCTGGCTAACCAGGCGATGAACTACCTGGCCACGGGAGCGGCGCCAAAACGACTGGGTAATGCTCATCCGAATATCGTGCCTTATCAGGATTTTCCTACGGCCGATGGCGATTTCATACTGACCGTGGGTAATGACGGGCAATTTCGCAAGTTCGCCGAAGTGGCTGGGCAGCCGCAGTGGGCGGATGATCCGCGGTTCTCTACTAATAAGGTGCGGGTAGCCAACCGCGCTGAGCTGATTCCATTGATTCGCCAGGTTACGGTCTTCAAGACTACGGCTGAGTGGGTGTCACAACTGGAGCGGGTTGGTGTGCCTTGTGGGCCGATCAATGACCTAGCCCAGGTGTTTGCCGATCCTCAGGTAAAGGCACGAGGGCTGGCGATACAGCTGCCGCATGCGTTGGCGGGGATGGTGCCGCTGGTGGCCAGTCCGATTCGGTTATCCAAGACGCCTGTGGAGTACCGTACTGCGCCTCCTTTGTTGGGGCAGCATACGGCTCAGGTGCTGCAGGATGTGTTGGGGTTGGGCTCGGCGAATGTGAAGGCTTTAAAAGAAGCGGGAGTTATCTAGGGGCGCTCTTCTATATAGAGGGCGTTTTGGTGGTTTTTTAATCAACTTCGGCAAATTGATAGGAAAACTAAATTAAGTGTTGACGGCAGATCCTGGGAGTCTATAATTTGCCCCACTTCCGGCGCAGTCGAAACGCAAAACTCCTTGGTAAACAAAGAGTTATGCAGAATAAGGCAGCGGATTGCTTCAGTTCATCGAAGCCCAGAAGGAGCTGATAGAGTCATGTTGTTTGACGCTATTAACGATTCGATCTTCTCGGTCGAAAGCGGAGAAAAAGAGGTGTTGACAGCAGCGTGTAACGCTGTA